>CAZPTF010000200.1:0-7428 GCA_964589015.1 uncultured Anaerolineae bacterium
AAAAGCCGGTTATACCCAGGTCGAATTCCGGTTAGGCGAAATCGAGCATCTACCCGTCGCTGATAGCAGTGTGGATGTCATTCTATCCAACTGTGTCATCAATCTGTCGCCCGACAAGCCAGCTGTCTTTCGCGAGGCGTATCGGGTTCTCAAGCCGGGTGGCCGTTTGGCTATTTCCGATACCGTTGCCACGGTGCAGTTGCCTGACGAGATTCGCGGCGATCTCAATCTGCATTGCGAATGTGTGGCGGGCGCGGAAACCGTGGATGTCCTGGAGACTGCCCTGCAGGAAGCAGGCTTCAGAGACATTCGTATTCGCCCTAAAGAAGAGAGCCGTGCATTCATCCGCGAGTGGGTACCTGGCTGCAGCGTGGACGAATACATTGTCTCTGCCACGATCAAGGCCGTCAAGCCTTGACCTAATCAGCGCAAGGCCGGCTCCCATCGTGAACGGCCTTGTGCTTGGTGTTATCGTGTATCTGCCGTGCCATGACCGGCACTGATTCCGGCACGCCCGACGCGTCACGCAACGGGCGTGCCAGATTGTACAGGAAATGTCACGCGTAACTGATGGCACTAGCGGATGACTGGTATGTCACGCCTGCCATTCAGGTGTTACCCCGCCTTCCCACTTCTGCCAGAGACAACACACGTATCCCTTGTTACCTGCTGTGGCACTGATGTGCCATGCGGGCAGGTAGCCCCAATCTCCCATTGGACCTCACAGCATAGCATGTTATAATGGTTGTGCTGTATACCGCTGGATATTGCAGTGCCCTGCCGGGCTCGCGTGGGTGTGGGGATTGCTCACTTGCGCGTTCGGATGATAGACTTGACTGGCGTCAATATGAAAGGAGTGTTGTATCGTGAAAAGATGGATGATCGTGATCGTCGTGTTGACATTGATCCTTCCCTCCTCTGCTGTCTGGGCGCAGGCACCAGAGGGCCAGGAGTACATCGTCAAAGCAGGCGATGAGCTGAACAAGATCGCTGCCGAATACCTGGGCGATCCCAAAGCCTACCACGAAATCGTTGATGCGACCAATCTCAAGACCGAGGAGGATATCAGCTATGCCCCGATTGGCAATCCGGACGTGATCGAGGTTGGGCAGAAGCTGTGGATTCCGGTCTCAGCTGGGACAACGACGGAACCGCTGACAGAGCCCATCGCATCTCCCACGACCGAAGCGAAACCCGCCGCCACGGTGACCGAAACCGAGGTGATCTACTATGTGCCTGAAGTGCCGCCGACGACACAAGAAGGCTCGTGCTGGACGAGTTCTGTTTCCACACCTGCAGGGTGGCGTTGCATGGTGGGGAACAGTATATACGACCCGTGCCTGATCGCGACGGATGGAAAGACGGTCGTGTGTGGGATTGATACGCCAGATGAAGCCGAGTTTGCGCTGAAGTTGACCGAGCCGCTGCCGGCACCTGATGCTCCGACGGATATGCAGGAGGTGCCGTACAAGATCGAGTTGGCGGACGGGACCACCTGTGGGTTCATGACCGGTGCCACGACGGGTTACGATGACAAACGTCTGAACTGGGGCTGCGATGACGCGGATTCATCCGGTATCTTCGGCGATCTCCGGGAAGGGACTGTGTGGACGGGCGAGCGGACTGTCGGCGAGATGACCGACGATGGTTTCAAGCCTACCCGTACGCAGATCGTACCCTTAAGCAAGGTATGGTTCATGGGACCTGAGCCAACTCCGGAACCCACGAAAGCTCCAACGGCTGTTCCAACCGCTATTCCGACCAAGGCTCCGGCGGTTGCTCCTACGACGGCACCCGCCACGGTTGCTCCGACCAGGGTTCCGACGGTCGCGCCGACTGAAGTGCCTGCTAAGGTAAGCAAAACCGAAGTCGTTCACTATGTGCCTGATGTACCCAAAACGACGCTGGAAGGCTCGTGTTGGACAGGTTCGTTCTCGACGCCGCTGGGCTATCGCTGTACGGTCGGCAACTCCATCTACGATCCGTGCCTGATCGCAACTGATGGCAAGACAGTCGTGTGTGGCTTCGACGCGCCCAATGAGCAGTCGTTCGCGTTGAAATTGACCGAAGCTTTGCCGGACCTGGACATCCCCGAAGGAGCGGAGGAAATGCCGTTTCAGCTCGACCTGGCGAACGGTGCGGCCTGTAACTTCGCTACCGGCACGTTGATCCCCGTCGGTGACAATATCGTGCAATACTACTGCTCGGATGAGTACGGTATTCTCGACAATATCCAGCAGGGGACTGTCTGGAAGGCGACTGAAGTCCTGACTGGTGATATGGACGCAAATGGCAAGGTCGAGGTGAAGGACTCGCGTGCTATGGACATTGCCAAGGTGTGGTATGGGCCAGAGATGGCAGCAGCGCAGGCCGCTGTGCCCACTGTTGTGGCGAAGAGCAAGACTGCCCCAGCCGCGACAGCGCCCTCCGCGGCGCTCGCCCTGGCCTATGCCGGCGAGTACAGCGGCAAATCGGCTGCGGGCGGCGAGCTGACGCTGCGCCTGCAGGACGATGGCACCCTCGAGCTGACGACCACGACCGCGGGGGTCAAGACGCCCGTCGTCGAAGTCGGCACCTGGGCCTCCGGCCCGAACGCGACGATCGTCGCCACCCTCACCGGCACGCAGGATGGCAGCGCCTACGAGCAGCCCGAGACGCTCTCGTTCAAGCTCGTCGGCACAGAGCTGACGGCGGTCGACTTCGATAAGGCCAAGTGGGGCGCCACCGGGCTGACGCTGGAGAAGCAGTAACGGATAGACAGGCCAACGAATGTCGAAACGGACCGGCCCGACAAGCTGGTCCGTTTTTGCTGCCTGAAGAGGACGGGAAGGCAATAAACGCATTTACCATTTGACAATTGCTGGAAAACGGATATGATACATCCTTGCTGCTCCACGGTTGTCAGGAGCAGGTGTCACGAGGCAGAACAGCACATGCAGTGAGCTGGACCAGTCTTCGAGGCTGGTCTTTTTGTTGCGAACTGAATGACCGGGTGCCGATTAGCACTCTATGTGCCTGACCTTTCACGAGTGCAAGGAGCTATCGACCATGAAATCGGCAACAACACACCTGGCATCAGGCAATTATGCCCGGCTTCAGCTTCTCAGCGAAGGATTGCAGTCTGTAGCCCGATTGGGAATGGGACGGTTTGGCGTGCGCTCCCGCCCCGCAAGCGCCCACCCCTCTACGGGTATGCGCAGTCCGATCCAAATCCGGCAGAACGGGGGACACTTCGTCGTCCTCCGGCCCCAAACCACACCGCCGGAAGGCACCCCTTTGTTGTGCCGCTGGCTGCCGTTCGGCAGCAATGGTCACGGCTGTGTCGATGGCCTGTTTGCAGGTTGCGCTTACCGGATCGAGATCACCGTGCATGACGTTCATGTTCCGGCATTGCCGAGAGACGTGGATGGTTTGCGCGTTGTACAATTGAGTGATCTGCATGTGGGGCACAGCGTGCGGCGCGCGGATGTATTGCGGATGGTGGAACAAGCCAGTGCGCTCCAGCCCGACCTCGTGCTGCTAACCGGAGACTTCGCGCATAGGCCCGTTTCATCCACAGATCTGAAAGAGGCACTGGCCCCGCTGGGCGACATTCCAGCCCGCTTGGGTCGGTATGCCTCGCCTGGCAACCACGATCACTGGGATGGGGTGGACCTGGTCCGTGATGCATTGGATGCCGCCGGCATCCCGGTGTTGTGCAACGAGAACCGGCAATTGCTCTCCGATCTGTGGCTGGCCGCTCTGGACGACATGTTGGCCGGACAGCCTGACTTGGCACGCACGTTACGCGGGATTCCTGGCGATGGGGCCGTGCTCCTGATGTCGCACAACCCCAACGTCCTGCCGTACGTGGCGGACCGTCCGGTCATTGCCCTCGCGGGACATACCCACGGAGGCCAGTTCCGGCTGTCGCCCCAGGGAATTTCCCCGAACGGCTGGTATTCCCGCCTTGCTGTGGCGTTCGAGGCTATCGAAGGACTCGTGCACGCCGGTAACCGGGATGGCATCGGTGCCTGGCGATACCTCTCCGGATGGTTTCGTGAAGGCAAGGCGTGGATGTATGTCAACCGTGGTCTGGGCGTCGCGCGGCCGCCACTCCGCTACAATTGTCCCGCCGAGATCGCGCTGTTGCGGCTGAGATCGGGATTGTTGGTGAACTAGAGGGTTATCCTGGCGCTCAGACCGAGAACACCGGGCCGTCGCGACATACGAGCTGGTCGTCGTGCGTGCAGGAGCCACAGACACCAATTCCGCAGCGCATGTATGCCTCGTAACTGAGCTGGCAGGGCAGGTTCCATTCGTGCGCGATGGGCACCAGAGCGTCGAGCATCGCGTTGGGTCCGCAGGCGTACAGTGCGTTGATGGGGAGCCGGTCCAACAGGGCTGTGACCAACTCGGTCACCAACCCACGGCGTCCCGCTGAACCGTCCTCTGTTGCCTCGTGTACCACGCAGCCCAGATTCCGGAAGCGATGTTGCAGGAGTAGACCATCCTCCGTTCGCGCTCCCAACGCGACATAAACTTGCTGTCCAGCAACGCGTAGCGTTCGTGCCAGGAATGATAGCGGCGCACTTCCGTATCCGCCGGTCACGAGTAGGGCGGGACCTCTGTCCGGCACGAAGCCAACCCCGAACGGTCCCCGCAACCAGATGCGCTCTCCTGCACTGAGCCGGTGCAGTGTCTCGGTGAATGGACCTACCCGTGCCACCATCAGGGCAATCGGATCGGCATCCGCCAGGCTGAACGGCTTTTCGTCCACGCCAGGCAGCCATGCCATGACAAACTGGCCCGCGTTGGCGTCGATACGCCCATCGAGCAAATAAGTGCGCGTACTCTCGTTCTCCTCGACCACGTCGGCAATACGGTATGCGCGCGGCAGGCCGTCACCGTTCATGAACGATCCCCCGAATTTCATCCAGTGTCTGGTAGCCGTGTTCAGCCATATACGTGTTGATTTCCTCGGTGATACGGGTAAAGACTTCCGGCCCGCGCCAGTACACGGCTGACCCGACGCCCACGGCTGTTGCTCCAGCCATAATCATCTCGATTGCGTCACGTCCGGTGGTCACACCGCCGGTTCCGATGACGGGTACATCCACGGCACCGGTTACATCGTAGACACAGCGCACGGCGATTGGACGAATCGCTGGTCCACTGACGCCACCGACCCGATTGCTGAGCACGGGGCATCCGCTCTCCACATCGATAACCATGCCGGGACCGGCGCTGTTGATCAAGGTCAGCCCGTCGGCACCCGCGTCCACCGCTGCACGCGCGATGGTGACGATGTCAGTGACGTTGGGAGACAATTTGATGAACACCGGCAGCGTAGTTGCGTCGCGTACCGCGCGGGTGACGGTCGCCGTATCGTTCGGATCGAGTGCAAAGGGGCGCCCTTTTTCGGCCGTGATGTTCGGACACGATACGTTGACTTCGATGATGTCGGGATCTGCCTGGGCCACAAGCTCAGCCATTCGGCCGAAATCGTCCGGCGCATGGGCGAAGATACTGGCGATCAGTGATACACCTAACGGATGTACCCGCTCCGCCGTTTCCTTCAGGATGGGTATTTCCTCCTGAACGCCGGGATTCGCCAGTCCTATCGCGTTGATGAGCCCTGGGCCCCAGTCCAACACGGCTGGGTTACGGTGACCGGCACGCGGTTCAGGACCGCACGACTTGGATGTAACAGCTCCCGCACCACAGCGCGCGACCCGTTCCATCAAGAGTGCGCTCGTGCCGAGAATGCCCGACGCCAATACCAGCGGGCCAGGCAGGGCCACTCCACACAGGTTCACACGCAGATCCGCCGTCACGCTGCACTCCCCTGGTTGAGCCAACTGATGACGGCCTGTCGTTGCGTCGTGTCGATTCGTTCGTAAGCCAACAGAATGTCGAGGATTTCGGTCAGGGTCAATACGCTGTGCAGGCGGTAGCCTGCACGGGCCAACTCTTCCTCCCCGCCTCCCTGCCGGTCGATTAGCACGACGATGTCCTCTACCTCGAGGCCAGCGTCTTCCAGCGGTTTGATGGTCTCGAGTTTGCTGGCGCCGGTGGTGATCAGGTCATCGAGTACGACGACGCGTTCACCGGCCACGTAAGCACCTTCGATGGGGCGCCGTGTCCCATAGGATTTGACCTCTTTGCGCGGATATATTAGCGGTTGATTGGTCCGCATGGCGACTGCCGTACCGATCGGTAGCGCTGCGTAGGGAATGGCTGCGATGCGCTCGAAGTTCAGCCCGGACAACAGATGGGCATAAGTCGTAGCGACCAGTGCCAGAACATCGGGGTAGGAGGCCAGAAGACGCAGGTCGATGTATACTGGCGATATCTGTCCCGATTTCAGCTTGAATTCACCGAAGCACACGGCACCGATGTCCGCCAGCTTCAATACCAACATCTCGATGGTGACATCGAGCCCGCTGATAGCGGGTCCGGGCCGCCGGTTCTCGTCCTGCAACTGGTCTCGGACTGCGTTGATGCGGTCCCGTAGCTCTCGGGCGGCTTCACGTGGATTGCTGGCGAGGCAGATGCCTCGCGAGGAATTGAAGATCATACCCAGACCGTTGGGCCACAACCCTGCTGCCAGGGACGCTTCCAGATCGCCGCCCTGGCTGCCTACGCCGGGCACGAGCAACCACAGCTCGGGAGCAGTGCGCCGTACGATCGTCAGTGCCTCCGGATAGGTCGCACCCATGACCAACCCGACATTGGCATTTTTGCTCCAGTTCGTCGCCTGGCGAGCTACCTGCACGTATAGCGGTTCGTTCCCGCAAGTCAGTGTCTGGAAATCCTGGGCACCTGGGTTGGACGTGTGGCACAACACGAATACGCCGCGATCATCCCACGAAGTGAACGCCGCTACCGAATCGCCACCCAAGTACGGGTTTACTGTCACCGCATCGGCGTTCCAGACTTCGAAAGCTGCGCGTGCGTAGGCCTCCGAAGTGGAACCGATATCACCGCGTTTGACATCGAGGATGACCGGGATATCGCGGGCCTTGATATAGTCGATAGTGAGACGTAATGAATCCAGCCCGCCCAACCCTTCGGCTTCGTAGAAAGCGAAGTTGAGCTTGTAGGCGCACACCAGATCGTTCGTCGCATCGACGAGCTGTCTGTTGAGTTGCAGGATCGGATTGGTCACGAAACCGAAGTCTGCCGGAAACCAGGCCTCGGTCGGGTCCAGACCAACACAGACCAGGCTGTTGTTGCGGCAGGCCGTTGCGGCCAACCTGTCGAAAAAAGACATCCTCTGATTCCCCCCGTTCGTCATAGTCGTTCTGAGTTTTGCGCGAGCCAGTGCCTGGTGGACAAGTGCGTTCCGTTGGGCATTGTCGTGCTAATGACGAAATACGCTGTGTGGATTTGGCTATACACGCACTTACCCAACCGCGTCTGAATGACTTATTCTAGCAAGAAAAT
>CAZPTF010000201.1:0-7406 GCA_964589015.1 uncultured Anaerolineae bacterium
ATCGGCCCAGTCTGCTCCAGTGGGCGTACTCTCCGGCGCATTGGACGTGTCGAAGGCGCTACACTTGTCGCCAGAAGTCCCGGCTGCCGACATCGCCCAGGGATTTCTTGACAAGCTCCTGACTCGGTGGTATCCTCGTCATGACGTGCGGTTCCTTTTGTCCTGTTGGGCGATCACTGGTTCGTCCTCACTGACACCATCGTACCTTACGTGTCCCGTCTCCACAGAATCATATTGCCATCACCTTCACGGCCATCATGGTATCGTGCCGTCACGAAGATTCAGGTTAGAGAGAACGCCACACTGTGTTGTGGCCCCGGCATTCACCGGGGTGCCTTGCCCAATGTTAGTGGAAGGGAGGATGACGATCGAGCAGGGAAGAATCGCTTCGGAACTGGCTGGCATTCTGAAGCATCATCAGCAAGAGATTGCAGCGTCTTGGGCCGAGAAGATCCGGCAAATGCCGGATTCGCGTTACCGTGAGCTGACGATGGAAACATTGCAGGTCTCGACGATGCGTGGGCTTGGCGCGATGGTGGAAGCGCTGTCTACCGGCTGTTATCGGTCTCTGGAGACCTACGTCGTCGACGTCAGCCTGACGCGTCTGCGGGAAGGGTTCAATAGTGGCGAGGTTACCGAGGCACTGCTACTGTGCAAAGATGCGGCCTTGCCCGTAATCGGCCGGGCTCCTCGTCTCGACGCCGTCACGGCGTGGGCGATGATCTCCGAGCTGGATACCTGTCTGCGTTGGATGGCGCGGCAGTGCAGCGCGTTGTATACGGTCGAGACGAATCGACATCTCAGGGAACAGCATGCGCGCACCGCCTTGATGCTGGAGGTCGCCCGGAGGGCGACCAGTTCGCTCGAGATGGATGATGTGCTCCTCCATGTGGCCAGGAGCCTGACGACCGCTGCTGGTGTGGATCATTGCAGTTTCTTCCTGATAGACGAAGAGCAGGGTCTGCTCATTCCCAGGCTGGGGATCGACAATCGCCCCGTGCCGGCGACGATGGTTCAGACTTTCCTGGAACGGCCAGTGGATCCCGGCATCGATTGCCTTCTCCGTGAGGTACTGGAACGGAAGGAACCGCTGGCTTGCTACGATGTACAGACTGATCCGCGGGTGAGCCGGGAGATGGTAGAATCCCTGGGAGTCAAGTCTGTTCTGGCCGTGCCCCTCATGGCCAACGATCGGGTGTTGGCAGTGGCAATGGTTTGCACATTTTACGAGTACCACACCTTCAGCGCAGACCAGATCGAGCTGGCGTGGGGCCTTGCTGACTCAGCAGCGCTGGCCATCGAAAATGCACGGCTTTACGGGGAGAGCCGTGAGCGACTCGCCGAAAGCCAAAGTCTTCAGCGGGTGATGAGTGCGTTGCTCGAAGAACTCGACCTCGGTGACGTGATGGAGATTGTCTGTACCGAGGCGCGGGACCTGACCGGTGCTCTGGGCAGTGCCGTCTTTCTGCTGGAGAATGGGACGCATCTCCGTGTGGCCTTCAACGTGGGACCGGAGCCCGGCTTCGAGCGGTTGCCGTTGGAGGGCTCCCTGACCGGTATCGCCGTACGGACAGGACAGCCTGTCCTCTCCAATGACACCAGTAGCGACGAACGGATGTATACGGGACTTCCTATGCCCCCATCGTTACTGGCGATTCCCCTAAGTGTGCGGGGAAGGACCATCGGCACGTTAGGTGTGATCGGTAAGCCAGGCGGGTTTTCGAAAGACGATGTCCGTATCGCCAGTCTCCTGGCCAACCAGGCGGCAATTGCGATCGACAACGCCCGCTTGTACCAGCAGGTCGAGCAGTTGGCGGTGGTACAGGAACGTGCGCGGCTATCGCGCGAGATCCATGACGATCTGGCTCAGACTTTGGGCGCATTGCAGCTCAAGGCTTCCCTGATCGATGGGCAACTCGCGTCGGGAGAGATCGCGCGCGCTCGGACTCACCTGACGGAGCTCCAAGACGCTATCAGCGGGGTGTATGCTGCAGTGCGCGAAGAGATCTTCGACCTGCGTGCTCTGGTTTCACCCGAACGCGGGTTCCTGCCTGCCTTGCGGGAGTACCTGGCGGACTACCAAACCCATCATGGTGTGGAGGTGTGCCTGGAGGCTGGCAGCGAGGAGATTGCCCTCTCAGGAACCGTGCAGGTCCAGGTCGTGCGTATCATCCAGGAGGCGTTGACCAATGTACGCCGGCACGCCGGGACGAACAGGGTCCGAGTCCGGCTCAAGCGTGAGAGTGGGCAACTTTGCATCAGAGTAGAGGACGACGGACAGGGTTTCGATACCACTCGCGTTGCGGATCGGGAGCAGTGCTATTTCGGTTTGCAGGTCATGCGCGAGCGGGCGGAGAGTGTAGGTGGTACCCTCGCGCTCGAATCTCGGCCGGGCCACGGGACCAAGGTAGTGCTCCATGTACCATTGAAGGCGGATGCGGAATGAGCGTGCATGAAAAAGTGCGTATTCTCCTGGTAGACGATCATTTCCTGTTTCGTAGGGGTGTGGAAGCTGCGCTGGAATCCCACCCCAACATGGAGGTTGTGGGTGAGGCAGAGGATGGTTTTGAAGCGATCACCCTGGCTAGGGAAACGATGCCCGACATCATCCTGATGGATATCGCTATGCCCAAATGCGATGGGCTGGAAGCTACGCGGCGAATCAAGCGGGAGATGCCGTACGTGAAAGTGGTGATGGTCACCGTATCCGACGATGAAGACAACCTGTTCGAAGCGATCAAATGTGGGGCGCAAGGCTATCTCGTCAAGGACTTGCGGGCGCATCAACTCTTTGACGTGATCGAGGGTGTCATGAAGGGAGAGGCATCCTTTTCCGGCGTGATCGCGGCTAAGATCCTGCAAGAATTCCAGCGATCTGCCGAAAACCCGGCGCAGATCGCTGAAACCACTGAGCCATTGACAGCCAGGGAAATCGACGTCCTCGAGTTAGTTGTGGAAGGACTGTCGAACAAACAGATCGCCGAGAACCTGGTCATCTCCGAGAGCACGGTCAAAAATCACCTGAGGAACATCCTGGACAAATTGCACCTGCAGAACCGCGTTCAGGTTGCCGTCTATGCCGTGCGTCAAGGTTTGCTCGGAGATTCTCCGCCAACGCCATAGACCAACGGACAAGGAATCGCTTCCCATATTGCCGGGTGGCTTCAATTGCCGGCATATTGCCCAAAAGAACTATCGTAAGATAGTTCTTTTGGGTTACTCCAAATGACCCGCTTGGGCCTTCAATCTACAGAGACAACGTGATAGAGTTAGTTATATGGATACGCACCGAAATGACAGACCAAAGTCGCGAGTCTTCATTATTACCGATGAGTCGTTGTTCATGTTGGGCTTGGAAAACTTGCTGCGGCGAGAAACTGCACTGGAGGTGGTGTGCAGCGAGGAAGATGTCGACCGGGCCATTGAACGCATTATCGAGCTGATGCCAGATGCGGTGATCGTGAGCGAGACCAGCGCTCTCTATGAACCTGAGGTGCTGGCCGCGCACATTCTCAACCTCAAAGAGGCGAGGGACATCAAGGTCATTGGCCTGAATCTTCAAAACAATCTCATGTGTGTCTATCCGGGAGAACAACGGCTAATTCATAATCTGCAGGACCTGGTGGAAGCCATCGGGCAGCCTGCTGGCACCCTGACTGTTGGGCCCTGTCAAGGCGGGTGAGGTCGCAATATCGGCGGATAGGAGGTGCGGCAAGAGCAGGTAGTAGAAACCAGTCGTTTGAAAGGATATGTACATTCAATGAAGAAGGAGATGGAAGAATGAGTATCAGCAACAAGAACAAAGGTGTAACGCGAAGGGAGTTCATGAAGGGTGCGGCAGTTGGCACAGCCGCTGTCGCCGGTGGTGGCCTTCTGGTTGGTTCCGGTGTAGAAGCGGCCCCGTTGCCGCAGGCAACTGGAACCGAACTCGCGTCGTTCGAGATAGCCCCGGAGCCCATTCCGGCAAGTGACATTGCTGAGACGATCACTGCCGATGTGATCGTAATCGGCGCGGGAATTTCCGGTTTGACTGCTGCGGTGTCAGCCGCGGAAGCGGGCGCCAAGACCATCCTGCTGGAGAAAGGGCTCACCTACACCGTTCATGGACTGCACAATGCCGCGGTCAACAGCAGAATGCAGGAAGAGAATGGTATCCACATCGACCGAGACGAGATCATCTCCACCATCATGCAGTACGGTTCGTATCGTAGCGACCAGCGTGTCGTCAGCCTGTGGGCCGACAAGAGTGCTGAGGTGATGAACTGGCTGCTGGACATGGCGGAAGCGGCGAACATCGAGGTCGTTCTGGACCCAACGACCAAGGAGTGGTACTTCCAGAACTATCCGACGATCCACGTGTTCATGCCCGGCAAGCAAGCCACCCTGGCGCAGATGCTCCAGAGCAAAGCGGAAGAACTCGGGGTCGATCTCCAGTTCGAGACGCCGGTTGTGCGTCTCCTGCGCGAGGGAAATGGACGGGTCACCGGTGTGATTGCTGAGTCTCCGGAAGGCGATTACGTCCAATACAATGCCAACAAAGCCGTGGTACTCTGTACCGGAGACTACGGGGCCAATCCCGAGATGATCAAGAAATACTGCGATTGGCGTGCGCTGGCTGGCGGTCTGACCTCCGGATACACGCCCGCGGTCAATACTGGCGATGGTCACAAGATGGCGCTGTGGATTGGTGCCGCCATGGACGATCCCCCGCATTGTGTGATGTACTTCGACACGACCTCCACCGGCGAGTTCCTCAACCTTGCTCGTCAGCCTTGGTTGTACGTGAATGTAAACGGCGAACGCTTCATGAATGAAGACTTACCGTGGGGTTACGAGTGTTGCCAGATTCTCCAGCAGCCGGGTGCGATGTGCTGGGCGGTTTGGGACGAGAAGTATGACCAGGAATGGCCGATCATGAAGAGCCAGTGCTGCAAGAACATGGGTGAGCCGACGAACTTGTGGGCCCCGCAGCAGCTGACGGCTGCACTCGAATCCGGACTGGTCCTGAAGGCGGATACACTCGAAGAGCTGGCAGCAAAAATGGAGGTTCCTGTCGAAACGTTTGTCGCGACGACGACGCGCTATACCGAGATGGCGAAGGCCGGACAGGACCTGGATTACGGCAAGCACCACGATCGCCTGACTACTCTGGAGAAAGCACCGTTCTATGCCTGCAAGATGACGTCCTACTACCTTGTGACGTTGGGTGGGTTGAAGGTGAACACCGACCTGCAAGTGCTCGACACGGAACGGAATCCCATTCCCGGGCTGTATGCGGCTGGAAATGCCTCCGGCTGCTTCTTCGGAGACATGTATCCGACCACCACACCGGGGCTCAGCCACGGTCGGGCCTGGACGTTTGGCCGCATTGCGGGGTTGAACGCTGCTGCGGAGCAGGTATGATGTCCGTAGTCCGCGGGTTGACGTGATATGTTGAAGAAACCGGGAACTCGGATCATGGTGGCAGTGGCTGCTGTGGTCGTGATCGTTGTCATCGCTGGTGTAGGTCTGTGGCAGTATCACGAACAACCGCAGTTCTGTGGCAATACCTGCCATCTCATGCAGCCCTATCTCGAATCGTGGGAATCTTCTACTCTTTCCGCTCACGCTCACGCCGAACAGGGGGTGGTCTGTGTGGATTGCCACGAACCTACGTTGCAACAGCAGACAGAGGAACTGATTGCTTATGTGAAAGGGGATTACAAAAACCCTCTGCGACAACGCAGGTTCGACAAGGAATGGTGCTTCCGCTGTCACGAACACGAAAGCTACGCGCAGATCATCGAACGCACCGCGGATATGGAGCTGAACCCGCATGATTCACACCTTGGCGAACTGGACTGCCGCGTCTGCCACAAAATGCACCAACCATCGGTGTTCTATTGCTCGCACTGTATGGAACAGACCAAGGTGGAAATACCTGAAGGTTGGATCGCTTCAGAGTAGACCGCTGAGTATCAGGCAGAGGTGGCTATCCGGAAACGGGATCAGCGGGTGCTGCGTGCCTTGAATAGCGGGAGGTAATCTGGCCGAAAAGAATCGTCTTTTCGGCCAGATGTATTACGATGGCCCTGTTGTCTGAGCCGGGCTACGCGCCGGTCTGCACCATAGCAAGTTGGCACAATCTGGTACAACCGCCGAACCCTCCCGTGAACTTGTCGCGGCAAAAGCGCGGCAGTTTTCGTCAAAATTACTGGCTGTCCAGGCAATTCGCGAAGTTGACAAGGATCTGGTTTCGTGATATAGTCGCTGCTCGATAGACGTGGAGTCAGTTTGGGATTTAGTCGTTGCCGGTTCAAATCGGACGATTGATCATGAAGATCACTGAGAGCTGATCCCGAGGTTGAACCCAGGCAACGTTTTTGTGCGCATTTTACCTGTCTCTCCGTGACTGCAACAAACCTTGATACCAGGAAGAGCTAGACTTGAGCAGACCTGGATGTCCGGACAGTGTGAGCAGTGCGAGAAAGGTCTTAGAGACAGAGCAACGTAGGGATGTGAGAATGGCATCCCAGGTCTGTCAATCGCCTGATCGCGAAAACGTTGGCTGAAACACCGGAGAAATTGTCCGGTGTCGAGTTGAATCCCGAAAAGCATAGAGAGATAAGGCCATGAAGGTCACCAAACCGGATTGAATCCGGATGGGGATGCTTCATGGCCTTTGTTGTTCACATGGGGTACCAGCAGGCACGAATTGGCAGGGACGGTTGCCCATCCCCAACAAGGACATGCGGTAACCCCTCGAATTCAAAGGGTAATCAGTTGATTGACTACAAGAACCATGAAAGGATAACAGCGATGACGAAGAAGAACGTGATGACAATGGCTGCCTTGTTGGTAGTAGCGGGTCTGTTGATGTTCTTGCTAACTGGAGTGGCCTTTGGTTCCTCGGGTGATGTAGAACAAACCTTAGTGCTGGCTTCGGGACGCCCGCTCGGCGCGATCAATCCGCACGATTATAACTCCAGCATGGCCATGCTGGATCTCATCTACGAGCCGCTGGTGCGCTACGGTGCGGACGGCTCGATACAGCCTGCGTTGGCGGAATCGTGGGACATTTCAGAGGACGGCTTGACCTGGACGTTCCATCTGCGGCAGGGGGTCACCTTCCACGATGGGACGCCCTTCGACGCCGCAGCGGCGAAGTGGAATCTGGATCGCTGGATCGGCTCGGACGCCCACACCTGGCTGCCGACTGCCGCGCGGGTGACGTCCGTCGACACGCCGGATTCCGCGACGGTCGTCTTGACCCTGGCGGAGCCGTACTACGCGTCGATTCAGGACCTGACGCTGGTCCGTCCGGTGCGCTTTCTCAGCCCCACGGCGGTCGACGCCGCGGGCGAGTTCGCAAAACCCATTGGCACCGGCCCGTGGACCATCGAATCGCTGGACGATCAGGGCGCCGT
>CAZPTF010000202.1:0-1138 GCA_964589015.1 uncultured Anaerolineae bacterium
GTCTCCGCCGGCTGGACGCTTTCCCACGGCCGGGCATAGACGAGCTTCAGGTCGGTTGTTCCCGCTGCCGCAGCGGTGAACGTCAACGTCATCATCCCGGGGGCACCCATCAGGTCGCTCTCGGCCTGATATGCCGGCTCGCCTGCCAGCTTGAGGATGCTCTCGTCGCCTGCGGCGACCTGCCACGTGTAGCCGGTGGTCGGGTTTGCTGCGAGGGTGATCTGTAGCGATGCGCCCTGCGGCACTTCGACTGACTTCCCGGCGTCATCTTTCGTCAATTTCACGCTCTCCGTGTGGAATTCCGTCAATTTCAGGTCCATTCTCGAGGTGGTCCCGTGGTGATTGTAGGCATAGTGGGTGAATCCCAGCCCAGGCACGAAACCCACCTGCTGATCGTCGGATGTGGTGTTGAAGGCCAGCTCGTACTGCGTGGCGCCGGTATCGGCTGTGGCACTCTTGATGTCCTGCAGCTCCGCCGCTCCCTCCCCGGTCACGTTCCAGAAGTACATCCCGTCCTGGCGCGTCACCTGGAACGTCTCACCGAAGTTTTTTCCGCTCTCGAGCGGCAAGTCCAGGAAGCACTCGGCATCCTGGACCAGATCGGTGAGCACATCGTCCTGGTCTTGTAACCGTGGCAACACATCCTTCACGCGGTCGCCGCTCAGCAGGTAGTACAGGCCCGTTCCGACGCGGACGATCAGGTAGTCACCGGGGACGGTATCCTCGTCGTAGAATGCCAGATCGAGTGGGTGTCCCTTGACCACCGCGGCGAATACCTGCTGCCGCTCGATGGTATCGGTGATCTTCATCGTCCACGTCATGGTGCTTTCCTGCACATCATCGGAACCCGCTTTGGTCCATTGTACAGGCCCTGCGAAGACCCATTCCGTGCCCTTCTCCAGCGGAAAGTCTTGCGAGGCCGGTCCCACCGCCAGGGCCGGAGATACGAGCACCACCACCAACATGATTGCCAACAACATCGACTTCAAGTTCTTCATCGTTGCCCTCCCAATCTTTCCTGATTGCTCACGGAACCGCACGATCCCGCGAGCACTGTTAAGTACATTGCCCTACGTATGATTATACCACATCACCCATAACCAGGCAATATAACCATAAATGGGGTTCATAATCCGCA
>CAZPTF010000202.1:1238-7368 GCA_964589015.1 uncultured Anaerolineae bacterium
GGGGAACCGTGCTGAAAACTGGAGGCAAGTAACGATGAACAAGATAGCCGTGCTGACAAGTGGCGGCGACGCGCCGGGCATGAATGCAGCGATTCGCTCCGTGACGCGCGTGGCCATCTCGAAGGGCTGGCAGGTCTTTGGTGTGCAAAACGGGTATGCCGGCCTGGTGAATGGCGACATCAGAACGTTGGGTGCGCGGGATGTCGGTGGGATCATGCAACTCGGCGGGACCGTACTGGGGAGCGCCCGTTGTGTGGAATTCAAGACCGAGCATGGCAGGTTGCAGGGGCTGCGCACCCTGAACCGCAACGAGATCGATGCGCTGGTGGTCATCGGCGGCAACGGGTCGCAGACCGGCTCGGCGCTGCTATCCGCGATGGGTTTTCCCGTCGTGGGTGTCGCTTCGACCATCGACAATGACCTGTACGGCTCGGACACCACCATCGGTGTGGATACCGCGCTCAACATCGCGCTGGAAGCGGTAGACCGGCTCAAAACGACTGCTTCCTCGCACCAGCGCGCCTTTCTCCTGGAGGTCATGGGGCGCAACTGCGGTTATCTGGCGCTGATGGCGGGCATCGTCGGTGGAGCCGAAGCGGTCGTCATCCCGGAAGTCGCGACCGACCTGAAAAAACTTGCTGAGGATATCCGCTCCGCCTATCAGCGCGGCAAACCGCACGCCCTGGTCATTGTGGCGGAGGGTGCGGACTACAACGCCGCACGCCTGATGGAGTATTTCCAGGCGAACAAACATATCCTCGGTTTCGAGCTGCGCACGACCATTCTCGGTCATGTCATGCGTGGAGGTAACCCGAGCGCTCACGACCGCTATCTGGCAACCTTGCTCGGTGCGGGTGCTGTCGAAGCCCTGGCTCGTGGTGAGTACGGCGTCCTGGTTGGTCTGACCAACAACAGCGTATCGACAACCCCGCTGGCAGAGGTCGCGGAGAGCTGCAAACCGTTGAATATGGAGATGCTCAACCTGGCGCAAATCCTGGCGCAATAGCAATAGTGGAGAAGGGGCCAAACCCTTCTCGTAGCGGCGAAGTCACCTACCATGATCACAGAGGAGGCATACTATGGAGTACGCGCAACTGATCGCGCAAAGGTACAGCGTTCGTGCCTACAAGCCGGATGCGATCGCGGATGAGAAATTGGCAGCGGTGTTGGAGGCGGCACGGCTTGCGCCGACCGCGGTCAACTACCAGCCGTTCCAGCTGATCGTCATTCACACCCGCGGGCGGGAACAGGAATTGAAGCAGATCTACGGGAAGGATTGGTTCACGCAGGGGCCGCTGGTCATCTGTCTGTGTGTCGTCACCGACGAAGCCTGGGTGCGGCGCTACGATGGCAAGAATTTCGGCGACGTCGATGGCACGATCGTCATGGACCATCTGATCCTCGCTGCGGCCAATGAGGGGCTGGGTACGTGTTGGATCGGGGCGTTCGACCCGGAGGCCACACGAAAGATCCTGGGCCTGCCCGACAACGTCGAACCGCTTGCTTTCACTCCGCTGGGCTACCCTGCGGATGAGCTGAAACCCAAGAAACGCAAACCGCTGGCGGAGCTCGTGCGCTACGAGCGTTGGTAACCCGCCGTCTTCAGTATACCGGTGGAGATGCTCAGCTGTCCGTGAGCGTCTCCACAGCAACACCGGGCCGGGCGCTTCACACGTCGAAGACCACCGTCGCGGTGTAGCCGGAGTTCGTCTCTTCGACGCGCAGGTCGTGATAGGTCACCGCCTTGATTTCGAGCTGTGGACGGGCCAGAAAAGTCCCGTACACGTTCGCGCGCAGCCGGGTATCCGAAATGTCCACGACATCGAAGCTGATGAACACCTCACCGCTGGTGTCGTACAGGTACAGCAGCTCCGCGAGCCAATCCATCAACAACGATTCACGGTCGGCGGCGCTGACGCTGATTTCGTGCTGCGTCGTGCTGACCAGCCCATCGATCTCGACCATCAGTGCGAACATGCCGTATGCCGCGTTCGCGAACAACTCCTGCATGGTCTGCCCATACGCCCGTATTCCCACGTCTGCGACGTATTCCAGCTCCTCGAACCGCACCCGGCCTCTGCTGGCGCTCCCCGCCGGTGCGCAGCGTGCCGGATGCAGCGATTGCGGATACGACGGCTCGGACGATAGCACGCGTTCGGCATTTGCGATATCCCGGTCGATCTGCATGTAGAGCGCTTCCACGTTCTCGAAGCGCAGTTCGGGCCGCAGCCGCTGCACGAATTCGATGAGCAGGTCGCAACCGTAGATGTCTTCGTGAAAATCGAGGATGTGCACTTCGATGGTCCGTTCGCCATTATCGAAGCTCGGACGCCGTCCGATGTTCGCCACGCCACGATGGCGTTCGTCCCCGAGCACGGCCCACACGGCGTAGATGCCGTCCACGGGTACCGCGCGATTGGCGCGCACCTGTAAGTTCGCGGTTGGGATGCCGAAGCGGTGTCCGCGTCCGGCACCGTGGATGACTTCGCCTGCCAGGCTGTGGTAACGGTTGAGCAGACGCGCCGCTTCGGCGACTTCGCCCTCCGCGAGCAACTGGCGGATCCGCGTGCTGCTCACCACCTGCCCATCCAACACGTAAGGTTGGACGGCACGCACACAGAAGCCAAGCCCCTTCCCCATCTCGCGCAGCGCGGCGATGTTCCCGTCGCGGCCCCGTCCCAATGCGAAATCCTCTCCCACCCACAGCTCGCGCAGGCGCAATGGGCGGCTGATGCTCTCCATGAACTCGGCGGCTGGTGTGTTCGCCATGACTGTGTCGAATGGCAGAATGACCAGAACATCCAGGCCCAGGCTCTCCAACAGGACCGCTTTCTGGCCTGGCGTGGTCAGGTATTTGGGATGGGTATTTTGGGCGAGCATGGCGGCGGGGTGTGGGTGGAAGGTCAGCAGCGCAGACAATCGTTCGGTGCGGCGCGCCTCGGCGATCATCTGGCCGATCAGCTGCTGGTGCCCGCGGTGCACGCCGTCGAATGCGCCGATGGTCAGCACACTGTCTTGCGTCAGGTTGATGGAAGTCAGGTTGTCATAGAATTGCATCGTCAAGGCACACCCTATTGCAGCACTTTGTTTGGCTGCCATTGTCTCGTGTCGCGGCAATAGGTCAACACAGCCAGCGGTTCTCCCGTCCGCAGCATGGCCAGCGCCAGGTCGTGGTCGTGGTCCGGAAGCTCATCCGCAATAGCCTGCCCGTATCTGAGCCGTTGCGCCTGTGCCTCGTCGACCGGCAGCATCACGAAATTCTCCAGCGCGCGCTCCAGCGGATAGGCCAGTTCGGCGGCCTGTCCCTGCGCGCAAGCATGTGCCAGCGCTTCCAACGATACCGCATCCGCCAGATGAAAGGAGCCGCTCATCGTCCGTGTCAGCCCGGCCAGATGCGCCCCGCAACCGAGCTTCTCGCCCAGATCGTGCGCCAGCGAACGGACGTAGGTCCCTTTGGAGCAGACGATGTCCAGAACGACGTCCGGTGGATTCCACTCGGCCACCCGCAGTTCGTGGATGTGCACCATGCGCGCTGGACGCTCCACCGTCTCTCCGCGCCGTGCCAGCTTGTACAGCGGCCTCCCCGCGTGTTTGATGGCGGAGTGCATCGGCGGGACCTGCGCGGTGGCTCCCACAAACGTTTCGAGTGTCGTTAGCAGCGTGTCCGCAGTGACATCCGCCGCGTCACGGCTGGCGAGCACCTCTCCTTCGGCATCATACGTGTCGGTGGTCACGCCCAGACGGACGGTTGCACGATAGCGCTTCGTGCCATCCATCAGATACTCGGTAAGCCGCGTCGCCCAACCCGCGCACACGACCAGCACACCCGTTGCGAGCGGGTCCAGCGTGCCGGCATGGCCGATACGCCGTTGGCCGGACATGCGGCGTATCCGGTTGACGACATCGTGCGAAGTCATCCGCGACGGTTTATCGATATTGAATATTCCTGCAAAATCGCTGCTCGTTTTTCGTTGCATACTCGTGCTTCAGGGACATGCGCTGTCCGCGCCGGACCACACAAAACCTTGCTCTTCGAGCGCCTGTTTCAATACGGCCCGGACTGCTGCACCGGCTTCTGCGAGAGACATCTTGAGTGTACAGCCCGCCGCCTGCGGATGCCCCCCGCCATTGAGCCGCACCGCAGCCGTCGAAACCTCCAGTCCGGGGATGCTGCGTAAACTCACGTCTACGAGGTCATCCCCCATTTCGGTCAGCAGGACGACGACCCTGGCTTCCCTGACGGTCAACAGAAAATTGATCAGTCCCTTCTGCCCTTCGCGGCCAGTGCCGCACTTGCGCATGTGCGCGCGCTTGACCTCGGCCCAGAGCACGCCGTCCTGCAGCCTGGCTTCGTTGATCACCCGTGCCCACAAGCACATCGACGCGAACCCGCGCGAGTCCACCGTGCGCGTTATGACTTCGTTCAACGATGCCCCGGCGTTCATCAGCTGGAGCGCCGTTTCCAACGTGTGCGGTGTCGTGTTCGGCGTCCGGAAAGCCTGGGTATCGGTCACCACCCCGGTCAGCAGACAGAGCGCAGCTTCCGCCGACAGCGCGATGCCCAACGGCGCTGCCAGCTCGTATACCATCTCGGCGGTTGCGGCGGCTTCGCTATCGACCCAATGGACCGTCCCGAACAGCGGGTTGGTGACGTGGTGGTCGATGTTCACGGTCGGCACACCGGCCAGTGCCAGGCCGGCCGCACATTGCCCGAGCCGTCCGAGATCGTTGCAATCGACGCTGACGATCAGGTCGTACTCATCCGCGCACTGTGTCAGGATTGGCCCGCTGCGGGGCAAGAAATCGAAACTGCCCGGTACCACGCTTTCACAGGCGAGACCATGTGGGATGCCCAACGCATGCAGAAACCAGCCCAGCCCCAGCAGCGAACCGATGGCGTCACCGTCGGGATCGACGTGACACACCACCAGTACCCGCTGCGCGGCGCGGATGCGTTCGACGCAGGCCGTAGCGCTTCCGGACTGCAGGATCTGCGGCGAGCTCATCAATCGCTCACCTCGGAGTCAACTCGATCTGCGGCGATCTGTCGCAACAGCCGCTCGATGTGATCTCCTTCGTTCAGCGAGTTGTCGAAGTGGTACGTCAGTGCCGGCATGAAGCGCAGTTTCACACGCGCGGCCAGCTCGCGGCGCAGGAATCCGGACGCGTGTTCGAACGCCTTCCTGACCTCCGCGATATCGGCCTCGCTTCCGATCAGGCTGAAATAGATGCGCGCATTCTGCAGGTCGGGCGACACGTCGACGCCCGTGATAGAGACCTGCTGCAACCGTGGGTCTTGCACTTCACGTTGCAGCAGCTCCGCCAACTCCTCCTGAATGAGCTCTCCCACTCGTTTCTGGCGATGACTGACCATGACCTAACTGACTCTTTCCTTCTTGTAGAATTCGAAGACATCGTCTTCGGCCAGGTTATCGAATCCATCGATGCCGATGCCGCACTCGAACCCCGTCTTGACTTCCTGCACATCCTCGGTGAAGCGCTTCAAGGACGATACTTTTCCTTCGTACAGGACCTCTTGGCCACGCACGACGCGCACGATCGCGCTACGCAGCGCCACCCCTTCGGTCACCTGCGTACCGGCAATCGTTCCCTTGCGCGGGATACGGAACAGCGCCCGAACCTGTGCCTTCCCGATCAGGACGTTCTCGTACTTCGGTTCCAGCATACCGCGCAGCGCCTTGTCTACGTCCTCGATGAGCTTGTAGATGACGTCGTAGAAACGAATATCGACGCCTTCGGAATCGGCCATCCGTCGCGCTGCCGCATCGACTTCCACTGCGAAAGCGATCACGATCGCGCCCGAAGCAACCGCCAGCGAGATATCCGACTCGCTCACGTTTCCGGTCCCGACGTGAATAAACCTGACCTTCAGGTTCTCGTATTCGATCTTCTCCAGCGAATTCTGAATCGGTTCGAGCGTCCCCTGGACGTCGGCCTTCAGAATCAGGTTGAGCTCCTTCACTTTTCCGGCCTGAATCTGCGCGAAGACCTCTTCCAGACTGACCGGCCGGTGCATCTCCGTCACGGTGGTCACGCGCTGTGCATCGCGGCGCCGCGCGACAATCTGCCGCGCCAGGTGTTCGTTTTCGACGACTTCCAGCACCTCGCC
>CAZPTF010000203.1:0-7350 GCA_964589015.1 uncultured Anaerolineae bacterium
TCATCGACCTGCAGGATTTTGCGTGGTTCCAGCGGGCGTTTCGCCCGTAAGGCGGGCGGCGGCTGGAGGTATGGGAAGCCGCATCCGCGTCGCGCGGCAGGGCCAGTGCCTTGCCGCGCGACGGTGGGCTACCGGGTTGGGGTAGGTTACGGGTGGATGACGAAGCGAAGGCCCCGACGGCCCCGTGGCCGCGCAACATCCGGCGGATCGGTGCAGCGGGATCGTATCGCGTCTGGGCTGAATCGCACGCGTCCGTAGAACTACGTACGTGAATGCCTGGGAGTCTTGACTTGCCTTTGTCGCGTAATGTCGTCTGGCGAGTTGACTTCGCGCGTTCAGGCCACCATCAAGCGTGAGTAGTTGTTGGAACTCTGGATAAGGAGTTGACAGCCGTCGCGGCATTCTCTATTCTGTTTTCTAAACTTGTTTGCCTGGATCATGTCTTCGGTTGTGGGTGAGCAAGAGGGAAAGGCGCGATCGACGTGGATAACGCTGTCCATTTCATGAGGTTGAGCTTGATGGCAAAGAGATTCGGGCGCCTGCCTCGCTGTCGCGCGGAAGGAGTGGATGGCGCGCCGTGGTAACGGCGTGCGCGGCGGCGCTTGGGTACGCCCGTCAGAGGGTAAGGAGGCGGCAGGAAGACAGCAGGAAAAGCAGAGGACGGCGTGTGGGAGTGATTGGGCATCGCACCACCGCCGCCCTCGGGGCTCTGCGGAACTCGTGGCTCGAGGAGTCGAGCCTTGCCAACCGTAGTGGTTGAACCCGGCCCGCAAAGTCCCTGCATTCTAGCTCTCTTCCCACGTAACTGTCAAGGTAGGGGTAATCTGGGGCAAGTTCCAGGAAGGAGTTCTGCCTGCGGCGGAGGCGACGAGCGGCATTCTGAGGAGCGAGGCAGTCATCGCCGCGTTAGAGAAGGCGGCAAATCGCGTATGAACAGGAAAGCGTAGCGGACGAAGCCTGAAGATCGGACGGCACCGGGCGTCTGGTGCTCAGTTTTTTTCGGTGGCCCAGCAACCGTGGGGACGAGGCCGATAACGCATGAATGGAGGACCCGTATGAACGCAAGACTTGTAAGGAGAACGTGTTGTATCCTGACTCTGCTGACTGTAGCGGGCGGTTCGCTGGCCCTGGCGGCAGGTCCGCCCACGGTGTCCAGCACGCCCGTTGAAGCAGTGGCAGGTGCCCAAGAAGTCGTACGGCCGTTGGCCCCGCCGCCGGCCGGCCAGACGGCAACGATGACCCTGGAAGTGGTCGGCGGCCTGGATGGGTGTTTCAATGACTGTGAACCCATTCAAGTTCTGGTGAAGGTGGAGAATGTCGTCCCGGCGGACCAGCCGGTCGTCGGCGGGCAGTTCTTCCTGCAGTGGAACCCGGCCTGCTTTGAAATCGTGGACATCGTGCCGGCTTTCGGCGGTGAGGTGGGCCGCTTGATCGACAACGCTGCCGGCATAGCCAATTACGGAGTTGTGTCGTTTGATCCGCAGATCGGCGACACCGATCTCGCCATCATCACCATCCAGCCCAAGTGCAATTGGGCGGAGTTCGCGTGTGATCCGGAGCTCCGGTTCCGGCCCAAAGGCCCCAGCGGCCTGCTGAACAAGGTGAGCATTCCCGGCGGGGCGATTGAGCATGACCCGGATTGGGCGACCACCCCCGACCCGAACGATCCGTACCTCGAGCTGGATCCGGCCCTGGGCAGTTCGCTCGACCTGCGATGGGACATCCAGGCGCCTGTGGTGACCTGCCCGGACGATATGTCCGTGCCGATGGACCCCGGGGAGTGCCACGCATGTGTTGACCCCGGGCAGGCAACGGCCGTAGACAACGTGGACGGGCCGATCCCGTCGGACCAAATCACGTGCACGCGAAGTGACGGCCTGGATTGCGTGCTCGATTGTTACCCGGAAGGCTGCACCACGCTGACCTGGTGCGCGACAGACGAGTGCGGGAACACGGGCTGCTGTGAGCAGGAAATCTGCGTATACGACAACCAGCCGCCCACGATAACGTGTCCGCCCGACCAGCTCGATGTTCCGGCGGACCCCGGTGCCTGCGAGGCCACCAATGTGGACACCGGCTATGCTACGTGCGAGGACAATTGCAGTTGCGACGTGACGTACTGCCGGAGCGACCTGCTGGACCTGAACGATCCATACCCCGTGGGTTGTACGACGATTACGTGGTACGCTATCGACAACGAAAACATCGCAACGTGTGTCCAGACGATCTGTGTGATAGACGAGGAAGCTCCCACGTGCGTCATTCCGGATGACATTAACACGAATGCTATGTCCGGAGAGTGCTATGCCCTGGTTGAACTCCCGGAGCCGGATTGTGACGACAACTGCGGCGTGGACGAAGTGTCCTGTACGCGAAGCGATGGGCTGCCCTTGGCCGATCCCTATCCGGTCGGCTGCACGACCATTACGTGCGTTGCAAGTGACGAGTCTGCGGACTCCCCCGATTTCACCTACACGTACCAGGTGTGTGTGAATGACGGCGAATGTCCCGAAATGTCCTGTCCGCCTGATATCGACGAGAACAACGATGATGGGCAGTGCGAAAAGTGCTTCGTCGCTCCGAAGCCAACGTGCACGGACAACTGTGGGTGCGAAGTGACCTGTATTCGCCTGGACACCGGCGAAGAGATCGACGGCGTGACGGCCCAGTGTTTCGACGTGGGTGACACGATCATCCAGTGCACGGCGACGGATGGCATCTGTGAGGTTCAGTGCCAGTACACCATCACGATACGAGATAACCAGGCTCCTACGTGCGAGATTCCACCGGACATCAATGTGCCCGTCGACGATGGCGAATGCTACGCCACCGTGGTGCTTCCGGACCCCGTTTGTGATGACAATTGCGGCGTGGACGAAGTGACCTGCACGCGAAGCGACGGCCTGGCTTTGGGCGATCCCTATCCGGTCGGTTGCACGACCATTACGTGCGTTGCAAGCGATGGGTCTCCAGACTCCGCCGATTTCACCTACACGTACCAGGTGTGCGTAATCGACGACGAGGATCCGGTCATCAACGGGTGCCCACCCGTGCCGCCGATAACGGTAAACAACGATCCTGGTCTATGCTCTGCGATCGTGATCCAGCCGGAAATGACGCCGTCGGACAACTGCGACATTGAGTCGTTTGAATGCAATTGGCCGCCTGACAACAAGTTCCTCGTTGGTGAGACGGAGGTCTGTTGCACAGCGGAGGACGTGAATGGCAACGCGACCACGTGCTGTTTCACTGTTGAAGTGCTCGACACGGAAAAGCCAAGCATGACCGATCCGGTTCCGAACCCGGTGATCGCGTACGCGGATCTGGGGCAGTGCGAAGCCATCGTCCCGCGCGAGGATATCGGCGAGCCCATCTGCGACGATAACTGCGATCCTTGCTCCGGCTGCAACCCGATGGCCACCCGCAGCGACAGCACGCCGTCGAACCCGAAGGACCTGGACGATCCGTTCCCGGTGGGTGATACGATCATCACCTGGCTGTGCATCGACGGCTCAGGCAACACGCGGCGGAAGACCCAGACGGTCACGGTGTTGCACGGGTTCACGGCGAACGTGGAATTCACCGACCCTCAGTTCCACGGCCAGAACCCAAACTCTCCACGCCCGGTGATCCGCCCCATCACGTTCGAACTCTTTGACTGCGCATCGGGGGCCCGTGTCGAGTACTGCGTTGACATGGGCTTCGATAAGGAAACTTGGAATGACCTCGCTGAACCGTTGAAGACGGGTACGGTGTTCGTCGAAGTGCCGATATCCATCCTGCCGTTCTGCGGAATCGAGTTCACCTGCATTACGGCGAGAGACAAGTTGCACACGCTGCGGCGCACGATCGACGGCGGCGATGAGGGCCAACCGCTCGCGCAACCGGTGGAGGTGCATTTCACGAACGCGAATGGCAAAGCCTTGCGGGCCGGCAACTTCAACGATGATTGCTGGGTGGATGTGGAGGACTTCGGTATTATCTACCCCCAGCTTGTGGCGGAGAATCAGGAAGACAAGTACATGGGTCCGGCAGATTGCACCACTGTTCCTTTCCACACCGATCTTAGTGGAGACGGTTATGTTGATTGGTGGGATCTTCTGGATTTGAAACTGTGGACCCAAAGTTTCTGGGGTGTCAGCGAGCCGAACTGCTGCGGGCTGCCGCCGGCTTGCGAGTTTGACCTTCCCAAGACGAGCATCGCCGTGAGCGAGCTCCAGGCGAAGGGGGTTATCAACGCGCACTTGGCCGATCTGAACCAGAACGGCTTTGTGGACCTTGACGACGTTCGGATCTTCCTGGGCGGTCAGGGCCTCCAGCTCCCGCCGGAGGTTCTACAGTATGAAACGCCGGCCCAAGAGTTTCCGGGCGAGGTCCAGAAGGCGCCGGAAACCCGACGGCGGAACTAGGAGGTAGTGATTCGCGGCTCTTTGCGGGGGGGATGGCGCGGCGCAGCACCGCGCCGCCCCCCCTTCTTGTTGTGTGTCCGGGATCCCCGGAAACGGGCTGCGAGTGTTGCCGGGCTGTGCGATTCGTATGCATGTAACTCCTAGTCAACATGAGAGTTACAGTTGCGATTGGCTCGTGGCTCTGTCCTGCCTGACAGAGCCTGGCCCACGCTGTGTTCCGCTGGTTTCGCGACGCACCGTGCAGGTCAAATGCCGCGCTGGACGGGGGGCCATCGTGGATCGGCCCGCCGACGCTACGCCGGCGCCCCGGTGATTTCGCGGATAGTTTTTCGCCGGACGAGGTTTTTTGGTTTGACTCCGCAAGCCCGAAAGTCCGATAAACACGGGTACTTCGCAGGATTTCCCGTGAAGTCCTCTAACATCACCCGTACTGGCAATGAGGGAGGCCTACAGTCATGACAAGCAACAGGAGGCAATGGCGTGGGGGAGGATGGGCTGGGATCGCCACAGCGTGTGTGTTGCTGATGCTAGCGGGGTGCGCTTCGCCGAAATCAGAGCAGATCACGGTCAAAGAGGCGCAACTTGCCGGTCGCGATGCAGCGGACACGATCAGCCTCGAATGGAGACCCTCGTCTGCCACCCATGTCTCACCCGGAACGACGGTGGAGCTGGGTCTTTATGCGGTGGCGGACGGTCCCACGCCCGTGCAGATATCCACGCTGGAGTTGATTTTCACTTGGGATTTCTCGGAGCTTCAGTTGATTGGACTGAACAATAGCGGGGCCGTCCCTTATATGATTTCAAGCTTCCGGTCTCCCGGAGGGTACTGCGAGTTGAATGAGGCGATACCCCCCGCTGACGGAGACGGCCAGTACGACTGGGCCGCCCGCCCGTGGGATACTATCCTGGCTACGACAAGCGGTATCCTGCTGACACGCTTCCAGTTCACGGCATTGGGAGGAACGGTCCTTCCGTCGCAGATCGAGATGCTCAAGACGGTCACCAGAGATCAGGAGTGCAAGACATTGCTGACGAGCGGAGCCATCCCAGATGCCCTTGGAGAGGTGAGTGTGGCGTTCCTTTCTGCGGTTTGCTCCACGGACGCACAGTGTCCGGTCAGTTCATTCTGTGATGACGACCGGCAGATCTGCGCGGCGGACTGCAACGGCAATGCTGTCCCAGACGACTTGGAGCAAACGTCCGACTTCAATGGCGACGGGCAAGTGAACCAGGCCGACCTTCTGCGACTGTTTGCCTGCCTGACCGAACCCTGCGGTGCAGCTTCGTGTGATGTCCCCCGCTACACGGACTACTGTTGCGTGATTGTCGATGGGGACCAGGATGGGGACGTGGATTTGCACGACTTCGCCCGTTTCGCCGCCGACTTTCAGTAGGCGGGAGGCCTGAGAGCGACGCGGGCCCGTACCGAGATCAGGGCGCCGCGGTCGCACACGCCCGGCAGTCGACCGGGCAGCGTGGCTGCGGTGGGCTACGTGCGACCTAACCGTAGCTCGGCTGATCCGCTGTGTCCGACCGATTCGCCGACACGGCCCGCCGTGTTCGCGAAGTGCTTGTATTGCCGGGACTTTCGCTGTCCTGCGGTGATTCGCCAGAGCAGCCCCAGACACCATGGGTGATGGAGGCCAATATCCCGCGTCGTCTTCTCAAGGTGGCCGGTTTTCGGCTGCTTGCTTCTGGCCATTGTAGCCCGCTCGGCAGCAATCGGTTGACGTACGTAGGACTACGTATAGATCCCCCGGGCAGCCCGTCGTGCTCGGTGCATATCCTGTCCAGGTTACCTGCCATCCGTTGACCCAGGCTTCCTAACTTGTTATCCTGTGCTATCCTAATGAACTTCCAGGCTTTCGAACGCCTGGGCCGGCCAGTGTTCTGCTGCTTCAAGGAGGGCGAGCGATGCATCTGTCCAAGCGCGTGGGTTACTGCGGTAGTCTGTTGGCTTCGTTTGTTCCCTGCGCCCTGTGTGTCGCGGCGGGGCAGGAAGACGGCGATGGTGGGCTGTTGGCGACGTGGAACATGCGATGGGACGGACTGAGGGCCGTCTTCGCCGACAGAACTGACAAGACGTCGGTTTTGATCGATCTCGAGTGGCGTCCCGATGTCACCTCCGCAGGCGTGGGGGACGTGGTGGCCCTGGGGTTGTATGCCGTCGCCCAGGAACCCGTGGGGAGACACATCACCACCGTGGAGTTGATCTTCACGTGGGATCCGGGGCGCTTGCAGTTGCTTGGGGTGGACCACACGGGCGCTGTACCGCGACTGCTGTCGCATTTCCGCATGCCCGGAGGTTACTGCGAGTTGAACGAGTCGAATCCTCCTCAGGATGGAGATGGGCTGTATACCTGGGCGGCGAATCCATGGGACGTGATCAATGCGACTCCGGACGGAATTCTGCTCACGACGTTTCGGTTCCAGGCGACTGCGGGCACCGCAGGACCAACGTTGGTTGAGATGTTGGATAGCATCAGTCCTTCAGGCTTCGTTTGCGTATCACAGATAACAAGTGGGCCCGACCCCTTTGCCCTGGGCACTCTCGGGACTGCTGCTGTCGCGATATGGTGTCAAACCGATGAGGATTGCGACGATGGGAACCCATGCACGGAGGGCGTGTGCAACGCGGAGAACGTTTGCGAATACACTCCGGCCGCGGACGGCACGCCGTGTTCGGACGAGTTCTTCTGTAACGGGGAGGAGGAGTGTCTGGCCGGCGTGTGTGCAGCAGGCGATCCGCCTTGCGACACTCCGGAGTTGCCGTATTGCGACGAAGAGAACGATGCATGCGTAGAGTGTCTCGTCGATGAGCACTGCAGCGATGGCGTCTTCTGCAACGGCGAGGAAACGTGCCAGGCGGGCATCTGCACGGCCGGTCCGGAGCCCTGCGTGGACCTGGACCACTGCGACGAGAACGCGGACGTATGCCTGG
>CAZPTF010000204.1:0-7306 GCA_964589015.1 uncultured Anaerolineae bacterium
AGACCAGACTCGTCAGGCAACCTCGTCTTTTGTTCATCTTCCAGCTCCAATCGTGGGCGACATGGGATTGCCCACAACTCCCGGGGCAAACTCGCTCGATTCCGTCATCCGCAAGAACGGTTTCCTCATGGTCGCAGGAAGGTCTTTTTTCCCGTCGCTCTCCGGAGAAAGCCGACTAAAAAAGACAGAAAACGCCCGCATCACACCAGGACGGCTCTGCCCTTTTCCTGAAATCGCCCAGCCCGACGGGCTGAATCTGCAAACGCAGCATAATTGGTCCTAAAAGACAAAAGCTGGTATAATTGGGATACACAGCAACCTGACACCCTTAACAAATCGGGCAGAGCCTCAAGTCCTGCCACCACACACCAGCTCAAGACAAGGTGCCGAAGGTGGGACTCGAACCCACATGAGGTTTACCCTCAACGGTTTTTGAGACCGTCGCGTCTGCCTGTTCCGCCACTTCGGCACGTCTGATAATGATTTACAGGTACACCGTCACTGTGCGCAGTGTTTTACCTACAATCGAGAGTATAATGCAGAATAGTGATTTAGTCAAATCATCCGCCCCTCGTGGGTGTATACAGGAATTTTGGCGGCAATCGCAGCGCCCTTGACGCGACAAATCCGCTGTCCCAGACTGTGCCAATCTACTGCGGTGCAGGCCGGCGCATGGTCCGCCCAGGCGCAGCAGTCTCGAGACGATGACGTTGGCGCCGGAGATTGGCCCAGTCGCGGGCGTGAGGTCTGACTGGGCCAATCTCCGCAAATACATGGCGTGTGCCTGGCAGCCCGTTCATGTGGGCTACCTCGCAAGCGGAACGCGTGCAAGATTGGCACAGTCTTGACTGACAAGCAGATATTCGAGTAACCTGGCAGGTCACGCTAAGCACGTCGCCTGCCACTGCCGCATGATCGTACGATTTCGGAGCCAGTATGGATGAAAAAGCGGCGATTGCCGCTGCCAAACAAGGCGATACCCGCGCTTTCAACAGCCTTGTGTTCGAATATCAGAATCTGGCCTACAACATCGCGTACCGCATCCTGGCAGACAGCGATGCCGCCGCAGATGCCTGTCAGGATGCGTTTCTTTCCGCATTCAAGAACATGCGGTGCCTGCGCGGAGCGGCGTTCAAACCCTGGTTGTTGCGCATTGTCATCAACGCCTGCTATGACCAACTCCGCCGCAGGAAGCGCCGTCCCGCAGAGTCACTCGACGACATGCTGGAAGCAGATCCCGATCACAATCCGCTGCTTCGAGACCCCGCCCCGCTACCCGAACAGCACGCGCTGCGGCACGAGCTGGAGGACACCATCATGGCCGGTATCCGGACGCTGCCCGACGACCAGCGTGTCACACTGGTGCTTGCCGATGTGCAGGGGTTCGATTACCAGGAAATCGCCGCAATCACGACCACATCGCTCGGCACGGTGAAATCGCGCTTGAGCCGCGCACGGGCCAAATTGCGCGACTATCTTGTCGCGCATGGGGAACTTATCCCCGCCCACCATCGTCCTAAAGATGATACGAACATGAGTTAACTCACGTTCCGGAGCAAATTGTGATGTGTGCGAACAGAGAAAACGGAGCGCAAGCCAAAAACCACCGCTGGACACAGGAACATCTTTCCGCTTATGTCGATAACAGCCTGCCAGAGCCGGAAAAGAAGCGCCTGGAAGCGCACCTGAGTACATGCGACGTCTGTAGCAGGGACCTGCAGACCCTGCGCCAGACTGTCGAATGGCTGAGGCGGCTGCCCGAGCAACCCATACCACGGTCTTTCGTGATTCCTGAACGCGAAAGACGACCGTCCGGGTTCGGACTCGGCCAGTTGTTCCCGTATTTCAGCGCAGGTGCGGTTACCGCGGCAGTGCTGTTGCTGCTCGTCGTTTCTGTGGATCTCTTCCAGGGGACGTTCAGCGCCGGCCACCTTGCCCTGGCACCGGCAATGGAAAACCGTTCGTTCGACCAGAGCATCACCGTACCGTCCGGCGGACGCGAGGAACCAGCCGCAGCCGAGTCGCTTGCCGCAGCACCGCAGTCCCCAACTGCGCCGGCGGTCTTGCCCCTGCTCTCTGCCACGCCAGGCTACAGGGACGAAGCGGATCACCGTGCTGCCGAAGACGCGCCTCAATTGCAGCGCACCGCCACCCGGAGCGCGCCGGAAATTGAGCGCGACACGGACGAACTGCTGGCCGGCGACGAGGCGACAGTGCCGTTTGCAGTGGAGTCCTTTGCCCCCGAGTCCGTCGGCGGGGCACCACTCCAGGCCGCGCCCCCGCCAGCTCCCGAACAGCCCGCTGGCAAGGGCGACGAAGCAGCAACGCCGCCGTCGCTGGCAGCGTCTGCAGCGCTCCCCAGCGAACTTCCCAGCGAAATGGAAAAGGCCAGCGCTCCGCTCCAGCCAGGCGGAACAGCCGCGCTGGCGGAGGGCTCTGCCGCTGCCAGCGATCTCGCGGACAGCAGCGTGACGGCAGCCCCGCCCGTCCCCGCTGTGCCCGCCGTCACGATGCTGCAGGACAGTAGCGCCGCGCACGAAACGCCCACAGCGCCCGCACCGCCTGCGGCACGTGCCGCACGCCTCGCGACGGTTGTGGCAGAAGAAACAGCGCCAGTCGCCGTGCCCGCCCAGACCAGCGCGTACCTGCAAACGACAACCGGCCCCACGCTCGCGACGCCCCAGGCGACGGAATCCGCCCGAACCCGGCCGGATAGTGCCGCGCCGGGCCGTCCCGTGACCTGGCGAGCCATCGAGATCTTGCTGCTCGCCATACTCATCATCTGCGGCAGCGGAATGATCGTGGCACGGTTGGCGCTGCGCTCGCGGGAGCGTTAGCGCAGGCAGCGGGAGAGACGGCACAGCCACTGATCTGCTGTTGTATCCGGCCTACGCCAAACCGCCGATGCATTTTCGCGCGTTTTATGCTATACTGGATGCAATTCCAGGAACAGGAGGCGCTCCACATGAGGTTCAGAGTTATTCTCGGTCTCATCATGCTCATCAGCCTGCCTCTGTCAGCCGCACACGGAGCGGGGCCGGCATCCCCCATTCTCCAACCCCATGCCGCTTCCGGCGCACGGCTCTGGTATATGCAAGGTAACGAATTGTGGGCCATGCACCTGGACGGCAGCAACGCACAGCTCATCGCCAGTGACATACGTCGCGCGGAACGGGATTGCCCATCCTATTTCGTGTCCCCCGATGGACAGCGCGTCAGCTACCAACGCACCGACGGGCAGATTGCCATCACCGCTGTCGAAAGCGGGCAGACTCAGAACATCGCCGCGGGTCAAATTGGCGGCAGTTCGTGGTCGCCACGCCATAGCCAGACGGTGGTTTTCGCCCTGAACGATGATGTATTTCTGTACGACTCCGGCAGTGGTGGCGCTCCGGAGGCGATCGCCAGCGGAGGCGGACGTTTTGCCTGTCCCGTTTTTGCTCCGGATGGGCAACACATCGCATTTCTGGAGGCGACCGGCAGTGTGTTCAACGTGACCCTCGTACGCACCGACAGCCGCGAATGGCGCAGCCTGGGCACAACCGCACCCTCCCCTGCCGGACCAGAGCAGCTCTGCGGGGTGGTCAAGTGGTCGCCCGATAGTACCAAACTGCTCGTGGACTATGGGCAGCCGGTCTTCGTCTTCTACCTGGCGGGAGGAACGCCGACGCAGATCGGAGGAATCGACCACCCGGCAAACCACTTCTGGTCTCCGGCGAGCGACCAGATCGCCTTCAAAGAAGCCGATGGCAGCCTGTGGCTCATCAACCCAGACGGGTCCGGGCAGCGCCCCCTCGTAGCCGAACCCGTCGGAGATATCGCGTGGGATCCCATCGGCCGCTCCGCAATCGCTTATACGACGATGCGTGACGGCACAGGAGACCTCTGGATCATCAACACGCAGAATGGCCAGAAGCAGCAGCTCACCAGCGATGACTCCTTCCGAGAACGCCATCCCACGTGGAGCCCCGATGGAAACGCGTTGATATTCGAAAGGACCGGCCCGGGCGGCGAAGAGCAGGGCATCTGGCGCGTCATGGCCGATGGCAGCGGGCTCACCCAGCTTGCGAGCAGTGGTAGCGATTTGCAGGTACATTGACGAGGCACTCATTTTGGAGTGAAAGTGAATGACCTATGGAAGCGGTGGATAGCATTTTTCGCGCGACGATGCCCAATCTGAGCGACATTGTGTTCATTCTCAATCCCCAGGGCAAGGTCGAGATCATCAGTCCCAGCGTCAGACAAGTGTATGGATACTCACCCGAGGAAGTGATCGGGCAGATCTTTCGGAAGTTCGTCGAACCGGATGATCTGCCCGTTTTTGAAAGCAGCTTCGCGCGCGTCTTGCTGGGACACGCCGAATGTGTCGAGTTCCGCCTCGTCGACGCAGCGGGGTTCGCCCGCCACGTGCGGAATTCCAGCCGGCCGTTGCCAGGAGAAAATGGGCCAGGCGGGCTGGTCGGCACCCTGACTGAAATCACCGGCCAGCAGCCAGTGCATATCCCGCTGTACCAGAGCGTCCATCCCGGCGACGATCTCCCCACAACGCCTTCCGAGTATGTGTTTTCCTTCCGCGTCGACGCGGCTGGACGGCTGCTCCGCGAATGGGCAGCCGGAGCGCAGCTCCACAACACCGGCGCTGTGGAGACCACGCCGGAGGACGTGAACGAGGTGCTCGCGCGCGTCCACCCGGCAGATCGGGAAACGGTGGAAGCGTACCTGGAGGCTGTCCTTTCGGGACAGCCCACACCGCTCGATTTCCGCTATTTCACGCACAGCGGGCAGCTCCGCTGGATGCGCGCCACCTGCCAAGCGGTCCGCGCTGAAACGGACACGCGACCGCTTCGTGTGCTCGGCAGCGCACGGGATATCAGCGCGCAAAAACACGCCACGGAGATACCCCACGTGAACGGACAACGTTTCCGGAGCGCCATCGAAAATGCGCAGGCCGGGTATTTCTACATCGACCGCGCAGGGCGATTCCGCGAGGTCAACGACGCCTGGCTGCGCATGCATGGCTACAGCGCACGCGATGAAATCGTTGGCCGGCATTTCACGGCGAGCCTGGCGGATACGGACGCGCAAAGAGCCGGGCAGCACATCGCGAGCCTGTTGCACGGAGAACCCGGCAGCACCGCGCGCTTCAGCCATCGCCGCAAAGACGGTTCTACGGGCTTTCATATCTTCTCCGCCAGCGCGGTCAGCGAAGAGGGCACCATCAGCGGTGTGGAAGGATTCATCATCGACATTACGGAACAACAGCAGGACGAAGACAGCCGGCGACAGCGCTGGACAGGCCTTGCCACATTGGCGGAGGCGGTGCACGACGCGCTCTTCGTCATCGACAGCGAAGACCGCGTCGCATACATCAACCCGGCCGGGGCCGCGCTGTTCGGGTCCGCGCCGCAGAACCTCACCGGCAGTCCGCGCGCGAGTCTTTTCACGCCGGACGCCGCAGCACACCAGAGCCGCAGTCTGGACTGGATCTGGAAGACGGGACAGGTACACCGCAGCCAGGACCGCTTCTCGCTTGCGGACAAGGCCGTGTGGCTCGACACGCTGCTCGTTCCGCTGAAGGATGCCGACGGCAAGACAGAAACCATCTTCGGCATTTCGCGCAATATCACGGACAAGGTACGCCAGGGGGGGAAAACCAACCAGCTCAAGAATTTTTACGAGGTCATCCTCGAAAATGTCATGGATGGTGTAATCGTCACCGACCGGGATGGCGTGGTTCGTTACACCAACCGCGCCGTCGCTGCGCGCTTGAATATGCCCGCACATGCGATCAACAACCGCAACGTCTGGACGAATCTGTCGCGGGGTGAGATCAGGCGGCTGACAGTCCTGTACCTCACGGCAACACACACGCTGCAGCCGGTGCCATACGGTCCCACACCGGTTACGCTGCCACGCGGCGAATGCATGTATTGCAGCGGTTGGTTCATCCCGCGCCTGGATGAAAATGGCGAATTCGCCGGCATGATCTGCACCGTCCAGGACATCACCGCCAGCGAAAGCGCCAAGCAGCGCGAGAAGGACCTGTTCCGGAGCATGGCTTTCTTATCCGACAACGCCATGGACCTGGTGAAGCTCTCAGCCGACCAGGACATCTACCGGTATGTCGCGCAGCGTTTGTGGGAGCTGAACAGTGGAGCGGTGATCGTTGTCCTGTCGTACGACAAGACGTCCCTCCGCATGAGGGTCGAGGCGATCCAATGTAGCGAAGCCCAGGCCGGCATCATGCGCGAGGTGCTGGGCGAATGTCCCATTGGGCTGACCACGCCTGTCGACGCCAGCGGTCTCGACCGTATCGCTACGGGCACGCTCTACCGCTCTGCGGGGGACCTTTTCGCGATGTGCGGCGGCACGATACCCCGCGAGACTTGCCGTGAGCTGGAGGAACGGCTCCGGATTGCGCATACGTACGCCGTCGGCATCCGCGCAGAAGAGGGTCTGTCCGGCGGCATCGTCATCATGCTGCCCGAAGGGACAAGCATGACCAGCCAGGAGACGATCGAGCTCTTCGTCTTTCAGACCGCCGCTGCGCTACAACGCTGGCGGGCGGAACGGGAGAACCAGATTGCGTTGCGGGAGAAGGAGGTGCTCGTCAAGGAGATTCACCACCGGACAAAGAACAACCTGCAGCTCATCTCGAGCCTGCTGTACCTGCAATCCAGCCGCATCAGCGATCCGAAAGCGCTCGCCATGCTGCAGGACAGCCAGCGCCGCATCAAATCGATGGCGACCATTCACGAGCGGCTGTATCGCGCGGCTGATCTGAGCCGCATCGACTTCGCGGAATACAGCGGCGATCTGGCCAACGATCTGTTGTACGCTTTTGGCACGTCGGACGTTCCCGTCACTCTGCACGTCGACGCCCCAGGCGTCTTTCTGAACGTTCAGGACGCCATCCCCTGTGGCCTGATCATCAGTGAACTGGCCTCGAACGCCATGAAACACGCATTTCCACCCGGGCACACATCCGGCGAAACAAACGAGATCCACATCAGCCTGCAAAGCAGCGGACAGCAGATCACGCTGCGCGTCAGTGACAACGGGATCGGACTGGCGCCCGGCATCGATTTTCGCAACACGGAAACCCTGGGCCTGCAGCTGGTCAATCTCCTCGTCGAGCAGCTCAATGGCACCATCCGGCTGTCGCGCAAAGCAGGGACCACATTCACGATCACGTTCAGGGAATCCGGTCCGTATCGCGGGCGATCAGACCGTTGTCCGCCCGCCACCGTCACCCACCGCTGACACAACTATCCCGGCTGAGGGTGCGTCCGGAAATTTTGGGGCG
>CAZPTF010000205.1:0-7261 GCA_964589015.1 uncultured Anaerolineae bacterium
TTCAGACCGGTGGAGTCGGACGTTTCTGAGCGTACGCGTGACGATCCGCGGGTGGGGATGTCGGTCGCGTACAGCGAGGAGACGTCCACGGTGGCGGTGGCGTACAGCGCGGGCGCGGTTGAGCGGTTGTTGCGGGAGATGAGGTGAGGGGAACATCAGCGCAGCGGTGCCGCGCCACGATATCGCGAGTTTTGGCATACACTGTTTCCGTAGTATACTCATTCGCGGGGTAGCTGCGGATGTCGGTAGCCCGGCTAGCCAGACCCAACTGATGAAGGCCTGTACGGCTTCGTGGCATTTCGGGGACGTTGAACTCAGAGGGGAGGTCTGTAATGTCCGGAGGAAATGGCTGGCTGGTTGCTGTGTCTGTGTTGGTATTGGTATCCGTGCTCGGGTCTGGCGTGGCTGACGCGGCGACTCCCGAGCCGGTGCCGCAAGGTGCGCTCCGCGAGGCGCAGGACCACTCTGGAGCAACCCCGCTGACCCTCGACGAGATGGGGCCAACGATGAACGCTGAGCTCACGGCGCAGGGTTTCGAGACGGCGGGCGGTTACTTCGACATCCTCGATGTCACCGATTGTCCGGCGATCATTCCGGTGATGGGGATGTGTTATGCGATGAACCCCGCCGCACCCTATATCATGCCGGCAGTGCAGTCGTGGTACGACGAGTTCGTAGATCCCGCTACGGAATTGGCTTTCGGGCCGGTCCGCGCGGGGCATTCGTTCATCTTCCGGTTGGATCCACGCGAAGCCATCGTGGTATTCGCTGAACTGCCGCCACCGGCGCGGTATTTGGGTGCCCAGACCTATCTCTTCACGCGCCACGGCAGCATCGACACGACCAATGCTCGATACGCATTCGTGACGACATATACCCCCTCAGTGAAGGACGTGTTCTTCAGGCTGTCACCCAACGCGGAGCGGATGATGCTGTTTGGCAGCGTGAGCAACTCGATCAACAACGTGGTGATCGCCGAGCAATCGGGGAGCAGCTTCGGCCAGCAGCGGATATTCATCATCACGCCGGACCAGTACATGGATCGGACGATCAGGTCGTCCTTGGAAGCGACTGGAGTTCTCAGCACCACCATCTTCACAGAACCGATTTCATCGTTTGCGCAACTCGGTCTGGGCGAGGAGGCGGACGATTTCGTGTACGTGATGCGCTACGCAATGCCTGAGGATCCAGCTCTGGCGGATGAATGGCGCGAGACTCTGCCGTTGATGGTAATGCGCGTGCGGGACCGAGACCTCGCGCGTGCGCCGGAGCCATACCCGGCCGATTTCGAGCCGGAACCACGCACAGCGAACTCCGAAGTCGGCCTGATGGAAGACCTGGACCGGTTGAACGACGCAGTGAGAGCACACTGGGGGCTGTCCCCGTTGAGCCGTGCCGATTCCACGATACTCAATCACTTCCTCGAGTTGCAGCGGCCGGATACGATGGACCTGATCGGACCGCACTGTGCAGAGAATACGATGCACTGTGTAGGCGACACGCAGGATACGAACTACAGCTACAGTACGTACCTGCCGCTGGAACGCGGGGTGCTGAATGCGTTGGTGGGAACGCTGGGTACGGAAACGGGAAATGCGACCTACGTAGGGTTGGGCCTGACGCGTAAGGAAGACCTGGTGGGGTTCGCGAACGTGGATGACACGCAGTTGAAGGGGACCGCTGCGGGCTATGCGGATGGGATCATCGCGGACCCGGACAAATTCTTCGTGTGGTACGTGGGGCGCGATTGCAGCCGGGTGAGCGGGTCAAATTGCACCGAGGTGTCGGAAGCGGACATACCCTACGGCGGAACGCTACGCATGTCGATACGCAACTACATCGTGCCGGGCTCGCGGCGTGGACCGGATACGCTGCCCAGTGGACCCGGTGGGCCGTCGCCGATCGTGGCACCGTGGTCGAATGTGATCCCCGGCCCGCAGTACCTGCCCATCGTCGTATCGGACGCGGTGATGGAGAGCGAGTAGGCGGGAGATGGGCTACGCCGGACCGCATCGGTCCCTGAATTGATGCGAAGTTCTGCCGCGGACGTGCTCCCTCTGGCCTCGATGTCGTCTGCGATTGGGAAGGTCAGTCTCCGGATGCGAATGTTCTAGTGCTCCCCCCTGGAACGAATTAATTTTGCAGCGGAATGTGGATCAGTTTTCAGATGGAATCTACAATGACGCCTGCTGAAGTCGCACAGGCCGCGCTTCCGCTGCAGCCAAAACCCCGCTCTGATTCGTCAGAGCGGGGTTTTAGTTGTTCCCGCTCCAGTACCTCACGCAGCACTCCCGCTACTCCGCGCCTCGTAACCAGCCGATTCCGGCTCGACCCGTCGCATGACTTACCCCAAATCACGCGGACGCCAGCCTCTCTCCGCCATCCTCTGCCTCGGAAACGCGCGTAGTGCCACTTCTGCGGACGCCACTGGTACCATTTTCCTATGCCATAAAGTGTCAAGTAGTACCATTTTACCATTGAATGTTGGCTATCGATGTTATATGATCATATATATACAGATCAATGTGATTAACGGTGGTGCAGGCACGGTGGGAAAATTGGTAGGATCGGGAACAATGAGCAGCACAACACACGCGTCAATCGAAAGCGAAAAGGCGACGTTACGGCTGACCACGGCGTCAGGCGCGGTTACTCGTGACGGGGCGAGCGATGAGTGGTACGGGGCCCGGTTTATCATACGCATCCTGGCTTCCGTAGGGTTGTTGCTGGCAATCTTGGTTCTGTGGAGCGTGGCCGGTTTTGGTCCGGTATGTTTCGCCGAAGACCCCGAAGGACAGCTCGAGCATTCCATCTTTCTCCCGATTGTTGGCAAGGGGGAGGGCGCAGGATCCATCGACGAGCCACCGGCGCCCACGCCGACTCCGACAGCTACTCCCGTGCTCGGAGTGGCTGATTACTACGTCGATTCGACGAATGGCTCCGACTCCAACCCGGGAACGTCCAGAGATCAGGCCTGGAAGACCATCCAGAAGGCCGCGAATACGATGCAGTCCGGCAAGACCGTCACGGTGATCGCCGGCAATTACAGCGAACGAGTACGGGTCAGCCGCTCCGGCTCATCCGGCGCTCCGATCACGTTCCAGGCGGAACGCGGCGTCACGCTGAAGGGTTTCACGGTGTACGCCAGTTACATCAGTATCCTCGGGTTCGATATTACCGATACGGCCGATGCCTGGGTCGACGGTTGGGGCATATACATCAAAGGCAGTAATTGTGTAGTCAGCGATAACTACATCCACTATGCCACGCATGGTGGGATTCTTCTCGATCACGATGCCTACAACCAGGCTCAAACCAGCAATTGCACGATCACCAACAATCGCCTGTATCGCAACAGCCAGGTAGGAATCGAGGTTCGGGGAAAGAACCACCTGGTCGAGAACAACGAAATCTGGGGGACGATCCAGTACCATCCAAGCTGGGCCAATCCACCGAGCTGGCTCGACGCGGATGGAATGAGGTTCTTCGGCTCAGGACACGTCTTCAGAAAGAATTACATCCACGACATCACGTTCGCGGATCCCGAGAACGTCAATCCGCATATCGATTGCTTCCAGACATGGGATGAGCCTGCGCTTGGTTCCGCCAAGGACAGCCTGATCGAGCAGAATGTCTGCTGGCTAAACGTCGAGCTTGGAGCACCGAATGCGGCAACCAAGTTTATCCAGCTTGGGGCGAATGCGAGTGGTCTGACAATTCGCAACAACGTCAGCCGTGCGTATCTGGGGATTCTCCTCGAGGACAATGCTACAAACAACCGGGTAGTCAACAACGTGTTGGTGTCGGATCCATCCAAGCAATCCGGAGGATATATTCAGGCATTTGGGCTGACGAGTTCACCCAATAACACCTTCAAGAACAACATCATCTACAACTTCGCGAATCCGTACATCAATGCGGACAGCCAGTCGCGAAGTGGCTTGGATGCCGGCTACAATATCGTATATCGGAGTGACGGGCAGACACTTGCTGGCTCTCCCTATCCCAATGATTTATGGGGAGTCGATCCGAAATTCGTTAATGCAGGCGGACAGGACTTCCGTCTCCTCGAAGGCTCGCCCGCCATCGATACCGGGATTCAACTGGCGTACGTGCCAAACGATTTCGATAACGTCCCACGCCCACAGCATGCCGCTTACGACATCGGTGCGCACGAGCAGGCCACACTCCTGGCAGCGAACCTTCCCTGACCTGAACCCTGGATAGACTGCGGCTTCCCCAAAAGGACCGGGCGTCGTCCGCGTTGTGCGGCGAAGCTGGAGACGGCAGCCGGGCGCATTCCTGATGGCGGTGACCACTCTGGCATACTTTCACTTGTGAGGTCCACGAATTCAACACGAATATTCGAATCGGCTCACCTGGTCTCTCGGTTTGCGGTCTTTTGCAGGACTGCGACGAGCCCGCCGGAAGCGTCGATCTCACCGCATTGCCCCCTTGATCTCGCCCAAAATCAGATTGACAGACACCGTAACCTATGGTACAATTTCTTTACAGAATACGCGCGCAACATACGTGCCATATAGGGTGGAAGGTCGGCTGGCGATCTCATGGATATTGCGGAGCAAATTCGGAGCTACGTGTCGCGAAACTTTCTGTACAGCGACGGGGAGTATCCGTTCCACAACGATGCCTCGTTCTTGGAAGAAGGTATCATCGCCTCTATTGGGGTGTTGGAGTTGGTTCTGTTCGTTGAAGAAACATTCGGCGTAGCCATCGACGACCAAGAAGTCACTCCAGAACACTTCGACTCGATCAGCAAGCTGGCGGAATTCGTCCGCGGCAAACTGGAGATGTCCGGTTAGTCGCGCGGCGCGGTGTTCGCGTTTCCCCTCTCTCGTAACGAAACAGGATTAGTCGGAACGCTGTCTGCGTGTTTGAGGTATGCCACTGCGGGGGCGAATCATGCTGGTCCAGGATTTCTTACACGGCTCTGCCGCGCGTTACCCGAATAAGACTGCGCTGGTTTGCGCAGGGCAGCGTCTGACCTATGCCGAGATCGACTCTATGGCAAACCGCCTCGCCAACGCGATGATCGCGGAGGGCCTGACTCGCGGTGACCGCGTGGTCATCTACCTGAGTAACTCGGTCGAAGCAGTCACCAGCATCATGGCGACGCTGAAAGCGGGCGGTGTGTTTGTCGTCGCCAACCCGGACACGAAGCTAGAAAAGCTCGTCCACATCGTCAACGATTGCGGTGCCACGATCCTCGTTGGCGACTCCAGAAAAGCTCTCCTGATTCAAAAGGTGCTGCTCCAGACACCCACCGTGCGCTGTACCATCTACTGCGGTGAGCCTGCAACGCCCACCGGTGGTAGCGCGGAACGAAGCCTGGATTTCGCCCTCATCCAGGCCGCCTATCCCGATGCGCGCCCGCCGCAAACCAATATCGATCTGGATCTGGCCTGCCTGATCTACACGTCGGGTACGACCGGCGACGCGAAGGGCGTGATGAGCGATCATAGCAACGTCGTGTTCGCCGTGGATTCGATCACTGCGTACCTCGGCAATGTGCCGGAAGACATCGTCATCGACGCGTTGCCCCTTTCTTTCGACTATGGTTTGTATCAGCTCCTGATGACCTTCCGCTTTGGCGGTACCCTGGTGCTGGAGCGCTCGTTTGCGTATCCGGCGCAGATTCTGCGCACGATCGAGGACGAGCGGGTCACTGGGTTTCCCTGCGTGCCGACCATGTTCGCGATGTTGATGCAGATGGACCTGACGCCCTACGATTTGTCGAGCCTGCGCTATCTGACCAATACGGCGGCGGCGCTGCCAGCCGAGCACGTGGCCGAGATCCGTGCCAAGTTCCCGACGGCGACCCTGTTCCTGATGTATGGTCTGACGGAAACGAAGCGTACCCTCTACTTGCCTCCGGCACAACTGGATATCCGGCCGTCCTCGGTCGGCATCCCCATCCCCGGCACTGAAGCCTGGGTGGAGGACGAAGCGGGGAATCGGCTGGGAGCAGGCCAGGTCGGTGAGCTCGTTGTACGTGGCCGGCACGTCATGCGCGGATATTGGCGGGCGCCGGTGGCGTCCGCGCAGCGCTTCCGGCCCGGTCCGTTGCCCGGCGAACGCGTCTGCTATACCGGCGATCGTTTCCGTATGGACGAGGAAGGGTATTTCTACTTCGTCGGTCGCATGGATGACATCATCAAGTGTCGCGGCGAAAAAGTGGCGCCGCGCGAAGTGGAGAGCGTCCTCTACGGGCTGAAGGGTGTCGTCGAAGCGGCGGTGATCGGTGTGCCCGACCCCGTCCTGGGCGAGGCAATTAAGGCGTTCATCGTCAGCAGAGACGCGCAGTTGAGCGAGCGGGCGGTTCTCGCGCACTGCCGTGCTCATCTCGAAGAACTGAAGGTGCCCAAATTCGTCGAATTTCGTGACGAGCTGCCCAAGACGGAATCGGGTAAGATCAAGAAGACCGCTCTCCAGTAGGAGCAGCCCACGGAGGACCTGTAGCGATGTGTGGAATTGTGGGGATTGCCGACCTGCTCGGCTCGTCCCCAATCGAGCAAAGCGAATTGCGCCAGATGCTGGCGTTGCTGCGGCACCGCGGGCCGGATCAGGCCGGCATCTACCTCGATGAGCACGTCGGGCTGGGCAGCGCGCGGCTGAACATCATCGACCTCAACACCGGTCAGCAACCCATCTGCAACGAAGACGGAACCCTGTGGATCGTATTCAACGGAGAGATTTACAACTACATCGAACTGCGCGCCGCTCTCGTGAAGGCGGGGCACCGGTTCGTGACTGAAACTGACACGGAGGTCATCCTGCACCTCTTCGAGGATCTCGGGCCCGATTGCCTCGCCCGCCTGAACGGGCAGTTCGCGTTCGCTATCTGGAACACGGCGACGCAGACCCTGTTCCTCGCCCGTGATCGCCTCGGCGTCCGTCCGCTCTTCTACACGCCGGTGAACGGCAGCCTGCTCTTTGCCTCTGAGATCAAGGCGATCCTCGCGGATCGCCGCGTGCGCGCCGAGCTTGACTTGACGACGCTGGGGCAGATCTTCACGTTCTGGAGCCCCCTCTCTCCGCGTACCGCCTTCCGCGGAATCGTGGAGCTAAAGCCGGGCCATTACCTGTCGGTTTCGCGCGAAGGCAGTACGATCGAGCCGTACTGGCAATTGAATTTCCCCGCCGCAGGCGATGAGAACGTACTGCAGGCGACTCGCGGCAATGGCCACCCATCCGTGGATGCCTTGATTGATGAATACCGCGATCTGCTCGTCGACGCGAC
>CAZPTF010000206.1:0-1694 GCA_964589015.1 uncultured Anaerolineae bacterium
CGTCAGCGGCCACCTTCGCGGGCATCGTAGGGGCACGGCATGCCGTGCCTCGTCCATCGGGCGCCACCGAATAGCGCGGGGAATTCATCCCCGCGTGACCTATCACCCACCGCAGAGACGTGGAGGAACAGAGGTTTTTTTTCTTATTCGCGTAACCTCTCCGCGTCTCTGCGCCACTGCGGTTCCCGTGACCCACCAGCGGTGTGGTTTCGCGAATCGAGCGGCGTGTGCTATAATGGATAGGTGGCAGTCGCCAGCGCCGGCAAGATCAGTGAATGTTGAGAGGGGTGCAAGGTATGCCAATAACTCAATCCTTCACCGGCTTTTCCGAACAGGCTCTGGAATTCCTCGAAGACCTGGCCGACCACAATGAACGAAGTTGGTTCCAGCCACGTAAGTCCATTTTTCAGCAGCACATCCTCGAGCCCGCGCAGGCGTTCGTCGCCGATCTCGGCCCGCTGCTGCAAAAACTATCCGCTGGCATTCGCTACGACACGGCGACCAACGGACGCGGCTCGCTGATGCGCATCTACCGCGACGTCCGCTTCAGCAAGGACAAGCGACCCTACGAGCCGAGCGTGCGGATGATCTTCTGGGAAGGCGACGGCAAGAAGACGGACGTGCCAGGCTACTACCTCCACCTCGATCCGGGCGGCGTCGACGTCTACTCCGGCATCTACATGTTCCAGAAGCCGCTGCTCGCCGCGTATCGCGAGGCCATCGTCGACGACGTGCGCGGCGGCGAGCTGGTGCGCGCGCTGCACGCGCTGGCCGCCGCTGGTGACTACGAGATCGGTGGCGAGTCATACAAGCGCGTGCCGACGGGCTACGGTGCGGATCATCCGCGCGCGCCGCTGCTGCGGCACTCCGGTTTCTGGACGCAGGGCCCGCACATCCCGCGCGAGGAGATGCTGAAGCCCGCGCTGCTGGAGCAGTGTTTCGAGCAGTGTAAAGCGATGTTGCCCATTCATCGCTGGCTGATCGCGGTGCATCGCGCCGCCGGTTAGGGGCGCCCCGCGGCGCGATCTCATCCGAAGCGAAATCACACGAATCGGGAGTGGATCATCAATGGAAATACTCGGGATCGATATTGGAGGGTCGGGCATCAAAGGGGCACCGGTCGACATAGAGCAGGGCACACTGGCAGCCAAGCGCTTCCGCGTGCCGACACCGGAGCGTTCGAGCACGGCCGCAGTGGTGGAGTGCATCCAACGCATCGTTGAGCACTTCACGTGGAACGGGCCAATCGGTTGCACATTCCCATCTGTGGTCAAGCATGGCGTCGTGCTCACCGCCGCCAACATCGACAGCGACTGGGTTGGCGCCGACGGCGCGGGGCTGATCGAGCGGCGCACGGGACTCCCCGTGACGCTAATCAACGACGCGGATGCCGCCGGACTCGCCGAGATGCGCTTCGGCGCGGGCCGCGGCAACGACGGCGTCGTCATCATGGTCACGCTGGGTACGGGCATCGGCGTCGCCATCTTCACGCACGGGGTGCTGCTGCCAAACACCGAGCTGGGCCACATCGAACTCAACGGGCGCGATGCCGAAGAATTTGCCTCCGACCGCGTCCGCAAGCACGAGGACATGAGCTGGCGCACGTACGGCCAGCACGTCAACGTCTACCTGCGCCGGCTGGAGGGTCTGTTCTGGCCCGATCTGTTCATCATCGGCGGCGGTGCGAGCAAGAA
>CAZPTF010000206.1:1794-7257 GCA_964589015.1 uncultured Anaerolineae bacterium
GGCGAAGTGGCAATTGCATGCGGCGCGCCAGCCGTCCTCGAATGATACTCGAATACTCGAATGACGCCTCGCAACGATTCGTCGCGAACGAAACGGACGCGATCAAGTGGATTCCGCCGTCCGACCCAGATTCCACCCCTGCGCACCAGTGCCGGCACTCGGTCTGGCAAGCCCATTCGCGCACTTGGCGCGCGACACGTGGGGCTTCGTGCCTGATTCGCGGACGGAGCGGTTGCACGATCCTCGCGCTCGACGGCGACCTGCTGACCACTGCCGCGCTCGACAGAAATCGAGACGCAAGGAGGCCGCCCGATGGGCGGCCTTTTCGTTCCCTCAGTCTGTACCGGACCCGCAGAGGTCGTACCACGCGGCCTATTTGCTCAGCGCGTAGATGAACGCATACGGTTCAGGGTAGAGCGGGTTGAAATACCAACCAGTGACCCAGGACTGGAAATAGCGACGGCGCACTGCCTGGTACAGGAATATTGTGATCGCGTCCTCATAGGCCAGATTTTGCAGCTCCTGATAGATCGGTTCCCGATCTACCGGATCGATCGTCTTCAACCCCCGATCGATCAACTCATCATATTTGCCGGCCAAATCCTTGGGGAAATGCTGGGCGCGGGCGTATGCCCCACTACTGCTCATAAACGGCTGTACCCAGTTGGATGGGTCATGGTAGTCCTCTTGCCAGCCACTGATCAAGATGGGCAGTTTCCCCTCTGTTCTCACCTGCAGGAAAGTCGGCCACGGCAGGTTGAGGATCTCGATCTGGAATTTCGGGTTGATCGCCTCGACGTTGGCCTTGAGCACGTCTGCGGCAATTCGGCGCACATCATCACCCATATTGTAGGAAATCTGTACCCGGAAACCTTTTTCCCACAACTCACCATCCCAGGCCAGCTTGAATTCCTCGGTTGCCTTGTCCATATCGTGAGCATAGGTCGGCTGGTCCGGATCGTACCCGAGCATATCGGCGATGATCGGTCCTTTCGGTTGCACGCCTTCCCCTACCAGGGCGTCATTGATAAAGGCATCCCAATCGAACGCGTAATTGAACGCCTTGCGCACATGGATATCCGCGAAGAAATCGGGTGGGATCCCGTCGCCATCCAGTTTCGCACTACCGATGAACGGATTGCCGCCTTGCGTGTCGATAGCAAAATTCATCATCGCTCCAGTCATGAACGGTTCGCGCAGGTTGCGGAACTCGAGCAAGGTACCGTCGGGATTCCCCTTCATAGATTTGCCTTCTTCGACACCATCCAGGTAGACCGTCTTCACCAGCGGCTGGACCTGGCTGTAGTAGGCCTGGTCCACGTCGCCGTAATCGAGATCGCCGGCTTGTAGCATAGCAAAGCGAGTTCCCCACTCCTCTACCAGCTTGATGCTGACCCGCTCGATCGCCGCGACGCCCGACGGTCCGCCTTTCCAGATCGGCTTGGTCCGCCAGTAATCTTCGTTTGCGACGAGCACGATCTCTTCACCTTTGTCCCAACGGTCGAACTTGTAGGGGCCAGTACCGTTCATCTTGTCGAACAGCACACTCATCTCCGCAGCCGGATCATACCACTTGGTCCAGGTCGTGCAGTCGCCGTCCCAATCGCCCTGTTCGATCATCCATTCCTCATCGAGTACGGAACCCCACGTCTGCGCAAGGAGTTGAGGCAACCAGGCTGTCGGACGCATCAGCCGCATCGTCACGGTCCCCGCAGCATCGTCGTAACTGATGACTTCCTGCACCATCTTGCAGACATCCTCAGCAGCATCCGGGTAATCCTCCAACTGGAGTGTACTCGTATCCGCCAAGCGCAGTTGTCCGACTTTGTTCACCGCGTCCAGGATCGACTTGGTCCCCACGCCAAAGAACGGTTCCAGGAAGAGAGATTGTGGCCCATCCAGACGGTCCTGCAGCATCCCACGCTGAAAAGAATACGCCACGTCGTGAGGCTCCAGCGTCCCACCCTCGTGGAACTTGACCCCCTCCTGGATTTCAAACGACCATGTCAGACCATTGTTGGAGACTTCCCACGTTTTGGCCAACGCGGGCACAAAGGCATCCGCATCATCGCGCTCGAATGCCAGCAGACCCTCGTACACGTTGGACGCGACCGCCGCGCTCGAGGTGTCATACATCCATGCCGGGTCCAGGGTTTCCGGCTCACCGAAATGCCCGACCACGAATGTATCGGGATTCCGAACCTCCTGTGCCCCAACTCCGGCTGTCGCCACCAATGACAGCACAACCACCACCGAGAACATGACGAGCGTCGACTTTGTCTTCAACATGCCAATCCTCCTTCTCTCTGATGTAAGTTCGACCTCTTAGCCGTATGCCTTCGCAGGAGCGAGCCCACATATCGGCCCCAATGAACGGATGCTTCTGCCCTCAACCGGCTCGGCGGCTCTCACCCACGGCACATCGTCACGGATGTGGGCACTACCTGGACACCCTTTGCATTCGGGGATCCAGGACGTCGCGCAACGCATCTCCCAGCAAATTCCACCCCAACACAAACAACAGAATCGCCATCCCCGGGAATACCACGATATACCAATGCACCGATAGCGTTGGAATCCAGTTGCGCGCAAAACTGATCAGTTGGCCCCAATCGGCATAGCCGATCTCCGACCCCAGACCGAGAAAACTCAATGCAGCAAAGCTGAGCACATAGGACCCGATGTCCATCGATGCCGTGACCATTGTCGGGTAGATGGCGTTGGGAATGACGTGTCGCGCCAGGATGCGCGCATCGCGGGCACCCACGGAGCGCGCCGCCAGCACGTAATCGCGCTCCTTCACCGTCAGGATGTCACCACGGATGAGGCGCGCATAGGTTGTCCACCCGAATACCATCAGAGCGACCATACCAGTAATGATACCCCGCCCGATTCGCGCCTGCAGCACCGCCGCCATCGTGATTGCTGCAAGCAGAAAAGGAAAGGCCATGAAGATTTCCACGATCCGCATCAGGATCTCGTCGACCCACCCACCGTTGTAACCGGCAATCGCACCGATCGTCACGCCGAACAACACGGTCACGCCGGTCACTGCGAGCCCCACATAGAAAGCGGTCCTCGTTCCCCAGATCACGCCATAGAATAGATCATACTGCCCCTCGGTCGTTCCAAAAGGATGGGACGGGCTGGGAGGCTGAGGCTCCATCGCAAAGCCGTCACGCGGGATGATGTAGGGATCGCGCTGATTTTGTGCCGGAGGAGCGAGCACGGGTGCGAAAATGGCCACCAGTACAAACAGGAACACCAGTGCGAATCCGAGAACCGACGTTGGATTTCGGAAAAACATCCCGAACTTATTCTTCACGAGAGCCTCACCCTGGGATCGAGATAGGCGTACAGAATGTCCACGATTAGATTGCCAAAAACCAGAATGATCGCATTGAACATCGAGAACCCTAATACGGCGATCACATCGAGATTCAGCGCCGCATCCGCGAAAAACCAACCCATACCACGATAGTTAAAGATTGTTTCGGTAATGACCACGCCATTCAACAGAGTAACCAATGTGAGTCCGCCGATCGTCGTCACTGGAATGAGCGCGTTAGGCCGGGCATGTCGGTTAATCACGTCCCTGCTCGCCAGGCCTTTGGCGCGCGCCGTGGTGACGTAATCTTGCCGCAAGGTCTCGAGCATCGAGGAACGCGTGACACGCAGTATCAACGCCCAGTTCAAATAGGCCAACGTGATCGCCGGCAGCACGAGGTGACGAAGCGCGTCGATGAAAACGTCGAACCGCAAATTGAGCAGCGCGTCCACCGTGTTCATCTCAGTGTACCGCCGAAACAGATCACTATTCACCACCTGAGACGCCCACTCCGACAAACGTCCGGACGGGAACCAATCCAGTTTGGCGTAGAAAATCATCAGCAGCAACAGGCCGAAAACGAATGTGGGGAAAGACCAGCCCACAATGCTGAAGATGCGGGTCAGCTGGTCGATCAGTTTATTCTGGTGCACGGCAGAGATGACTCCGAGCTGAACGCCGATCACCAACATGGGAACGCTGCTCCAGAGAGCCAGTTCCAGAGTCACCGGGAAAAGATGCCGGATGGCCTCTGTGACGGGGCGTTTGCCACGCTTCGAAAATCCCAGGTCGCCCTGCAACACTTTTCCGGCCCAACTCAAATATTGCTCATGGACGGGCCGGTCGAGGCCGTACTTCACGACAAGCTCGTCCAGCGCGCCGCTGCGCTTCGGCACATCGGAGACGTACAGAGACACACGCTCGTAGGGCGTCAGGAACTGCATCATGCCGAAGATCAGGACGGAGATGCCAAACAACAGAACAGGCAAAAGCAACAGCCTGCGAATGATGTAACGTCCCATTCACCTCTCCTGTGCCGGTACGCAGCACGGCGTGGAATCCCGCGCCGGCTAGCGCATCTCGTTCCACTTGTCCGTGCTGTATTTCTCACGATACAGTGTATCGGCCAATTCTCTCTCATAGGGAGAGAGTTCGCCCGGGACCAGGTCCAGCTCCAGGGTACACGACAATCCCTCGCCCAGCGCAGATGCAACCTCGGCAAAGGGCACCACCCGGCCCAACACCTCCTCCAGAGTCGCTGCCCGTCCGCGCAGGTCTTGGCGCAGGTATTCGCGTCGCGCCTCGGATGACATGATCAGATAGTCCATGATACGCCCGATATCGCCACACAGCGGCAGCGACCCATGCTGCAATACCATGCCCTTGCGCCGCATCTGCGCACTCCCAACCAGCTTCTTGCCACAGACAGTGATCTCGTAATGAGACGGTGCATCGAAACACGCCGCCGATTTTTCTTGCGCGGCGCCCTGCTGCGGCTGCGATTGCAGCGCTTCCGCGCCAAGCAACCGCAAGCCCTCAACCAGACCACCACTCAGCCGGCGGTACGATTCGACGATCCCTCCCGCCACGCGCGGTTCGTCCTGCGAGACAAGCAGGCTGTAGGTCAGCTCATCACCATGCAAGATCGCCCGCCCACCGGTGGGGCGCCTCACCACATCGAACCCTCTCGCACGTACGGCATCCATGTCCACTTCAGCGCGCATCGACTGCGCATACCCGATTGACAGACAAAAGGGATCCCAACCATAGAAGCGAATCGTCGGTACAGATTTCCCCTCTCCCACTGCCTGCATGATCGCTTCGTCCACGGCCATATTCATCTGCCCTGCCAGATGGCCGTTGTTCAGTAAACGCCACTCGGCACGTCCGTATTCCCCCATATCGCGATTCCAATTACCTCCTCTGGCGTGGACTTGCAGTCGTCATTTGTTTTCCCGCGAACGCAGCATGAAAATCATCGTTTCGCCTGAGGTGCTGTCGCCAAAAACGTAGAATATACTGCTCACCGCTTTCTGCTCGTTGCTGAATGCGAGGAGCGCTCCCTGCTGCGGGATCGCGACAGCCATCTCGGTCTTCCAGCCCTCTCCGGGCATCTCCGCCTGATACCACTCGGA
>CAZPTF010000207.1:0-4060 GCA_964589015.1 uncultured Anaerolineae bacterium
TAGCAGGGGAGCGCTTCGTTCCCACAACTCGCGCAGGCCCTTTAAGGTGGCCTTGACGAACTGTAACTGCTCTTTGCCGTCGGGCCAATTGCCCTGGCTACCTCCGCGTAGATTGATGCTGTTCAGGCCGGCCAGTGCAGCGAGCCGCACGGCGATGTCGCCTTGGGTGGCGGCGTCATCCGCGCGGCGGATGCAGTCCAGGGCGAACCGGCGCTGGAGTTCCGCCTTGTCATCGTCAGCCAACGCGGCCTGTTCCTCGAGCATACCGACGGTGGCAATCCATTCAGGGCTGCCGCACAGCGCCTCGACCGCACGCTCCTGATATGCGCTCAACCGCTGCTGCCACGCAGACAGAGGATCATCAGGCAGCGCGGCGAACGCGGGCTGCACGTCCAGCCTTCGGTGCAGCAGGAAGTCGAGCACCTCGTGCAGTCGCTTTTCTCCGAGGAGCGCAAACAGCGGCACAAGATGATCCTGCTCGGCGGCCCACGCCATCGCTGCTTCAGCGGCACGCCGCATCTGGATGGTCGCGTGCGCCTCTTCCAGGACCGCGAAGCGCGGATCAACACCGGCTGCCGCAGGATGAGTGCGCAGCATCTCGGTGCACAGGCTGTGGATGGTCGCAATGCGCGCCGCGTCGATCGCGGTGTAGATGTCGCGCCAGCGCGACCGTTCCACTGCGGTCAGGTCAGCTCTGCGGAGATACCGGTCGATCTCGGCGCGCACGCGATTGCGCATTTCCCAGGCGGCCTTCTTCGTGAACGTGATCGCCACGACTGAGCGCAACGGGATTCCCTCCGCCAGCAGGGAGAGATAGCGTGCGACTAGCGTGAGCGTCTTGCCGGTACCGGCGCCGGCGACGACGAGAACGTCACAGTCACGTTCGGCGATCGCCGGTTTCTGACTGTCGCTGGGATGCAGCTGGGCGACGATGGGATGCAGTTCCACGTCAACCTCCCATCCGCGGGCGGAATTGCCAGCAAAACGTCGCCGGGCAATAGGATGGACAACCACCACTGGGGGGATGTGGACCGAACGCGCCCGCACGTATCCCGCGTGCCGCTGACCAGGCATGCTCGACAGCGGCCTGCAGTGCGGCGGTGACACCTCCGGGGTACTTCGCCAGTGACAGGGTGCTGCACTTTGCGTTCTGGACGTGCAGGTAGAAGCCGTCCACCGGGTTGCCGAGATGCAGAGCATCGCGCGCGGCAAGCGCGTAGAGAGCGACCTGAAGCCTCTTTCCTTCCGCGAGCGCGCTGTTGTCGTAGCCGGTAGGCCCGCTCGTCTTGTAGTCGATGATGCGGATTTCGCCACGCGCGTTCACGTCGGCCCGGTCGATGACGCCGTGCAGCCGCAGTTGGTCGCCCTGTCGCTCCAGGAGCAGCGCGCTGTGCCCGGCGAAGCGCAGCTCCTGGCCGCTGGGGACAAAATCGCCGGGCAGTGCAGCGAGGACCTCCAGCGAACGGCGGATGTTATCGATGATCTCCTGGCGGGTCAGTCTCCACCACGCCGTAACGCGGAAACCCTCCCGAGCGGGCGCCGCGTCGAGAATCGGCCCCGCAACCTCGTCCAATACCGCCAGCAAGCTGGCGAGATCACTGCCGGTGACCGTTGCGATGTGCTGGTACAACGCTTCGAGGATGTGGTGGTAGATGCTCCCAAGTTGCCTGGCGTCCAACCCCTCCTCCGGATCGAGACGCTGCTCCAGTCCCAGTATGTGCCTGATGAAGAACATGAACGGACATGCCTGGTAAGTCTCCAGGCCGCTGGCACTCCAGGTGTGCACCGGGCCAAACCGCTGCGCCAGTTCTGCGCTGACCTCTTGCAGCCCGCCGTCGAAGGTGCCATGGGACTCTCGCTTCTGCCGCGCCGTGAGGACTGCGATGGCAGTTTGAACGGCGGCGTATTCCGCAGGGCCAATCCGGCACGCCCAACCCGCAGTGTCCGTGAATTCCGGGTGAACGCTGAGGCTCTCGATCAGCTCGGGCCAAGACGCCGCCGCGGGCGGCGTGGGGGTGTCTTCCTGCACCGGCTCGACCGCGACGCGGCGACGGACCTCCTCCCAGAAGGCAGAAGGCTGCCACGGAGCGCCATTGTCTGCCAGGCACGGACGGGTCAACAGCAGATGGGATCGCGCACGAGTCACAGTTTCGTAGAAGAACCCGCTCTCGTTGCTGTCCAGCGAGGGCTGCAGCGCCAAACCGAACTGCGTGCTGAGCTGTGCCCTGTCGCGATCACGCAGGAACGCATCCTCCTGCAGCGCGGCGGGAAATTCGCTTTCCGCCAGGCCCATCACGGCAATGGCCTCGAAGGGAATCCCGCGCGCCTGCATGACGTCGGCAACGAGAATGGCCGCGCGGTCCTGTTTCAGGCGCGGGCGGTAGGTTGTGGCCTCGATGATACCCCGCAATTCGCGCACAAAACGTTCGTAATCGACGGGACCACGTTCCGGGATGACCTCTTCGGCCCATACCAACCCGCGCAGTACGTCTTTTAGTGTCTCGAGGGCGGCGATATCCGGCGCGGCGATCTCAGGAGGTCCCTCGCGGATGCGCCGGACGACCCCCAGAGAGGTTTGCTCGTCTTCGCTTGCATCAGCCGGTGCGCGGATCGCCGGGTCCGGACCGATGAGCTCTTCGAGCCACCGAACCCAATCGCGATAACGCTGGTGGTCGCCGTGAGGCGTGATCCGGGTGACAAAGTGGTGGAATTTCCGGCGCAGCTCGCTCGCGCGCTCGCCCGTCGGGAGCCAGGCCGGGTGTACACGCTCGAGGTCGGCGTGCCCTACATCGGCTTGAGCGCCGGCGAGACTACCCAGGGCCTGTTCCCATTGGGGAAGCCCACCGATCACCCGTTCCCAGCGCGCGACGGCGGCCAGCAGGTCCACATCGGCGGGGGAAATGCCTGCGGATCCGCGCACGTCATTCTCCATCCAGGCGAAGTACGGCGACCGCAGGGTCTCGATCACCTGACGATAGGGAAGAGCGGGCTGCTGCGGGTCGTCCGCCCACGGCAACAACAGGCCGAGCAAGTCCAGAATCGCGGCGATGGCGGGGTTTAACCTCAGGGGCAATCCGTCGACGAGCTCGATGGGCAGCCCGAACTCTGCCGCTGTCTGGACGATGAACGAACGGTACGGAGTGATCGAGCGAGCCAGCAGGGCGAGGGCGACCGGAGGCGTACCGTTCGCGACTACCTGCCGTTTGAGCCAGCGCAGCGCGGCGCGCACTTCCTTCTCCCGATCGGGGGCCTCGATCAACTCGACCGCCGCGGTCGTGGGGCGCGCTCCCTCCCGTTCGTGGAAGAGGCTGGTGGCGAGGTGCGCGAGGGCGCGATCGTGCCGTTCAACACGTTCCGGCAAAGGCTCGGCTGCGATCTGTAGCGCTTCCTCCAACTGGCGCCGCGTCCGATTGAAGCGCTGGTAGCTGGGGTTCGCCCGCTCGTCGCCATTCGTGCCGGTGAGGGTGACGATCAGCGACCCGACGCGCGTGGCGAGCAGCCGGAGTGTGTCGACCTGAACCGGCGTGAAGCTGTCGAACCCATCGACGAACAACGTGGACCAACCGGAGCTCACCGCAGTGGCGCGGCGTTCAAGGCTGTCGACGGTTAACCAACCCATCCCGGCGCGATCCGCCCAGCGCTCCTGCGTGAGCTGGTTCTGGTACGCTGCATAAATCTCGCCCAGTTCGCGCAGGCGCGGCTCATCGCCGAGCTCCCGCACCGCAGATCCGAAGTCTGCCGGCCGGACGCGTGCCGCCTTCAGCTCCGCGACCAGCTCCTGCACAACGCGGATGAACCCGGGGCGTGCCGCGATGGGGGCATAATAGTCGAGCGGTAGCTCGTCGACGACCGAGCGGATGAGGCGATACTGCACCGCATCACTGAGCTCGGTATAGATCTCGCCCGCGGCGTTCAGGCATTCCGCATACAACCCGTCGAAGGTCAGCAGGCGCACGCCGAGCGCGCCACCCTTCAGTGCGAGTCGCCTGCGCGCAGCGCGGATCTGTTGGTGCGTGGGCATGCAGATGCGGGGCGTCGCGCTCAGGCCCGTGGCGATGGC
>CAZPTF010000207.1:4160-7248 GCA_964589015.1 uncultured Anaerolineae bacterium
ATGACAGCGTAGGCCTCGCCGCTCACTGGGTTTGCCTCGCCAGGGCGCTGACGGCAGCGAGCGCCGCGTCGATGTCCGCGTGGGTGTTGAACGTCCCGAGTCCGAAGCGCACCGTCCCCGCCGGAAACGTCCCAATGGTCTTATGAGCGGCAGGCGCACAATGCAGCCCCACCCTGCACATGATGGCATATTCGCTATCCAAACGCTCGCCAACCTCCGATGGCTCCAGCCCGGCAATGTTGAAGGAGACGGTGGCGGTCTGACAGGCGGCATCGTGCGTGCCATACACGGTGATGCCCGGGATGTCGCGCAGGCCGTCGATCAAGCGCTGTGCCTGTTCGCTCTCGTGCTGGCGGATTGCGGCGATGCCATTTCCCCTTAACCACTCGACAGACGCTTTCAGGCCAGCCAGCCCCACTGCGTTGAGTGTACCACTCTCGCAGAGATCGGGCAAAAATCCGGGCTGCTCTTCCGTCTCCGAACGGCTGCCGGTTCCACCCCGTTTGAGCGGCTCGAAACCTGCGAGGTTCACGCGCTCTCCAAAGATCAGGCCACCGGTACCGGTCGGGCCGTAGAGCGCCTTGTGTCCGGTGAACGCGAGCAAGTCGATGTGGCTGTCCTGCATATCGATCGGGTAGGCGCCAGCGGTCTGTGCGGTGTCGACCAGGAAGAGCAACTCGTAGCGTCGGGCGATGCGCCCGATGTCGGTGATGGGCAGGAGCGTGCCCACGACATTCGAGGCGTGGTTGGCCGCAATCATCTTCGTATCAGGCCGAACGGCTGCCTCGATCTGTGCCGCGTCCAGCAGCCCCTCCGGCGAACACGGGACGACGGTGACTTCGACGCCCTGTTTTTCGAGTGCTCTGAGCGGGCGCATCATGGCGTTGTGTTCCATACTGGAGGTAATGATGTGATCGCCGGGATGTAACAGACCGCGCAGGGCGAGATTGAGCGCCTCGGTGACGTTTTGCGTGAACGCTAATCGCAGGGGATCCGTACCGTTGAATAGTTGTGTCAGGACCTCGCGGGTGTCGTACACGATGCGACTCGCCTCGACGGCGAGGCGGTGTCCCGAGCGACCCGGACTGGCCCCCGTATTGTTGAGAAAGTCGGTTATCGCCTCCACGACCACTGGCGGTTTTGGCCAGGAAGTGGCGGCATTGTCAAAATAGATCATCGTATTGGCCTCGCTGGATGCTGTCCGATCTCCCCCGTCATTTCCGGGCGAGACCGGACAGTCTGCTATGGAATCGAATTCTATTTCGAGATTGTCAGCTTGAACTCATCGCCGAGTTGTTCGATCTTGACCGTACAGCCCAATTTCTCAGCGAGTCGTCTGACGTTCTCGCGGGACGTGACGGAGTCCACCTGCACTTCGATTGGAAACCTGGCTCCGTCGATGGCCTTGCGGGCCAGAATGACCGGTTGCGGGCAGGAAAGCCCTCTTGCATCCACCTGAATAGCCATCTGATTATCTCCTCATCCCTATGCTATGTGGTTTCGCTTGTCTCGCATGCTGAAGCCGATGACCAGACATACGGCCAGACCCAGGACGACGGCAACCATCCCGGCTGTCGTCAGCCCCCCGACCTGAACCACGCCTTCGACGATCTTGTCGGGTGTACCGGCGGTCGTGAAGTTGTGCGCGAAGGCGGCGCCGAAGATCATCCCCAACACGAAAATGCCGGCATCGCCGTCCCCTTCACCGGAGAGGAAGAGCTGGCGTCCTGGGCATCCCCCGGCCAACGCAAAAGCCAGACCCGCGAGGAGCATTCCCAGGAAGTTCCACAGGAAATCGCTGTGCGCTACCGGCTGCCCGTACAGCCCGACGTGGAATTGTCCCAGGGCCAGGTTGGCGACGAAGGCGACGACGAGGAGCGCCGCCACCCCGCTGATGAGGTGGGTGTCGCCGATGAGAAAGATGTCGCGGATCGAGCCCATCGTACAGAAACGCGTCCGTTGCGCCAGCAGCCCGATGATCAGACCCGCAGCCAGGGAGATGAGGAGCGGAGCATGAAGGGAGCCGGGACCGCTCTCACTGAAGAAGATGGGTCCACCCTCGCCGAACTGCGGACGGAAAACGAGCAACAACAGCAGCCCCACCATAATGAGCGGTAGAATCCAGCCGACGGCGGCATGCGTCTTGTGCGATCGCCCCAGGTTGTATCCGGATTTGAGGAACTGGATACCGACGATGATGCCGGCCGCGAGGCCGATCAGTCCGACGATCGCAGTGAGGTCTCCACCGGCGAGGCGGAGCAACGCACGCCACGGGCAGCCGAGGAACGCCAGTGCGCCGATCATGGCGAAGACACCGAGGATGAAGCGGACGATTGGAGCCGAACCGACACGAGGGTTGAACTCTCTGAACAGAAACGCCGCAATCATCGCGCCGAGAACGAAGCCGATGATCTCCGGGCGGATGTATTGGACGGCGGCGGCGCGATGAAGCCCCAGGGCACCGGCGATGTCGCGCTCAAAGCAGGCGACGCAAATGCCCATATTGGACGGATTGCCCCAACGTTGCAGGAGCGGCGCCAGCAGTCCAATAATCGCCCCGACAGTGATGATCCCCCCACGTGATGCAAAGAATCGGGTGAGCCGTTCCGACATGGTACTATCTCCTTTCCATGTTCGTGCTGTCGACATGCAGCACGCGTTGTCCCGTGGCACAGGCGCACAGGACGGCTATTCTTACACAAAGCGCTGGAAATTGATTGACTCAACTGAGCCAAAAGCTCGAGTCAAACTCAGCAGTACACATGCATAGGCTCACCTCCTTTCTTTGCGGATGGTTGGTGAAATGGCGCTGTCCTGACGTTCGAGTTACGGCGCATAGCCGTCTTCTTCGAGGCCATGCTCTGGAGCCGGGACAGAGCCGCTCTACAATGGCCAGGCGTAGCCTGGGGAATTCAAGCTACAACGTTGTGTCCCCCAGTTCCCTCTCTTCCCGGCGAAGTTGGAGAAGAGATCGACGGGTCGGGCTTACACCAGATGGCACCGCGATTCGTCGAAATCACCCAATCGCTCCAGGGTCCGCGCACTATTGCGCAGCACATCTGTTACCGTCTCTTCTGGGACTGGAATC
>CAZPTF010000208.1:0-7243 GCA_964589015.1 uncultured Anaerolineae bacterium
CCCTCTGTGCTAACATGAGTGAGACAACTTCGTCCGAGAAATTAGTGTATAATAGAGGGCGGAGAAAGGGCTCAACATGTCTGATATCAAAGCAAAGGAAATGCCGACAATGGACGAACGCCAGACCCGGGCGGCGGATTGTGAGGTCCTACCACGGGGCGAGCGCCGGCGATTTAGTGGTCCATACAAGCTGCGCATCCTCGAAGAGGTCGATCGGTGCACTGAGCGTGGGCAGATCGGCGCGCTGCTCCGGCGGGAAGGGCTGTACTCTTCCCATCTGTCCAAGTGGCGGCGGCAACGAGCAGCCGGACAACTGCAAGCCTTGTCCACGCAGAAACGGGGGCGCAAGGCCCACGAGGTTGGCGTGGAAGAATGTGTTCGTCTGCAGCGCGAGAATGAGCGTCTGCGTACCCGTCTGAAGCAGGCAGAGTTGATCATTGATGTTCAAAAAAAACTCTCACGGCTACTGGGGTTACCCATAGAGCATCGCGAGACGGACGAGACGCGCTGATGGCAGCCACGACTCAACTGGCTGGTGAGGTCGGGGTTGCGGTCGCTTGCCGGGCGTTGGCCGTTCCGCGCAGCAGCTTCTACCGCGCACGCCAGCCCCAGCAAGAACCCCAGGCGCGGCCTAGGCCGCCGCGCGCGCTGAGTCAAGCAGAGAAAGCGCACGTACGCGACACGCTCAACAGTGAACGGTTTCAAGACAGTTCGCCTCGGCAAGTCTATGCCACCTTGCTGGACGAAAGCACGTACCTGTGTTCGTGGCGGACCATGTACCGTGTGCTGGAGGAGCACCACGAGGTGCGCGAGCGGCGCGATCAATTGTGTCATCCTGTCTACAGCAAGCCGGAGTTGTTGGCCAGCGGACCCAATCAACTCTGGAGCTGGGATATTACCAAGCTCAAAGGACCGGTGAAGTGGACCTACTACTACCTGTACACGATTCTGGACGTGTTCAGCCGTTATGTGACCGGCTGGATGATCGCTGAGCGCGAACTGGCCAGCTTGGCCGAGGAACTGATCGCTGCCAGTTGTGAGAAGCAAGGTATCCAACCTGGCCAACTGACTTTGCACGCCGACCGCGGCAGTTCAATGTATTCCAAGCCGGTGGCACTGTTGTTGGCTGATCTCGGCGTGACCAAAACTCATTCTCGGCCGCATGTCTCGAACGACAATCCCTACTCGGAAGCACAGTTCAAGACGATGAAGTATCGTCCCAATTTCCCGGAGCGTTTTGGCTGCGTTGTAGATGCGCGCACCTGGGCTCGTCCTTTCTTCCAGTGGTACAACTACGACCATCATCACAGTGCCTTGGGGCTGATGACCCCTGCTACGGTTCACTATGGCCAGGCACAACAGCTCACGGAACAGCGTCAAGAGGTTCTGCAGGCAGCCTATGCGCTCCATCCAGAACGGTTTGTCCGCGGCGAACCCATACCGCCATCCTTGCCGCAGGAAGTCTGGATCAACCGGCCACAGTCGTCGTAGTGGCTGTGGGGATGTGGGCAACTGGTCGCGGTGCAGTTGTCCACATCCCCATAGCCCGTGAGCAGCCGAAAGTCGGCAATTGCTCCCTAAATCCTGACGTGAGTTGTCTCAAAATGCTTGACACATTCCGGGACGGCGTCAAAGCGGCGACTGGGTTCCTTATGGTCGGCAAGAAAGTTGTACTGGCATACGAGCCTTTCGCAACCAATCAATAGTCATGGTGGTCCCCCTGGCTGGGTGGAACGAGCCCTGTGGCCCATGTTCTATGGACTGCGCAGGCTTTTCCTGCGCTAGAAGTCGTCCGCGACCTTCAGCCGGTCATACCGGAACGACGTGACCTTACGATAATAACTGGGATCAGCGTATGCCTCGAACCAGCCGGCAGAACAGAAAGGATATTCCTCCGCGGCTGCGACGAGTCCATGCTTGACCGGGTTGTCGTGGACATAGTTCAGCCGCGCGAAATAGCTCTTCTCGTAGGTCAGGCATGTGTCCCAATATTGAAACCAGACCTGCCGGCCAGTGGTGTCATCCTGCCGGTTGAGCCACCGCGCCGTTTGCGAGTGAAGTCGCTGGATCAGCGGCTTGAGCACTGCGCTGGCAGTGGGCGATTGGGCGATGAAGTGATAATGGTTGGAAAACACGGCCCACGCCTGCAGCGCCCAACCGTAGGACTCGCTCACCTCGAACAGAGCGTTCGTTAATGCTTCCAATCGCATAGTGTCACGAAAATGATGGACTTTGTGCAGCGTCGCCGCCGTAACCATATACATCGTATCCGGCAAGAAAACGTGGGCTGGACTGTGGTGCCATCGCTGCAGATCATCCATTTATGCCTCCCTCCGTATGGAGTGCGGTAGCCATGCTACCGCGTTTCTGGAGTGCACAAGTCATACTTGCACGGGCTGCAAGGCGCAAGCACGGCTTGCGCACTCCACAATCGCACCTGCACCTGACCGGGCATGAGCTGCTATGGCAGCGATTTGAACAGCTTCAGGCTCGCGTTCCAATGACGAGATTGCCCTTCGGGACGACCCTTGACGGACTGTTCTTCGGCCTCCCGTAGTGATCTTTCTGACACCATGCCTCAATTGCAGGTAATCCGAGATATGCGCTGATGTTGTCCAAGAGATGTCACCGCCCCTGTACCTCGGATTCTTGACAAAAGGCGTTCCACCCCCGTAGAAATTCCACCCAGTCTGCCAAGAAGCACCACGTCCCAATCTACCGGAGTCGGACCGATCTCGATGTCCTTGAATTCGGGCAGAGCGCGCTGACCCCATTCCGCCACCTCGCGAATCCCAGCGTTACCAGCACCTCATCCAGCGCGTCGGCCTTGCGACGAAGATCCCCTCGGCCTGGGCCAGCAGCACCACCGCCGGCGTCTCCTCCAATGGGATTGCTTCCTCGCGTTCATTCGCCGCAATGCAGTGGAAGTGACCCTCCTTATGTCGTCCTGGGCAGACCGTCCGACTTGGTCTGCATCCGCGTACCTCGGGGCGCGCTACGAAGGTTGTACACGGTCCCGCCCGGGAGCGTGTACGATGCGATACAGCTCACCGTAGTCGAGCCACACCAGCCCGCAGGCGATGCAATTGTCGATCACAACGTTGCCTGGCCCGTAGTACGGGTGCGTGTTCATCGGCTGGTGGCACTGCGGGCAGTCGATGCGGCGTGCGAGGTGTTTCCGTTCGAGCGGCTTCATGCGCAGCGCTTCCGGCCCCCACGGATTGGCGCGCAAGTGCTTCACGAGCAAGGCGAAATCGCCCTGCCGTGCCAGAATTCCGTGGCAGCGCGCGCAGGACAGCACCGCTAGGCGCGATATCTCGGCGGAGACCAGCGGTTCGTGACACACCGGGCAATCCATTGGCGATGCGTCGCCCAGCACGCGCACGTTATCGCGTGACGCCTCCGGGAAGTAGATCGTATCGCAGTATTCGCATACCAGATAATCGCCGGCGCTCGCGGTCTTCATCGGCGCTCCACAGTTTCGACAATCCACGGCTGTGCCCTTCCTTTTTGGGGATACAGTTTTTTGTGTCTGCTACCTTTATCGCCTGCGGCCGTGAGGTCAATGGCTTGGGCGCCACTTACCGGACCAGCGCTCTCAATCCGTCCCGAAACACCTGGAAGCTGTGCGATCGATTCCGGTCCGGGTCCATGTGGCTCGAAATTTCCCGCGCGGTCGCAATCCGCGGCACACCCTCGCGATGGTATCCGTTGCGTTGCAGCAGACGATGCAATGCCTCTTTGGTGCCTCCCCCGATCTGGTCAGGCTCGCGATATCGCGCCTGCTTGCCCAGGCTGGCAGGCACACGGGGATACGCGGCGCGGAGTGCCTCGACGTCGCCGAAAAACCAGGCCTCCAGCTCCTCGACGGCCAGCCGGTTCATCACGTGGAAGCGGCCAGTCCCCGCAGCGGACTTGGTGACCAGGCCGGCCTGAGTTGCCAATGTGTCGAGTGTGGTCTTCAGTTGGTGGCAGTCCGCCCGGTCGGTGTCCCTGAGCACAACGATGTACCAGTCATCAGGAATCCAGGTGCTGTACGCCCGCAGGCGGTTTGGCAGTTTTCCCATGAGATCCTGCACTCCCTGGAAGACGTGGACTTCGAAGGCGTGCTCCGGGCCGAGAATTCTGGGGACGAGACTCTGGAGCGCAGCTTCTGCGGAAGGTTCTTCGACCAGGAATTCGACGTGCATGTGAGGCTGTTACCTCCGTTTTGGATTGCGTACTAGTGGTGAGGGCCTTTGAACCCGCCCGCGGCGGTCAACGGATCGCCGGCGTCGAAGTAACCTTCCATCCATAGGTGTCCAAGCAGCGCTCCGTTGTCGAGGAATTCTTTGACGCCCGTCATGTCGGTCGTGCACCGCGCCTGGGTGTAGCCCTCACTGTCGCGGTAGAGCACCCAGACCTCTTTGGGCTGCAGGCCGTTCACGAAGAAGGGCGAGTGGGTCGTGACCATGAGTTGCGTGCGCGTGGATGCCTCACGACATTCCTCCGCCAACTCCGGCAACAACCGAGGGTGCAATTGGTTCTCTGGTTCCTCAATCCCGATCAGCTTCGGCGGATCCGGGTCGTAGAGCACGGTCAGGTAGGCGAGCAGCTTGAGTGTCCCGTCGGAGGCATATTTCGCCAGGATTGGTCGCTCGAACGGGGCGTCTTTGATCTGCAGCAACAACCGTCCGTCTGGCATTAGCTCCGCATCTACTGCTTCGAGGCGGGGTACGCGCCGGGACAGCGTCTGCAGGATTTGCTCCAGTCGTTCCGGATGCCGTTCTTTGAGGTATTGGATGACGTTGGGGAGATTGTCGCCCGTAGCCGATAGCCGCTCCTGTGAACCCGCTTCGGGCACTGTCCGCGCTTCATCGGCAGTGAGATAGGATAGGTGCCACCCGGTGATGAATTGGCGCAACGCACTGACGCGCGGGTTTCGCGCCAGTTGTCCCAACGTGTTCACGGCAAGCATGTCAGGGGCCGCTAACGTTTCGTCGATTCGCTGATCATTCTGATCCGGCATTTCACCGCTGACGACTTGGCCCGTGCCTTCGCGAAAATCGAGGAATCTGAAAGGCCGCCCGTACGAACCGCGTTTCCACTGCAACCACTCCTCGGCTACGTACGGGCCACTCAGCCCCTCGTCTATCGCCAAGCGGTAAGTGATCAGCGGAGTGCCGGGTTTCTCCAGGTATTTGAGTTCGATGACAATGGGACCGTCTGCACCGCGACTCCGCAGTTCACGGAACCGTCCGCGCCTGTCCCACGCTTTGCGCAGACCTTCCGAGAAACACTCCGACAGAAAAGCGAACACGTCGAATACCGTTGACTTGCCGGATCCGTTCGGTCCCAGAAAAACCGTCAACGGCGTGATATCCTTGATCTGCAGGTTTTTCAAGGCGCGGTAGTTCTTAACAGTCAGCGTTTTGATGCGTGGGACGCTCGGGTAATGTGGGTTGTCCATCGTTGGCCTCGTTTGCCGAATCCATCAGATCGCGGTCAGTCTTTCGTCTTGTACCGGCACTATTGTACTCTGTCGTCGCTGTCATGTCCAATCTCGGATGTCTCCGCGACCGACTGCTTGTGGGTTGTGTAGCCGCCGATGAATTCTTCCTCGAATTGCCGAGCGGTCACAGCGTATTGCCGCCAGTGTGCCTGTAGAACGGACGAATTTCCGCGTCCGCACTCGTGTCTGGCAGCAAGGTCCGAATCCATAACGCCGCGTCCTTGAAGTCCCGTTCGGGTGCGGATAGAGCTGCGGGGCATTACGGGCGGGCCTGATTTTGCAGTACGTAACGTGGGAATGCCTTTTGACAAAACAGGCATAATCTATTATAATCTGCTAGCGTTTCCGCAGAACGTGTGCTGCCTTTGGATTGCGGTAAATTGTGTAGACACGCCATCGCGGTGGTGTTCTACAGAAAGGGAGGAGGTGGTATGGCATGACGGTCAGGCTGCGAGATGGTGAATCACAAGAGGCCCTGCTCAAGCGCTTTCGCAAGAAAGTTACTGAGGGTGGCATTCTGACAGTGGTTCGTCGTCGGCGTTGGTTCGTCTCCAAGAGCGAGCAACGGCGAATTCGCAAAGCCAAAGCCATCAGGAGAGCCAGGCAGAAGAGACGCCGGCAGGAGAGAGACTAATCCAGGCGTGTGTATTGGTTGTCTGGACTCTAACCACCTCGATCGTGTTGATTTGGCTACAGAGAGAAGTGTCTACAGATGCTTCTCTCTTTTTCGTTGTCTGCCATGCTCGTTGTCCTGTCTCGCCGGGTGTGCCCGGCATGCCTTCGCGGCGGTGGTGGCGACGCCCGCGTGGCGATGAATTCGCCGCGCTCTCCAGCGAATTTGTTGTGCCAAAGGCGCTGCAATTGTCGCCCATCATCCCGGATTGACCCCCACGCGGGTCGTCTTGACGCACGGACACAGTGCGGTATATAATCCTTCCAATACCCAAGTCTACAACGTAAAGGGAACGAAAGGGGAGAGATCATGCGCAGACTCGATGGGAAAGTCGCCGTCGTCACCGGGGCGTCGAGCGGCATCGGTGCGGCGACTGCCACGTTGTTTGCCCGCGAAGGGGCCAGGGTAGTGATCGTCGCCAATCACAACGTCGCCGGAGCGGAAAACGTCGTCGACACGATTCGCACTGCAGGAGGACAGGCTGTCTTCGTTCAGGCTGACGTGAGCCGCGAGGCCGACTGCAAACGGATCATGGACACCGCCGTGGAGGCATTCGGTCGCCTCGATATCCTGGTCAACAATGCGGGCGTCCAATCAGGCACATCCACCACCGAGCTAACTGAAGAAGAGTTTGACTACGTGATGGGGGTCAACGTCAAGGGCGTGTTCTTTTGCTGCAAGTACGCTGTGCCCTATATGAAACAGAACGGTGGGGGTGCCATCGTCACGACCTCGTCGCGTGCGGCCTTCATCCCGACCAACGTCGCGCCGATCTATTGTGCCAGTAAGGCCGCCGCCCAGGCGTGGACCCATGCGGTTGCCCTGGAGCACGTACAGGACGGTATCCGTGCCAACACGATCGTCCCCGGCAACATCGTCACCCCGATGTCGGACGCTTTCATCGCGAGCAGCGAAGACCCGGAGTCGACTCGTGCATGGTTTGCCCGCGCGCAGCCGCTGGGCCGCGCCGGCACCGCGGAAGACTGTGCGAACGCAATCCTGTTCCTGGTGTCGGACGACTCCTCGTTCATCACGAACACACCGTTGCTCGTCGATGGTGGATTGTTCTTCTCGTAGAC
>CAZPTF010000209.1:0-7204 GCA_964589015.1 uncultured Anaerolineae bacterium
GCCGGTCCAACCCAGAGCGAAGCCATCCGCTCGGGTGAGGCAAACCACCTGGGCATCTTGGTCGAGGGACAAAAGTTCACTGTCTTCATCAACGGCCAGCCGATTGTCGAGCTTGACATCACCGCTGACGACATCCGTTTCGATGAGGGCGTTGTGGGGTTGAGCATGAGTGCCGAAGCCGGAGATGCCGGGATCGTGGAATTCGACAACTTCGAGTTACGAGTACCACTTGAGTAAACGGCAGATCCCGTTCCATAGTGGGGGCGCAGGACGATGATACCCAGGCGAATCTCGATTCTGCTGGCAAGACTGAGGAGTGGAAATGCCCCGCGAAGCAACATGGCTGCCTGTTGGACTATCCTGGGGCGCGGGCTAATCATATTACTTTGTCTGTCCATTTCCAGGCTTCCTGTACTGGCCACGCTCGGAGCGGACCAGCCTGCTCCGCTCCAGTCTACCCGGTACCCTGCGGAAGGCCGCCTCACGGCGCCGGCAGAAGTTCCCTCGGAACCGCCGGTGCCTCCAGGTGGCCCACTGACCACTCCTGACTGCGGCCCGTGGGGAAGCAACGATCCGGTCGAGTGGACCCTTCTGATGTGCGATACCTTCGAAGATAATGCCAACACCTGGGATATCGAGAAATTTCAGGATGACGTCTCTGTCACATCACCGGGCATAGCAAATGGTATGTACACCTGGGATGTGGAAACGACCGCGCCGTTCAGGAGGGGCCGTCCGGTCAATGTAGGGAACCTGGCTAATTTCTTCGCCGCAGTGGATACGTATCCAACTGAAGCTGCCGATGGAGACATCGAATACGGATTGCAGTTCCGCATCCAGGACCCGCGAAACTACTATCTTTTCGCGGTGTCAAATACCGAAGTATTCGTATTGCTGCGCGTCATCGAGGGAGAATCATCCGTGCTGTTGATCGACGACATTCCCGCCGGCGTGCTCGACCTCACGGGATGGAACCGTCTGGCAGTCCGTGCAGTCGGTCCCCAGATGATCCTGTATATCAATGACCGTGAGATCGGGCGCGCCTCCGACCCTTTCGTCCCACAAGGAGAGCTGCGCCTGAGCGCGCAATTCAACACAGCGGGGCGGATGGCGATCCACTTTGACAACATCGAGGTACGGCTCGCTCCAGCGGATGTCACACTGACACCTACGCCTCTACCTCCGGTAACGACATGCCCAAACAGCCCCGCAGTCGCGCCGGCAGACTGGCCCTTGATCGCCTGTGACCCGTTCGACGATGCACGCTATGGCTGGCGCGTTGCGGAACACGTCGAGCCAAACAGCACCATGTTGACCAAATTCGGCGAGAGCAGCTATTTCATCATGTTCGAGTCTTCCACCAAGATCTCGATACTCGAAGTACCGCAATTACCACCTGTGACCGATTTCTTCGTCTCGACCCGCGCAATGCTGAACAACACGCTACCAAGCACGGGTTATGGCCTGATCTTTCGCATGGTGGACGATGACAACTACTTCGCCGCCGTCATCGACGATAACCAACAATACTGGGTCTACGCGTTTGTCGGAGGGTTTTTGCGGACACTGCTCCCCCTGACCAAATATCCGGCGATCAGGCCCAGGGAGATGAACACGGTTTCCGTCAAGGGTGAGAGGTGGCACTTCACGTTGTACATCAACGACGAGATCGCCGCCGAATGGGACGACATCCACTTCAGACAGGGCAAGGTCGGACTGGCAGTGGCCGTGGACAGGACAGACATGGGCGCAGTCATCGTCGATGATTTCGAATTGAGGACGCCACCCTGATAGCTCCCACAAATAGACTCTGTCCGTGTTGCGCCCGGTCTGGAGAGCGTCCCAACACTTGCCTCCTCAACCCGCTCTGGGATTCCCGACATCTCGGTTACGCGCAACCCGGCGTGACTGTCGTGCCGGGGTACAGACCGGAATCCAGTTCTCAGCCGCAAACCCTTATGTGCCTTGCAAGAACATCCATCCCGGACTGAGACGACGGTTGCCGCCCCAGCGATTGGCTCGCGCATCATCAAACAGGCGGGATGGCTTCAACCCCGCCTGTTGTCGATGCAGAATATCGCCGGAGCCAGGGCTATGGCTTACTGACAAAGCCATACTCCAAATGGTACGGGTCGAGAGACCAGGCGTTGTGATAGCTGTCGGCAACCTCGATGTAGTGAGCCCCCGCTTCCCCCAATTCACACGTGAAGTTGGTATCCTCACCAGCACGTGGTGGACCCTGCCAGTCACAAACGAGCGCCTTGTCGGCGTTGTACACGCGGGCTACCATATCCAGCTCGCTTGGGTAGTCGGTGATGCTCACCTGCAGCGTACCAGGCGTCGGGACCGTCAACTGATACCAATCGGTATCGTTCTGCGGGAAGATAGAGTCTATCACCTCCGCACCGGCTGCAATGAGCAGCGCATCTGCATACCGGTCGTTGTTTTCCAGGGGATCGACTGCCGGGCTGATGTCGAAGGACAGGGTATAAGGTGCAGTGGAACGGGCATTCGAGTAGGAGTCGGACACCTGGAGGTAATACCGACCAGGTTCCTTGAAATCATAGGTGTTCTCGGTATTCTCGCCCGGATGCGGGGCCGCATACCAGTCATGTACGACACCGGCATCGGCATTATAGATTCGGATTGCCATTTCCATTTCTTTCGGGACGTCAGTCACGAGTACGTGAAGCCGGGCACGCCCAGGCATATCGAAAACATACCAATCCGTGTCACCCAGAGGGAAAATGTAAGCCTGGATGGGCGTGCCAGGCTGGATGGGGATCGCCTTGCTGAATACATCATTGTTCTCGCCCGGGTCGGCAACTGCGGTGAAGCGGAACTGCAAGCTGTAGGGAGTCTCGGCATCATTGTAGTTTTCGGCAACCTGGAAGTAATAGCTTCCCGCCTTCGGGATGTCCCAGATCGGCATCGTCGCTTCCCCTTTGCGCGGCGGGACCGCCCAGTCGTGCACGACATCCGCGTTGTCATTGAACAACCGGATGACGACAGCGTCAGCGACTCCATCTACCGGCATGCCGGGGATGACGACATCCAACACGCCCGGCGACGGGAAGGTCACTTTGTACCAATCATTGTCACCTTTAGGGGCAATGGCTCCGGCGACTGTTACCGAGGGGGCAATGGCATTGGCTTGCGAAAAGCGATCGTTGGGCTCCTGTTCGGTGCTGCTGGCACTTTCCGGAGGCTGTGCCTGTTGCCCGGGGCTTAGCGGGGGTTGTGGCGTCTGTCCCCCAAAGAAACCTAATCCCGGCGTAGCCGGATCCTGGGCCAGAGCCGTGGGAACCAGGCCAAGGGGGAGAACTAACAACGCAACCAACACAAATACGAAGGACAAACGCGTTTCCATACGTCGAATTCCTCCTTTGTGGGTCGGCAGCGCTGTACCCAAAGACACTGCCGTGGGGTGACACACACATCTTCATTTTTGGATAAGTGGAGCCGTCAAACATATTATAGCAGAAATTTGGAAAATTAGGAACCATATTAAGACCTTTCCACGAGCGAAGGATCGCAGGATATGAGGACTCAACAACCGTTCAAAACCTGGAGGTGTCCGAACCACATTGCGATCCGGATGATCGGATGTATAATAGGCGTGTTCCGATTATCTGTGTGCGTGCTTCGCTGCGCAGATCACTGTCGAGAGGAGTGAACCGCTATGAACACCCTTGTCCGCTGTGTGCCTGCAACGATCTTACTCGTGTTGTCCATCCTCGGAACAGAGTTGTTGTTCCCCTGCTATTCCGCCGTCTCCCCGTGGGGACAGGAAGTGGAAGCGCAGGAACCTGCCCCAGTCAACCTCGCAGCAGCAGAAAATGGCGGGCGCATCGCTTTCGTGAGCAGCGAAGTCGACGATTATCCGGCATCCAATTTGCTCGACGGGGACAAACTCGATTATGGCGAATGGATTGCACTCAGCCTCGATTTCCCGCTGTATGTCGTGGTCGATCTCGCAGGCCAGGCCCCACACGTCATCGACCACGTTGTACTCAATCCCTGGAACTCGGAATGGCGGTTGGCGTGGATCAAGGACTTCGAGATCTATGCTTCGGCAACCAGCTCACGCCCCGAAGAGATGGATCTTATCGGCGCGTTTACGCTCGAGCATTACGGGGTCGACCAGCTCTTCTCGTTCGACGCGGTTGAGGCGAAATATGTCGCGCTCGCAGTGCAGTCGCACTACGGCAACCCGGAGGGCGTGTCACTCACCGAGTTCGAGGTATATGCGGCGCCGGACGACACGACTCCGGTTGGCCCTGCCGTCGAGGTGAAACCGGACAACCTGGTCGCCGCGGCAAATGGCGGGCAGATCGTCGCGGTCTCGAGCGAGGATCCCAACGGCCATTGGCCGGCTGCACGGCTGATCGACAGCAGCAGCGATACCCCGACAGGCTGGAGCTCTGCAGAGACAGATACGCGTCCGTTCGTAGTCTTTGGCTTCCCAGAAGGACAGAGCTGGACCGTGAACCGCGTGGCCCTGAGCCCATACTCGAACGGATACGAAGCAGACTGGATTCAGGATTTTGAGCTACGGGGATCGGAGACCGAGACGGACGTAGAGCGAATGACCAGCCTGGGTGCTTTCAGGCTCGAGCAGACAGGTGAGCTGCAAACCTTCACCTTCGCACCAACGCAGTTGCGCTACATTGCGCTCGTGGCGCTGACGAACCACGGGGGGAGTGCATTCGCCCTGAACGAGTTTGAGGTTTACGCCATCACCGCGCGAAAACCGCAGCCGATCAGCGAGAAACACGTTGCCCAGGCCGCTGGAACTGCACCGCTCGTCTCAACCGTCGCGCCAATCACGCCCGCACCCCTGCGTGATGTTCGCGCAACGCCGACCCCGCCAGCAATCGAGACAGTCCAGCCGGCGCCCGTAAGCATCGAGAACATCGACGTCGACCTGGAGTACAGCGCGCTCGTCCCAGTTATTTACCATCTGTACGGCAACTATTTCCAGAGCCTGGTGTTGATGACGTTTACCAACAAGAACCCCTTCCCGGTCACGCTGCGCGTCGAGACAGTCGTGCCGAGCTATACCGAGACCGACGTAAAGACGTTCATTCTCGCGCCTGGCGAGGTCTACACAGTAGAACAGAACCCCAGCGTGATGCCTGCCGCCTGGGAGCTGTTGCGCGAGAACCGCGATGCAACCCTGCACCTGACGATCGAGTATCTCGCGGGCGACAGACGGAACCTGATCTACGAGGAGACGTACCCACTACTGATCTACGCGCGCAACAATTTCCCGTGGAACATCCCGGGCTATCACAATGGCACGGTCTTCCTTGCGACGATGGTCACACCCAATGATCCCCGTGTGGATGCGTTGCTGCGCGTCGCTGCCGATTACAGCCCCAACGGCATCATCACCTTCGGATATGGCGACGAGCTAGACAGCGATCACGGCGTATGGAACCGGATGAAGGCGATCTACGATGCCATCGCCAGCTACGGAGTCATCTACGTAGCAGCCGGGGTGGATTTCGTCCCGATCCAGGAGCAGGAGCACGGGTTCACAATGCAACGGCTCAAGCTGCCAGGAGAGGTTCTCGATGGCCGTAGTGGGATGTGCGTGGAGACATCGACGCTATTCGCTTCTGCAATGGAAGCCATTCTGCTACGCCCGATCCTCATCACGGTACCCGGGCACGTGTACGTTACAGTCCCCATCTCGGAGGACAGCGATACCTACTATTTCCTGGAGACGACCCTGGTGGGCCGCGCAACCTTCGAAGAGGCCATTCAGGTCGCCAGCCAGGATTGGACGGAATCGACGCGGGCGGTTATGGAAGCGGACCAGTTGGACGACTACTTCTGGCTCGATGTAGCCGAAGCCCGCGTCGAGGGCATTTTGCCAACGTCACTGCGGTGATATGGCGCAGCCCGATCTCACCGCTGAGACGCGGAATCGCAGAGGCTCTTGTTGTGTTTCTCCGCGACTCTGCGGTTCCATTCGCTCTTCACTCCTTGTTGGGCGATGCGCCCCAACTGGGGATCGTCCTCGAATTGGACACGAACACGCGAATGTGGATTTGTTATAGGGCACCTCTTGTGGGTGCCCGCCGGGTCATCGTTTACGTAGGGCCGCGGGCGACGGCACGCGTCGCACTTCCATCCCCACCTCCGTCCGCTTGGCGACAGGCGATCGCGTGGGGCGCGTCCGGGAATTTTGGGGTTAGCGAGCGATGGGCAGGTCGTGTTTTCAGCGTGATCTGCCAGGTTCATACGAAGATCTTCGTGCCGGTCAAGACTGTGCCAATCTTGGACGCGTTCCGTTTGCGCAAAGCCCACAGGAACGAGCCACCAGACCCCCGCATGGCGGCCTGTGCGGAGATTAGCCCAGTCTGCTCCAGTGGGCGTGCTCTCCAGCGCATTGATCGTGTCAAAGGCGTTACACTTGTCGCCAATAGTCCGGGCACACCCCATCGCGTGCTCAACATTGACAGCTCAAAGAAATTGCAGCTATAATATACGCAGGCAGTTCCAATTACTGGTAAAGCATCATCGTGATACGCCTCACCCATAAGGAGGAACTCTACCGTGATCCACAGACGAGTGTTTAGCTATGTCGCACTGGGTATCCTGATCGTCGCATTGACTGGTGTGCCGTGCATCACGGCTGTACAGGCGAGTTCGCCCGATCCGACGCCTGGCGCGCCGTCGCTTACATCGCCGGATTTGCTGACACCCATTTGCAGCACGCTGCTCTACCCAATCGTGCATCTACCTTTGTCTGACGGTCAGGTGCACCTCGTTTATGATCTCCTGCTGACTAACTGGAGCGCCGAGTCGATTGCACTGGCAGAATTGAAGGTCGTCGATTCCGCAAATCCCGATCGTGTTCTCGCACAATGGGGTCAGGAAGCCCTGGCACGCCGCCTCATGCACCGCACGCAGGAAGAAGACGCGGCCACGCTGGAACCAGGCGAGGCAGTTGCCTTTCTTGCTGAGGTCGCGGTAGCCAGCGACGAGGTACCATCCACCATCGTTCACGATCTCACTTTTGCCTCGCCATTCAAGACCACCTTCGCAACTGAATTGCAGGGCCAGCGTTTCGGCGAATACGAGGTCACCGCCGCTCCGGTCGTGATCGGTCTGCCATTCGCAGGCGACGGCTGGACAGCGTTCGAATTTCTGAGTTTATCGGATGACCCAGCAGCGCCATCGCATCACCGCA
>CAZPTF010000210.1:0-7194 GCA_964589015.1 uncultured Anaerolineae bacterium
TGTTTGGCTGAGGAGCCAACAGGGCAGTGGAGCTCAAGATACGGGAGGCAAGATGTTGACGACTCAAGAGAAAGCAGTTGTCGACCCTGAACATACGGGTGAAAGGCAGCAACAACACAACAAGGGATCGAAACGACAGAAACACGCACGGGTCACAGTGTTCGCGAATTGGTGTAAGGGGTGTGGCCTGTGCGTTGCTTTTTGTCCTCAACAAGTGTTCGAAGAGGATGACGAGACCCATCCTGTGGTTGTCCATCCGGAACGGTGTACAGTCTGCAATTGGTGTACGATGCACTGTCCGGATTTCGCGATCGTGGTCAATGTGGAAGATGAACCGGAGAATGGCTGCCACACGCTGGTTGAGAAAGATGGGGAGCTGGAAAAGTGACGATACGGTTTATGCAAGGGAATGAGGCCTGTGCCGAGGGGGCGCTGGCTGTAGGGTGCAATTTCTTCGCAGGTTACCCGATTACACCATCGACCTCCATTGCGGAAATATTGTCGCGCAAGCTACCGCAGTATGGTGGCAAATTCATCCAAATGGAGGACGAGCTGGCGAGTATGGCGGCGGTCATTGGCGCGGCGGTGGGAGGAGCCAAAGCGATGACGTCCACGTCTGGACCGGGTTTCTCGTTGATGCAGGAGAACATCGGCTATGCGGCTATGGCCGAAATCCCGTGTGTGATTGTCGACGTTCAACGGTTAGGCCCCAGCACCGGGCAACCGACCAGCCCCGCTCAAGGAGACGTCATGCAGGCGCGCTGGGGAACGCATGGAGACCACCCGATCATCGTGTTGACGGCCTCCTCGGTCTGCGATGCTTTCAACATGACGGTGAAGGCTTTCAACTTCTCGGAGCTTTATCGTACCCCGGTAATTCTTCTGCTGGATGAAGTCATTGGGCACATGCGCGAGAAAGTGGATGTACCCGCGCGCGGAGAGGTCGAAGTATGGAACCGCGTGCAATCTCACGTACCACCTGAATGGTATTTCCCCTATGAAGATGCATCCGCTGCGGTGCCCCCGATGGCGAATTTTGGGGAAGGCTATCGCTACCACATCACCGGTCTGTTTCACGACCGGGCGGGATTCCCGACGCAGCGCCTGGACGAGATCAACCCGTGGCTGGAGCGCGTCTTCAGCAAGATCGCGCTGAACGAGGAAAGCATCTGCCTCTACAGCGAAGAGTGGATCGGTGGAGCCCGTGACGTTGTCATCGCCTATGGTGCGACGGCGCGCTCGGCACGCCATGCCGTCAAGATGGCACGTGCCAAACGACACAGCGTCGGCTTGCTGACTTTGAACACATTGTGGCCTTTTCCGGAGAGTGTTGTATCCAGGATCTCCAGAAATGCACGCAGGATCATTGTGGCCGAGATGAACCGCGGGCAGATCGTCCTGGAAGTGCAGCGTGTCATTGGTCAGACTAAAGTCCGCAGTGTCAACCGCTCGGACGGTGAAATGCTGACGCCCCAGCAGATACTGACAGCGATTGAGCAGAAATAACCCGACGCGAACGGTCGGTATATTGGAGTGATACCGGTGAAACGTGAAGAGCAAAAGGTCTACGAGTATCTGAGACACAACAAGAAATTTCCCAACATGTGGTGCCCCGGCTGTGGAATCGGGATCGTCTTGGGGAGTCTGATTCGGGCCATTGATGAGGTGGGGCTGGATAAGGACGAGATTGCCCTCATTTCCGGCATTGGTTGTACCGGACGGATGCCGGTGTATGCCGATTTCAACACGATGCATACGACGCATGGAAGAGCATTGGCCTTTGCCTCCGGATTGAAGTTATACCGGCCCGATATGCACGTCATCGTTGTGATGGGTGATGGCGATGCGGTGGCAATCGGAGGGAATCATTTCATCCATGCCGCGCGGCGCAATATTGACATCACCACGATCATCGTGAACAATGCGATTTACGGGATGACCGGCGGGCAGTATTCACCGACAACCCCGTTGGGCAGCCTCGCGACGACGGCTCCCTACGGGAACATCGAGCAGCCGGTTCCCATCTGTGACCTCGCCACGGCTTCGGGCGCAGCATTCGTCGCCCGGACGACGGTCTATCACGCCCATGAGATGGACAAGCTGATCGAGCAAGGTCTGCGGAAGAAGGGTTTCAGCGTCATCGAGGTGATGAGTTACTGCCACACGACGTATGGCCGGATCAATAAGAAAGGACGAGCGGTCGATATGATGCGTGTCCTGAAAGAGCAGAGTATACCGTTGTCCGCGTCCGAAAAACTGGCGTCTGAAGAAAGTGCGGGGAAAATCGTTCGTGGTGTGTTGATGAATCGGGAGTTGCCGGAGTATACGGAGCGCTACGAGCAGATCATTGGACGGGCGAAGGAACTCGCAGAAGTCCCGCTAGAGAGCGAAACGGAGTTGGCCGCCCCCCCGATCACCAAATGGGCGGAATGTGGCAGCTCGAGCAGGGATGAAGAGGACAAGCGTTTTGAGATTCGCCTGGCCGGTGAAGGTGGGCAGGGGTTGATTTTGGCCGGATTGATTCTGGCGGAAGCGGCGACCATTTACGACGGGAAGAAGGCCACGCAGACCCAATCGTACGGCCCTGAAGCCAGAGGCGGGGCCAGCAAATCCGAAGTAATTATCTCTAATGGAGATATCGATTTCCCGAAGGTCATCCTGGCGGACTTCTTGCTGGCGATGAGCCAGGAGGCGTGTGACAAGTACTTCCGCGAAATCAAAGTAGATAGCACCTTGCTCGTCGATTCCGATCACGTCTTGCGTGTGCCCACGACGCGAGCCATCAAGGTCCCGATTACTGCGATTGCCGAGCGTGAGACCGGACGGCGGATCACTGCGAATATCGTCGCATTGGGGCTTATCGTGGGGTTGACCAATGTGGTGTCCCGCGATGCGCTTCGCCAGTCCGTTGTCTCCCGTGCGCCACACGGCACTGAGGAAATCAATCTGAAGGCGCTTGAAGCCGGCCTCGCCGAGGCGGAAACCATCTGTATCGAAACGCGGCGGGGGTGGAGATAGGCGCACGGTTCGTGAGGTGGACTCCCCGTGATGGATGAACGGCAGCAGCAAGAACTTCTGTGCTGGTTGGGTTCCCAGGACATGGCTGTGTTCCTGGTAGGCGGGTCGGTGCGCGACCGGATGCTGGGACGGCTCAGCCATGACCTGGATGTAGTGGTCTCTGGCAGTGCGATCCGGTTGGGGCGGAACCTGGCAGATCGCTTCGGCGGGGCATTCTATATCCTCGACGCAGAACGCGGAGCGGCACGCGCATTGCTCCCATCTGCGGATGGTGAGCAACTCACCGTCGACCTGACCGTGTTGGCGGAGGACGACATCGTCGCCGACTTGGCGGCGCGTGACTTCACGATCAACGCGATGGCGATGCCGTTGACGAGTAATGACGTCGGCGCGTTAATCGACCCGCACGGTGGCTGGACTGATTTGCAGGCGAGGCGGCTTCGCGCGGTTTCTTCCGCGTCGCTGCGCAATGATCCGGTGCGCGTGCTGCGCGCGGTCCGGCTGGCGCACGAATTCGGCCTGGAGATCGATTCGAGTACAGTGGCTCTGGCCTGTGAGGCAGTCCCTCTGCTTGGAGATGTCTCTGCTGAGCGGTTTCGTGATGAGTTGGGCCGTATACTCGCCCTGTCTCATGCCAGCGTCCCGATTCTCCGCCTGAACCGCTGGAGCGTGCTGCGGTTCCTTTTCGAGACGTACGGTGTTCCACTCATTGCCGGACGAGATTCTCCCCCTACGATCCAGGCAGAGATCGCCGGTGCAGTCCTGGATGCCTGGGAATGTCTGTCGGAAGTGCTTCCAGTTCCGGCGCTGTGTGGGTCGCAGCACAACGCCGCTCTATTCCGGCGAGCGGTGGCGTGTTACCGTGGACCTCTGGCAGATAGACTCGCGGCGGTCGTCACCGGTGAGCGTACTCAGTCCCTGCTTGTCAGGTGGGTGATCCTGCTGTGCTTTGCCGGCGGAAAATCATGTGTGGAGGAAATGCTCGCCCGATTGCGCTTCAGCAGGGTCGAGGTCCGGCGTGGCCGGACGCTGGCGAACACGTTTTCACGCCCCGGAGAGTGGGCTGAGTCGGGAGAAACAACACCTCGCCAGTTGCATCGTTTCTATCGCGAGGCTAAAGGCTGCGGCCCGGAAGCCCTCGTGCTGTATCTGGCAGAGCGGTTGGCGGTGCCGGGGCGTGATGATGGCGTTGGCTGCGCGGAATTGGCAGCCCAGCGGGTCGAATCCGCATTGCGGGCGTATTTCGAAAGTTATGAAACCATCGTTGCACCGCCCCAGCTCGTCGATGGCACCGTGCTCATGGAACGCTTCGATCTGCAGGCCGGCCCGCACATCGGCGAACTGCTGGAACGAGTGCGGGAAGCCCAGGCCGAAGGGGAGATCCGCACCCAAGCAGAAGCGCTCGCCTGGGTGCAGGCATACCTTGCCGCAAATCATCCGGAAGCCGGGAACTAGCGCAGCGCGATATCCAGCGCTTCTGCGAGGATGCGCGTCCGGATAATCTGCAGATCCGCCGGGCGGGCCTTCTCCGAGCGCGCGGTGTGGGGCACGATGCACCGCTTGAACCCCAGTTGAGCGGCTTCGTTCAGGCGGCGATCGAGGTGGCTCACAGAGCGCAGCTCGCCGGAGAGGCCGACCTCGCCGATGACGGCGAGATCCGGCGCCACCGGCACGTTGCGGAAGCTGGACGCGATCGCCAGTGCCACCGAGAGGTCGGCAGCCGGTTCGTTGATGCGCAGTCCGCCGATCACGTTGACGAACACGTCCTGATCCGACAGGCGCAATCCCACGCGCTTGTTGAGCACCGCAACGAGCAGCAACAGCCGGTTGAAGTCGATGCCATTTCCGGTGCGCCGGGGCAGACCGAAGCTCGTCGTACTCGCGAGCGCCTGAATCTCAACCAGCAGGGGGCGCGTGCCTTCCATCGTCACCGCGACAGCGGAACCGGCGGCGTGGGCGAGGCGTTCAGCCAGGAACGATTCCGACGGGTTGGAAATCTCGACCAGTCCCTCGTTGCGCATCTCGAACACCCCCACTTCGTTCGTCGAGCCGAAACGGTTCTTGACGCCGCGCAGCAGGCGGTAGGAGTGAAAGCGCTCGCCTTCCAGGTAGAGGACCGTGTCGACGATGTGTTCCATGACGCGCGGTCCGGCGATCGCTCCTGCTTTGGTCACGTGGCCCACGATGAAGATTGGTATATGCGTCGATTTTGCCATGCGTAGCAGTTTGGCGGCACAGTGCCGCACCTGGCTGACGCTACCACTCGCCGCCGTGAGCTCGTCGGAATAGATCGACTGGATCGAGTCCACGATCACCAGCATGGGCTTGAGCTGTTCGATCTGCACCAGGATTTGTTCCAGATTGATCTCGGACAGCACGTAGAGGTTGTTCTCGAGTGCGCCGAGCCGGTTGGCGCGCATCTTGATCTGCTGGGACGATTCCTCCCCCGAGACGTAGAGGACGCAGCCTTGCCTGGCCAGCAAGTTGGACACTTGCAGCAACAGCGTCGATTTGCCGATCCCCGGATCGCCCCCGATGAGCACCACCGAGCCGGGGACAATACCTCCGCCCAGCACGCGGCTGAACTCCTGGATCGGCACAGCGAGTCGGGCGAAGTCACCAGATTGCACGGCTGCCAATGGCTCTGGCCGGCTGAACGATGCCGAGATAGTCAGGTTTGCCTTCTCCTGGTGTGACTCGACTACCGACTGGACGAACGTATTCCACTCGCCACAGTCCGGACAGCGTTGCCATTCTTTGGCAGACGTTTTACCGCAGTTCTGGCAGATGTATTGTGTCCTCGTTTTTGCCATGTCGTGTGCTCCACGTTTTCCTGCTGCGTTGTTAGAACAAATTTTCTATTCGCATTATACGATGGTTTGACCATTTGTCAAAGTCCGCATCAATCTCGATTTGCTTTTTTCACCCCCTCGTAGTATAATCACCATCGTTGGGCGGTTAGCTCAGTTGGCTAGAGCGCCACGTTGACATCGTGGAGGTCGTAGGTTCGAGCCCTATACCGCCCACCTTTAGTTCAAAAACGAACATGGCTGTGATCAGGAAGACTATTTGAGATTTCGGTTTCAGGGAGAGAGGGTCAAGGACTGGAAACCCTCTCAGCGGGAACTCAAAGAAAACCACCTGAGAGCTTGCTCCGAAAATCCGATGACGTAATGGCGCTTGATCGGTTAAGGATGCACGGTGGACCCGTTATCGTCCTGCGTGTCAAGGGTTGCCTGTGTCGTGAGTGACAACCGAATTTGGGTGGAACCGCGTGAGTGATGCCTCTCGCCCCAAGCGAGAGGTTTTTTGTTTGTATGGCACTTTGTGTAACGTCATGAAGCGAATCTCTGAAAGATATGGAGGTGTGATGGTGAGCGAGCACAATCATGAAGCCAATTTTCTCGACAAGTTAAGACACTCGACGGCGCACGTCATGGCTGAGGCCGTCCTGGAAATGTTCCCCGACGCCAAACTGGCCATTGGCCCGGCTATCGAGGAAGGATTCTACTACGATTTCCTGTTGCCCAGAAGTCTGACTCCCGATGACCTTGCAGCGGTAGAGGAGCGGATGAAGCAGATCATTCATGGGAAATATGCGTTTCGACGGGAGGAACTCTCACGTCAAGAGGCTATGGAGCTGTTCAAGGGACAGGATTTCAAGCTGGAGCTGATCCGTGAAATGCCTGAAGGTGAGATCATTTCGACCTATACACAGGATACCTTCACTGATCTGTGCCGGGGCCCGCACGTCGATGATACCGCACAGATCCCCGAAGATGCCTTCAAACTGATGTCTGTGGCGGGCGCCTATTGGCGTGGTGATGAGAACCGCCCGATGCTCCAGCGTATCTATGGGACGGTGTGGGAGGATAAGGCCGGTCTGGATGCCTATCTCACCAAGCTGGAAGAGATTCAGCGGCGCGATCATCGCAAATTGGGGAAAGAGTTGGACCTGTTCAGCATCCACGAAGAAGGTGGTGCGGGCTTGATCTACTGGCATCCCAAGGGTGCGTTGATCCGTGAAGTCATCGAGGACTTCTGGCGCAAGGAACATCGCAAACGGGGCTATGACCTGGTTGTCTCACCGCACATCGCTAAGGTGGACCTGTGGAAAATCAGCGGGCACTGGGATTTCTATCGGGACAGCATGTATTCCCCCATGGATATCGACGG
>CAZPTF010000211.1:0-7134 GCA_964589015.1 uncultured Anaerolineae bacterium
GGTTGAGCTCATCATGGCATTTGAGGAGGAATTCGGGAGCGAGATTTCCGACGAAGATGCACAGAGCATTCAGACCGTTGGCGATGCTGTGGAGTATGTCAAGTCCCATTCATAGGGCATAGTGATTGGACCGGGTAGACGAGTCGGTGACTTGTCCTCTTCGGAAATCAGCGGACAGCCCGAACCCACCCGATGGGTTATTGGTTGTCCGCTATTTGTTGTGATAGCGCAGGGAGGCGCGTTCGTGGTCGTTGTAGATAGAGAAAGATGTGGTTATTGTGGCAGTTGTGTGAGTCTTTGCCCCGTGAACGCCATTTTTCTGGCAGAGACGCGCATTCAGATCGACGAACGTTGTACCGAGTGTGGGCTGTGCGTCGCGTCGTGCCCACTGGGGGCAATTCGCCCTGAGCAAGAGACGCGGCAGGCTAAGGTATTGCCGCGCAAACGCTATGACGTCGTCGTGGTTGGTGGAGGACCAGCCGGTTCCACTGTGGCTCGCGTGGTAGCCACGGCGGGTCTCTCCGTATTGCTCGTTGAGAAACGACAGGAGATCGGCAGCCCGGTACGTTGCGCTGAAGGCGTGGGTTACGCAGCTCTGCTCGATTTCATGACGCCCGATCCGGCCTGGATATCGGCAGAGATCAGCGCAGCCTACTATGGTGTCGTGCAAGGCGGGCGCGAAGAGGGTGCGCGGCATGCAGAAGACGCGTTGACCGGTTTCGTGCTGGAGCGCCGGGTCTTCGATCGTGTGCTGGCGGAGAATGCAGTTTCGGCGGGTGCGGATGTCCTGGTGAAGGCGACGGCGAAACAATTGCTGCGCGATGGTGGTGGTCTGCCCGCCGGCGTGCAAGTCGCGGTGAACGGGGACTTGCTTGAAGTCGAATGCAGAGTTGTGGTCGGAGCCGATGGTGTCGAGTCTCGGGTGGGGCAATGGTTTGGGCTGGACGTTCGGTTAGCGCCCAGAGACTCTATGCCTTGTGCCCAATATCTGCTTACGGGAATCGACATCGATCCGTCGTGCCTGTACTTCTACGTCGGAAATGAGATTGCGCCGGGTGGTTATGTATGGATATTCCCGAAAGGCGACGGGCGCGCCAATGTCGGTTTGGGTGTACAGTCGAATGTTGCCACTCGCCCCGCACTCGACTACCTGGAGAGATTCATCGCTGAGCGCCCTTTTCTCGCGCAGGGCAGTCCTGTCACGCTAATCGTTGGCAATGCGCCCATCGCCATCGCGCGCGGTCCCGTGGTTGCCGATGGCTGTGTGCTCGTCGGTGACGCCGCACGGCAGGTGGATCCGCTGACTGGCGGAGGGATCATCAACGCGATGGTTGCCGGACGTATCGCTGGTGAGACCATCATTACCGCTTTGGAAGCCGGTGACGTTTCGGCGGAGGCACTCCGCCCCTACCAGACGCGCTGGGAGGCGGGACCTGGCCGGAAGATGGCGCGGAACTATCGCATCAAAGAACGTTTTGCGGCGGAGCAACGGGCCTCGCGTGACTTCGTGCGTCTGTTTGCGGCGTCTACCGGATCCAAGTAGACATGGAGGGGCCGCTCATTGCCATCGTTGGTCCGACGGCTGTGGGCAAAACAGCGTTGTCGGTCCGGCTGGCGCGCGATGTGGATGGCGAAATTGTCTCTGCCGATTCCAGGCAAATCTACAAAACAATGGATATCGGCACGGCCAAAGCGACTCGGCAGGAGCGCAGAGCTGTTCCGCATCATCTCATCGACGTGGTCGAGCCAGATGAGTCGTTCACGTTGGCGCAGTACCAGGAAGCTGCCTATCGGATCGTTGCTGACGTGTTGCAGCGAGGAAAAGTCCCGTTCCTGGTTGGTGGAACCGGGCTGTATATCCGTGCGGTGCTCGATGGTCTGGGTATCCCGCGGGTCCCTCCCAACCCGCAGTTGAGGCAGGATCTGTACGCCCGTGCGGAACGGGAGGGCAACGAATCCCTGCATCGCTGGCTGGCCGAAATCGACCCGCAGGCCGCTCTGGCGATCGATGCGCGAAACGTCCGCCGGGTGGTACGCGCGCTCGAGGTCTATCTGGAATCGGGGTCCCCGATTTCCGTGCTCCAACGCTCTACCCCGCCAGATTATCGCATTCTGCGCATCGGGTTGACGATGGACCGTGCCCGGTTGTACGAACGAATCGATGCACGCGTCGCGCGCATGCTGGATTCCGGGTTGGTGGATGAGGTGCGCAGGTTGCTCGTGCAGGGCTACGATGTCGCGTTGGCGTCTATGTCTGCCGTCGGTTACCGGCAAATCGCAGCCTATCTCGAGGGGCGGATTGACTATGATGAGGCCGTGCGTCTCATCAAGCATGACACACGCCGGTTCGTTCGCCAGCAATACAACTGGTTCCGGCTGGACGATCCGCTCATTCGCTGGTTTGACGTCGGGAAAGAGACATCCTGTGTGTATGCGGATATCCTGTCTCTGGTCGAGGAGTTCATTGCGACCGTTGGGTGAATGTGGCTTGCCGGCGCAAAGGGACATTGTGCATCTGTGGATTGTCCATGTGGACCAAAGCAGTGTGTTCCGTCTGGGTGGGGTGTATCCAAGATTGGCACAGTCTTTCTCACAAGCAGAAACCATGCGCTTGAGTCTTGTGTAGGTCACGTTGAGAACATGACAAATTCACTGGAGGGAACAAGTACATGCCAAGAAAACGACGCAGCTCATACCTGGTGATTGTCTGTGTGTTGTTGGCACTGCTGCCCGGTGTGGTACTGGCGGTACCGCCGGTGCAGGAAGGACTCGATCACGTGGTGCAGCCGGGGGAAACACTGGCGGCGATCGCGCAACGCTTCCTGGGCGATGCCGGCCGCTACCCGGAGATCGTCGCGGCGACCAACAACAAGCACGTTTCCGATGCGTCTTATGCGCTCATTACGGACCCGGAAACCCTCGAAGTGGGCTGGAGGTTGTTCATTCCGGAGGAGGGAGCAGGCCCGGTGTCATCTCCCGCTTCGACTTCGCAGGCTACCGCGCAGCCACTGGTTGTATCGGTTGGCGAAACAACAGACATTGCGCGTGGCAAGATTGCATTTTCCCTGTATAACCCTGGACGGGAAGTGTATGAAGTGCAAATCGTGACAGCCGATGGCAAGGACCGCTGGATTGTGACCGATGAGCAGGCGATCAGCGAACCCGCCCTATCACCGGATGGCGCGCGGATAGCGGTCCGTGGGTGGGACCGCTACCGGGGCATCCAGTCTTTCGACCTGTATGGTCAGAATCAGGCGAGCGTGAGTGGACACCACGAAGACTCCAAGCCGGACTGGGGCGAGGGCGGCGCCATCGTGCTGGGATCACAACGGGAGTCAGACCGGCGCTGGCGGCTGTACGAGGGCGGGTCGGATACGGAATGGAAGTTTACCAACCGAGACAACTTGATCGAGTCGGTTTTCGGGGAAGATCCGGCATGGTCGCCTGGAGATCGATTCGTCGTCTACCGGGGATGTGATCCGGATCTGAACCGGTGTGGACTCCGGACGGTGGAGCGCGGCGGTAGCCAGCCGCAGATTCTGACCGTGGAAGGCTCGGATACATCGCCGGACTGGTCTCCCGATGGGGCTGAGATCCTGTTCATGTCCAGGCGGGCCGGCAACTGGGATCTCTTCACTTTGGCTGTCGACGGAGAAGGGCGTGCCGTTCCTGGCATGCAGCCTGCTCCTCTCACAAACGCACTGAGCAACGAAATGTTGCCGGTATGGTCGCCGTGGGGAGACGCGATCGCATACGTGTCGGATCAGAGCGGCGCATGGGCGGTATATATCATGCGTCCAGATGGCAGCGACGTGCGCAAAGTGACCGACATCGGGGGCAACTATGATCCGCCGTTGTGGGCGCCGGAAATCAACGGGAGGGGCGTGACTGACGAACAGATCAGTTGGTCGCAGTGATCGGGGTACCTTCAGTGCGAGGCGTGACCATAGGCCAGCTGGCTGGTATGTGCACGACGTGGCTTATGCGGCGACGATTATGTTCGTCGCCTCCTCTCGTTCCAACGACAGGTGGAAACCTCTCACAACGACTTCGATAGGGTCGCCCTGCGATGCGGCGTTTCTGATGCTGATTGATGTCCCCGGGACGATGCCCATCTCCAACAAACGCCGTCTCACATTCGAGCCACCGGTGACGCGAATCACTTCGGCTTGTTCTCCCGAGCACAAATCCGCCAATGTCTTCGTATCAACTTTCTGCGGTGCGCTTCGCATCCGGTCAGGCAGATTCAGCTCCGAGAGGCACGCTTCGGTCGATGCGTCAGGCTCCTCTGCGAGGAAGGGGCACGGCTCGGGCAATTTCCCTGTCTGGATGAAGTAGCGAAACGCCGCCAGCCAGCGCGGCTCGGCCTCCGCAGGGCAGGCTTCCATGAACTGCAGAAATTGGATGATCCGATTGATCGTCTCGGGGCTAAGTCCGTGCTCGATTTCACAGGCATCCTTTTCCGAGGTCACGTCGTTCAATCCCAGAAAGTCATGCAGAAAACGGAACAGCAGTCTGTGCCGGTTGTGGATGTCCTGAGCCAGTTCGAAACCCCGCGATGTCAGTTCCACGTGCCCGTAGCTCTCGTGCTCGACCAGACCCTCCTCGGCGAGTTTCCTGACTGCAGTCGCAACCGAAGGCGCCTTGACCTGCATCCGCTGTGCCAAATCTTTGACGCGAACGAGTCCCTGTTCGAGTCCGATTACCAAGATCGCTTCCAAATAGTCTTCGTTGCTCCTGCTGAGGCTTTGACCAGCCATTGTTTTCATCACCTTACATTGATAACGTTCGTGCAATTGTTGCATTCCGTTAAAATTCTAACCGAAAGTGAAGAAAGAGTCAAGTTGTTTCGTGAGAGACTGCGCAAGACCTGCTGAATGTGATCCGAGGACAAACCAGCGCGCGACATGCGCGCTTTTCTCGTTTCCATATCATTCTCTCGATCTTCGACCACGCGCTTCAAGGGTCGGCACGCATTTTCATTCCTGACCAACCAATCGATTGTAGTATCTCAGAAGGTTGTGAGAAAAGTGTGAAGAGGTGTGGCAAATTCGATGAAGTTGCATGGGAGGAACTCGCACCTTCGTCTTTCAGGTTCCGAAATCTGCTCGTGCACGATGGCTGGCTGATTCTGCCAGCAGATCCATGCGGAATGGAACCAACAAACAGCCACCAACAACGATAAAGATCGGTGCAGTGAGCGTGGCTGTGGAAATCCTTTCAGTCACCGGGCCTCGATTCCTGCTAGCAGACCCGGCGGAGTGGAGAGAGGCCCCGCATGCTGCAACTTGAGCGGGGCCTCGGTGGTTGCCAGTGGGCGTGCTGATGGCTAGCTGAGCAATTTTTTGAAGCTCCGCAGGGACGGCCCTTTTGTCGTGGTCTCTCCGGCGCTTTTCGTGAGGCGGAGCAGCCAATAGCCGACGAATGCAAGCGCCACGATGCCAGCCATCGCAATCTGTGTAGCGTCCACAACCGGTTCGACCGTGACGCCGGATTCCGAGACGACAATCACCGCAACGGAGCGCGAGCGGCTCATCCCGCCGGCGCCTGCACCGCCGCCTTCGCCTTCGGAGCCGTTTTCATCCGTGTCTTCTTTGACCTCTTGCCCTTGCCCGTAGCCCATCCCAAAACCGGACGCCGCCATGACTTCAGCGGCAGGGATGAGGGTCTTGTCATCGACCTTTATCGGCTCTCCAAAGCAGGCATTGGCGCCAGCTATCGAAAGAAAACGATCGTATAACTTGCCAGCCGCCTGGGTCACGCGGTCCATAGGGTGAGCTTGTTCCGAACCACCATTCTGTTCTGACATACTTCTCGACCTCCCTTTTGTCGCGATGAGCGAGTATCCATGCAGTGCGAACGTTTTATCGACGTTTCAGCACCAGGCCGATCACCATACGAAAAAGCAATGCCGCAATGGTGATGCCAATCACTGCACGCAGCGTTTCGTCGTGGATGTGGTGATGTTGGTAGATGCCCTCTCCGATCTCTTCCGTGATGGCAATCGGACGGTTCCACACGAATCCTCCTCCACCACCCTGTCCGACCCCACCGATCCGAAAACGTTGCGATATCGGGATGAATCTCCGGTTGTTGATGATGAACGGCTTACCACTGACATCTTCCACATGAACCAACCGTTTCAGAGTCAACGCAAGCTCGATCAGAATATCTTTGAGATTCATCATGCTTCTCCGCTTTTGTTTGCCTCGGTTCCGGTACTATCGTGCGGGTCTGTATCAAACGCGCTGTCGGGCACGTCGCGCATGTCCTCAGCCAGATCAACGACCACTGCTGATTCCATCTCGAGCTCTTCGGAATCACCATGATGCGATTCGGTTTCAGCCACGGGTGGAGTCTGTGCGCGCTGCAACGCGGGACGTTGGAACCCCGAAATCGGCTTGGGCTGCGATGGCCAGTAGCGGTCGCGTACCCACAGCCAGATTGCACCCAGTCCAAACAATGTTGCCGCAATGTCGACCAGCCAGCCGAGGATAGGTATCGACCGCAGGATGACGAAGATGCCGATCCCCAACAATGTGGGCCAGATGATGTGGCTCGGGGCGGACTTCCGATTCAGTTGGCCTAACAACCAGGCGCCAACGAAGTAAGCGACCACGATCTTGGTCACGTACGACGTGATGACCCCGAAGATCACGGCAGCCAAACCCTGTAGCAGCAGCGCAAGCGCTGCGAAGTATCCCTGAAGCCCGCCAAGTGTCAGCAAACCGAGCAACAGGCTGATGGCGATAATGAGGATGAAGATGATGGGCATGGCGATGAAAAAGACGATCTCTACCAGACACCCCCACCCCAGGCTGGGCCACGGTTTCTCCTTCAATTTGTTGGCAACTTTCGGGAAAATGGGTAATAACCAAACCAGTAGCAAAGCGATCACAACCAGCGTCATGAACCGCCGCATGATCTGCAGGATCCACCACAGAATTCCAAGCACGACGCCAGCAATACCGGCTGCCTCTGGCAGTTTGCCCTCTGCGGGCACTGCGCCCGCCGGTGTGGCGACCGGGGTTCCTTCGGCTACTGGTGTCTGATAAACTTGCTGTCCGATGGCGGCCTGTGGAGAAATGTCGCCGAGCGCGGGGCTGGTGTAAGTCAGTTTCCCCATGATTTGCG
>CAZPTF010000212.1:0-7060 GCA_964589015.1 uncultured Anaerolineae bacterium
CGAAACGGTTCTGGGAGTTGGTTGGGATCAGGTGTCCGAATTATCGACAATACAAAACCTGGCTGAGGCGAAACAGTCCGGCCCTCATGCAACGCTGACCTGTCATAATGCGTGTTTACTCTCCGGCGTTCTTGTGCTATAATGTTGTTGTGCTGCACATTGAGAATTGTACATGTCTTGCAGAAACAAATTTAACAACAGCTCGGTACGCCTGAGAGGAGGTGTATGATGAAGAAGACGTTTTCGATAATTGGAGTTGTGCTGTTAACGATGGCGCTTGTTGTGCCCGTTCCTGCGGTGTTGGCTCAGGCCCCCGGTGAGACAGATCTACAGGTCGATCCGTACTATGCTGATTATGTGGCTACGATAGCCTATTGGTTCGAGAGTGTCGCAGGAGATGATTGGGAGGCCAGGCTTGCGCAGGCACTCGTCGTTCCCCCTGACCAGAGCCTGGAGCAGTACGATGAGGACGACGTTACGGATGAGGAACCGTCCTGGGTGGGGATGCTTCCAGGCTCGGAACGAGTCGTCCTGATGGGGCTGCCCAACAATTCCTGGTGGATTGACACCTGGCGGCAGGACCTGGATGGGAGCTGGGTGAAAGTCCCTTCGTGGCATCCATCCAACCAGCTTCCTGGACCGGTTGCCGGCGATCTGGTGATCAATGGCAAATTGCCCGCACCGTATGTGATACGGGTGTACGACCAAAGTGGTGCGGTTTTGCTAAATGGTGCAAGACTCTTGGTCGTGTCGTGGACGAACGGAAATGGCGGCACATGGTCCCAGGAGTTCGATGTGGCTTCTTTGCCGATGGCCACCGAGGCACAGCTTTCCAGATTGCCTTGGTGAGCAGTAGTCTCTTGATTCACGAATCACAAAAGGCCCACCCCGCTAACTACTGGAGTGGGCCTTTCCGTTGAACAGGGTATACCCCGCTCCGCTCAGCCCAAGATTTTCTTCACTTCGTCTGCAATGTATGGTGCGGTCAGACCATAGCAATCCAGCAACTCGTCGGCAGAACCAGATTGTCCGAACGTGTCGCGGATGCCCATACGAACCAACGGACCCAACCGTTTCTCTGCCAAAACCTCAGCAACAGCACTTCCCAACCCGCCGATGATGCTGTGCTCTTCGATGGTGATCACAGCTTTCACTTGTGCAGCCATTCCAAGGACCGTTTCAGTATCCAATGGTTTGATGGTGGATACATTGACGACGGCAACAGAAATCCCCGCCTTGTCCAGTTCCGTGGCGGTATCGAGCGCCTTCGCGGTCATGTGCCCGGTTGCCAGCAACGCGACGTCATGGCCGTCTTTCAGTACGTGAGCCTTCCCGATTTGGAACTTGTACGTCTCGTCGAACAAAAGCGGGGTCGGATACCGTCCCAAACGAATGTAGGTTGCACCGGGCGTTTCTGCTGCTGCCCACACGCACTGTGCCGTCTCGACACCATCGGCTGGGACGAGTACGGTCATGTTGGGCAAGCCGCGCATCAGGCTGATATCATCAAACGATTGGTGACTGGCGCCATCAGGGCCTTGCGTCAAGCCGGCACTGGAACCCGCCAGGGTGACATTCAGCGGAACGTAGCAGAGCTGTAGTCTGACCTGGTCGTATGCTCTACCTGTCAAGAACATCGCAAATGAATTCGCAAAAGGGATGAAGCCGCTGGCAGCGAGCCCGGCACTGGTGCTGATCAGATCCTGTTCGGAGATGCCCATATCGAAGAAGCGTTCCGGGAAAGCCTCTCCAAAGACGCTGCTCTTGGTGGACCGATACAGGTCCGCGTCGAGCGCCACGACTTTGTCATTCGCCTTACCAAGCTCCAGCAGTGCGTCACCATAAGCGTCGCGGGTCTGGACAAGTTTTCGGTCTGCCATCTTAATTTACTCCTTCAAGTGCGGTTTCCAGTTCCTGGATAGCCTGATCGTACTGTTCCTGTGACAGCGGGGCATTGTGGAAAGTGAAGTTCCCCTCGATGAACGAGACACCCTTCCCCTTCACCGTATCGGCGATGATCACTGTCGGTTTGCCCTTGATGGTCTCTGCCGTGTCCAACGCATCACAGAGCTGTTTGATGTCGTGGCCGTCGACTTCGAGGACATGCCATCCAAAGGCTTCCCACTTGAGCTTAAGTGGTTCGAGCGGCTTGCTGTCCTCGGTATTCCCTTGTGATTCGAGATGGTTGCGGTCAATAATCGCGCACAAGTGGTCGAGCTTGCGCGCTGCGGACGTCATCGCCGCTTCCCAGACCTGTCCTTCTTGTAGTTCACCATCACCCAGCAACGTGTATACGCGAAAGTCCCTGTTGGTGAGCCGTGCGGACAGCGCGATGCCATTGGAATAGGAGAGACCCTGGCCTAACGAGCCTGTGCAGGCTTCGATCCCCGGGGTTTTCATACATGGGTGTCCCTGCAGGCATGCCCCCAACGTTTTCAATTGTCCCAGGTACTCGTATGGGAACACGCCCAGCATCGCAAGCGCCACATATTGAGCGGGAACAGAATGCCCCTTGCTCATCACGAACCGATCACGATCTGGCCACGCCGGGTCCGAGGCGTGGTAGCGCATCTTGTAGAAATACAGCGCGGTGACAATCTCGACTTCGGACAGTGAACCTCCAAAATGATGAGGCTTATTTTTGCCCATCATTCTGACTATTTCCAACCGCATTCGTTTGGTAATGCCCTGCAATTCCTTCACCTTAGAACCGTCAACCATTTATGCAATCCTCCTAGGTGAAAACTCCAGCAAGTGGTTATAAGTTATCATATAGGTCTGATTATAACATAGGTAAGCAGGATTGTCAATTCGGACGTCCAGGTATCTTCGCATAGTGATATCACCCAACATTGCACCCTGATTTCTAGGTTGCCTTAAACAAAGAACATGCTATGCGAAAAGTTTGGTGTGGCAGATACACCTGGCGGCCTTTGTTCATACAGTCGAGGATTGTCAGGGCGCGTAAGTAGGGTTGGTGCATAGACAACCTGCCAGTAAACTAGCGCGCCAACGAGGAGCAAGTAAGCGCATAGGATCAAGATGAATAGGCGGGACAGGTATCTATTCAAGAGCCGAACTCCCATTTGCGAGTGATTCGAGTGCGTCGCGCTCGAACAGGGCGTTGCGGTTCGATTGGACAGTGCTCCGTGCAGAGATGTGCAACAACAGGGCTACGGCTAGACAACTGGAGAGCAGTGAGCTTCCCCCATAACTCACAAAAGGCAAGGTAACACCTGTGAGGGGCAACACCTTGAGATTCCCGGCCATGATGACCCAGGCCTGTGAGCAAATACTCACGGTGAGGCCAACGGCAAGGAGTTGGTCGAAAGGCGAAGTTGCCGATAGTGCGATACGAAACCCACGGTAGAGCAATAGAATGTAGATGAGCATGACAGCAACGGCTCCGACGAGACCGAACTCCTCACCAATTGCAGCGAAAACGAAGTCCGTATGCACGATGGGAATGTACGTGGCACCATGCCCGTGGCCCAAGCCCGTACCGAACAGACCGCCAGCCGCAAAGGACAGTAATGCCTGGACGATCTGATATCCAGCACCTTCGGATTGACTCCACGGATCTAACCAGATATCAATGCGCAAGGCCACGAATGGAGAAACAGCATAGCCTAACGCGCCGGTCAACGCGAAGGCTACGATTCCCCCCACGATATAGAAAACTTGCTGGCTGGTTACGTACAGCATCGCTAGAAACGTGCAGAAGATAAGCGCCCCAGTCCCAAGGTCTTGCTGTGCAATCAACAGTAAGAGCGTCAACCCCCAAACGAGCAGCAGTGGCGTCAGGTAGGCTAGAGGTGGCAACGTCCAATTCCCTACCCGCGAATGAGTGAGCCTGATCAACTCCTGTTTTTCAGCCAGGTAACTCGCCAGGAATACGATAAATGCCAGTTTGAGGAATTCGGAGGGCTGAAAGTACATGCCACCCAAACCAAGCCACAATCGTGCACTCCCGCCGAGCGGATTCACTCCAAACAGGAAGGTCAGCCCCAACAAGAATAGACCAAGAAGTAACCACAGGTAACGATAACGTCGCAACCAGCGCAGGTTCCTGGGACAGCGAATGACGACTACCAGCCCGATCATGCCACTAATGCACCACAACAATTGCTTCGCTAAGAAATTGGGCGCCAGTCTCTCTAACATAATCAGACCCAGACCGATCAAACACGTTATTGATGGGAGGAGAAATGGGTCTATAACCGGTCTTTTCCGGCCGATCAAGAGATGCGCCCCGCCGGTTGTCGTGGTCACAGTCGCAAATATGGCGATCGTGTTTATCAGCGTGGCCCCTGGGGAATGTGCGAGCCAGGCGTATAAGAGAGTCAGGAAGACAAAGACATACACCAGGAGAAGCAGCACGCACTCCTGGTGAGCAGTAGATAAGCGAAACACCTTTTCTTTCAGATTTACAATGCTATGGCGGAGGAAGCCCTTTTGCCAACCCCCCATCACAGGTATTTGTGGACGAGCAAGTGCAGTTCCCTTTTTGTTTCGCCGGATATGGCTGCTGGTGACGTAATGATCGCATCTGCAAGCGCAGTTGGACATAAGCATTTGCGTGTTTCGCGCACCTTTGGTGTCAGGTTGCGAATTGCTTTCTGGGCGACTTGTGTATTGGCCATGAGGTTGCGGATGACGGCTTCGACGGTCACGGTCTCTTCTACCTCATGCCAGACGTCATAGTCGGTCACATGGGCCATGGTCGCATAACACATTTCCGCCTCACGCGCCAGTTGAGCCTCCGGAACAGCGGTCATACCGATGATGTCCATTCCCCACTGTCTGAATGTATTCGATTCAGCTTTTGTCGAGAAACGAGGACCTTCGATTACGACGAAATTGCCCCCCTGGTGTACGGTGGCTTCTTCTGTTGCACGGACAGCTTCGAAGAGTTGTTGGCTCAGGAGGGGACAAAATGGTTCTGCAAAGCTGATGTGTACGACCAGACCGCGCCCGAAGAATGACAATGGCCGGTTCCTGGTTCTGTCGAAGATCTGCGAAGGAATCACAATGTCTCTTGGCGCATAGTCCTCACGCAGGCTACCCACCGCGCTGATCGACACGATCTGTTCTACACCCAGCGCTTTGAGTGCCCAGATGTTGGCCTGGTATGGGACCTCACTGGGCATCAAACGGTGCCCGCGCCCGTGCCGTGCCAAAAATGCCACTCGTTGACCTTCGAGCGTCCCTGTGACAATATCATCGGAAGGCAAACCGAAGGGTGTAGCCAAGTCCGTCGCCTTGACGTTTTCGATGTCCAACAAATTCTCCATCTCATAGAGCCCGCTCCCACCGATGATGGCAAGGCGTGGCTGTCTCGTCTGCGGCATGTTGTGTCCTCTCCTTTGTAATATTCAAGAATGTGAGTTTTGGTTATCTTCGAAGGCAAGCGTGATCTTACCGAATGTAATCACATCCCTGGGATGCACACGAGTCCTCGCTGCAATCGATTCTCCGTTCAGCATCGTTCCGTTTGTGCTGTTCAGATCACTGAGCCACCAGCAACCGTTGTGATAGAACAGTGTTGCGTGCCGGGTCGACACGGAGCTATCCGGGAGAATGACGGTGTTTTCCAGCGAACGTCCAATTTGAGTATTTGCTGTCACCAATATCACATCGCCTACGATCATTCCGGTGTCGCCCGCCTCTTTAACGACCAGTCTTGCGCCCGGGACGGACTCTTCCGGTCCGAGTACGTTGGGCTTATCCTGTTTGGATTCACACCACATCAAGATTACTGTCGCCAATACGAAGAGGTACAGGCAGACGGGAACGGCTACACGAAGTAGAGAAAACTCTAGGCCCATGAACTGACAACAAACATAAAACTGCTCGGGAAGCTTCGCATCACCGTCTCCTATTCCGCTGGTACAGGTTCCGTGTTCCCCGGGCATACCCAACTCGACGGCGGTGTGTCGAGGTAGGCAGAGACCCGTGGCCGCGCCTGGGGCACCGAATGCATTGGCTGGATGACGACCCGCAACGCGCCGATGATTCCGAACTCATTGTCCGCGGCAAGCTGGGTAACGTACGCGCTGAATTGTTCCTGAAGCAATTCTGCGTAAGGGCGTAGCATGTCGTAATCGAGCGGATTGACAAATACGAAGAAACGATTGGGAGCAACCAAGCGCCCGCCCTTAACGTGGGAACAGCCACCTTCCAATGCTTTGCTGAGCAGGTTCGCGATCTCGACAGGGTGTAGTTGCCCACCCAGCAAGCTAATGATTTTTCCTTCTAATATTTCCTCGATTGTGTCTTCAAAGCGTCGAAAGTGATTCATGTTTCGATTATAATAACAAGAGAGGAGGGCGTCAAATATTCCGGATGCGGAAGGCTTTGATTATTCCATCGCGGTAAGGTATAATGCATCCCATACTATAAGAGACGGTTTTTTGGGTTAATGAGTCATTGGATTGACGCCATAAGAAACAGGACCCTGGGCGTGATTGCCGGTGTGGTCGTAGGAATCTGGCTGTGTAGCGCCTGTTCGACACCAGGCAGCGTGCTTCCTGTCGTGAAAATCGGGCTGGTTGCTCCTTTCGAGGGACCGCAACGGGCGATGGCGTATGATGCGCTATTCGCGACCAAACTTGCGCTAAGCCGATTCAACGAGCAGCAGCGAAACGCCGGCGGCCCCCTCGTGGAACTTGTGGCGCTCAACGATGATGGGCAAGCCATACGATCACGGCAGGTTGCCCAAGAGATGGCAGTTGATCCGGCAATTGTCGGGGTGATAGGCCCGTGGAGCGCAGAAGCCGCTGCCGCTGCTGCTAAGACATACCGTGAAGCCAACCTGCCCGTCGTTTATCCCGGTCTCGGTCTGGGACAGCTGGATACCACCGGCGAATCAACCTATCTGAACGTGTGCGCAACGGACGCCGAAGTTGGCGCCAGAGCCGCTGAGTATGTTGCCCAACAGGGACCTTCACAACGTATCGTGGTGGTTGCTCCAGACGGCGCTAGTGGCAATCAGCGGGCAGTCACTTTTGTGGAGACATTAGATCGTCTCGGTGTGCCCATTGTGGCCAGCGTTACTTTC
>CAZPTF010000213.1:0-7020 GCA_964589015.1 uncultured Anaerolineae bacterium
GCCTTGGCGCGCTGTACCGGTGGGTAGAAGATGAAATTCTCGAACACCTTGAAGATCACGCCGGCCTTCTCGGTGGCTGCAATCATCTCGTCCGCCTGGGCCACCGTCAGCGCCATCGGTTTCTGCACCGAGATATGCTTGCCTGCCGCTGCGGCATCCAGCGTCGCCTGGTGGTGCATGTGGTGGGGCAGCAGAATCTCTACCATATCCACATCGCGCAACGCGAGCAGCTCGTGATAATTGGTGAAAATGCGCTCCTCAGGCACCCCCCACGCCAACCCGCGTTTCGTCGCGAGTGCCGCGTTGACGTCGCTCACCGCGACGATACGCGCACTGTCATTGGCGAGATATTCCAGCGCATGCAAGTCCGAGATCCGTCCGGTGCCGATGAAACCAACCCGCAGTGCTTCCATAGTTCCTCCGGTTCATCTTATGTCATGTGTGAAAACTTAAGTGTTTCGTCAGTGCGTCGGCAACCCTCATCACGATCGCCGCCAGCTCCTGGAATCGTTCGAGAGGAACCCGTCCCACCGGACCCGAAATGCCTATCGCGCCAATCACCTCCTTGTTCACGTTGTACACGGGCGATGCGACGCAGCGCACACCGTAATCGTACTCCTCGTCGTCGATGGCGTACCCCTGGCGGCGCGTCTGTTCGAGATGTCTGCGGAGCGTCTCCGCATCGGTGATCGTGCGCGGGGTATAGGTTTCCAACTGATCGGGGATTGGTTCATCGCCGAACGCAAGCAGCACCTTACCGAGTGCGGTGCAGTGCAGCGGAGCACGCGTGCCGATGCCCGCCGCGACGCGCAGCGTCGCCGACGACTCGACGTGATCGAGGTAGAATGCGCGTCCCTGCGACAGAATTGCCAGGTGCGCGCACTCGTTGGTCTCCTGCACGAGCCGGGTCAGGAACGGCTTCGCCTGATCGCGCAACGGCGTGTTCTTCAACAGCCGCTGGCCCAACTGCACCAAGCGCGGACCCAGCCGGTAGCGGCGCGTATCGCCGTTCTGCTCCGCATAGCCGTAGTTCGCCAGCGTCTTCATGATGCGCGACGCACTGCTCTTGTCGATGTCCACTCGCTCGGCGATCTCGGTGATGCCAATTCCATCCGCTGATGCTTCCAACAAATCGAGAATCTGCAATCCTCGCGCAAGTGATCGAATCTCAGACAAAGGTTCCCACCCCCTCACAAATGTGATATCTCAACATGTTGGGTATTATACAACACATTTTGCTTCTCGTCAATATTTCGACTTTGGAATCAGAAAATGTTGACAATTTTTCAACTCTGTTGTATAATATGCAACAGAGTTGAAATTGAATCCACGATTTCTTTCGCTCCACCTGTTTTTCCACCAGAATGGTCCATCACTTGTCGAGGAGGCGCCTATGCTACTTTGAGCGGTCATGCTTGCCCCACTGAATCGTTCAGAGAACTGTCTTTGAGTAACTTTCGAGGAGGAAATGAGATGCCAAAGAAGGGTTTTGTCGTCAGTCTGTTTCTCGTATTGGTCATGTTGGTCGGTGCCCTGCCCGCCTTCGCCGCCGAACCGGAGCTCACAGGCGATATCACCATCGAGCACTACTGGAGCGGTGGCTTCGGGCTGGATTTCATCGAGAAGGTCATCAACGACTTCGTCGCGATGCATCCGGGCCTCAAACGTGCTGCGAGTTCGGTGGACCACGAGCAGTTCAAAACCGCCATCCTCGTACAACTGGCGGGTGGCAATCCTCCGGATGCCTTTTCATATTGGGCAGGTGCACGCGTGCAGTTCATCAAAGATGGTGATCGTCTGCAACCGATCGATGACATCTGGCAGGCCAACAACATGGATGAGATGTTCCCGCCAGGCATCATCGAGAACGCAGCCACGTATGATGGCGAAAAATACTTGATTCCTTTGACCCTGCACTGGGTGGGCTTTTTCTACAATCCCAAACTCTTCGAACAAGTCGGCGCCGAAGTGCCCAAGACCTGGGACGAGATGATTGCAGTCGCCGAGAAGTTCAAAGAGGCAGGCATCCCCGCCTTTGCTCTGGGTTCCCGCGAACGTTGGCCAGCGCAGTTCTGGTTCGACATGATTCTCTTGCGTACCGCTGGCAACGAATACCGCCAGAAGCTGATGAACGGCGAAGCATCCTACACCGATCCGGAAGTCGTGCGCGCGTTCGAGCTGTGGAAGCAGCTCGTCGACGCTGGCTATTTCTACCCCGATGCGAACGCCTACGACTGGATCGAAGCGGGTGACTTTGTCGCCAACGGAGAAGCGGGCATGAACCTGATGGGTACGTGGGTTGGCGGCCACTATGTCAACGACCTGGGCCTTGTCCCCGGTGAGGACTACAACTATTTCGCGTTTCCGCTCATCGACGCTGACACCCCGCACGCATCGCTCGGCCCGATCGATGGCTTCGTGATGTCCAAGGACGCTCCAAACCCCGCTGCGGCCAAGGCATTCCTGGTCTACCTGACCGACCCGGTGGTCCAGCTCGCGTTTGCGGAAGGCGGCGGCCACATCGCCCCGAGTCTCATGGCGGACACCAGCGGCTACGACGCGGTGAAAGCGGCCATCGTCGGTGAGATTGCAGCCGACCCGGTCTTCGCTTTCAACTACGACCTGGCGTCACCTCCGCCGGTCGCCGAGGTCGGCCTGAACGCGTTCTCCGAGTTTATGGCGAATCCTGGTGATTACCAAGCAATGCTCGAACGCGTCCAAGAGGACGCCGCAGCAGAATTCGCCACGCTGGCGGAATCCGAGTAAACTACAACGGTCAACCACGGAAGGGACATGGCTATCCTGTCCCTTCCGCCCCCAGTGAGGAATCGTTATGAGACGGCGTTATGTTTGGATCACACCGGTAACCTTTCTCATGTTGCCGGTTACCTTCTATCTGGCCTTCGTCATCGTCCCGACACTCAATTCGCTGTTCTTCTCCCTGACCGACTGGGCGGGTTACGGCAGCAGTTTCAATTTCATCGGCCTGGGTAACTTCAAGAAGATCTTCACCGACCGGCTTTTCATGAACGCGATCAAGAACACGGCCCTCTGGTTAGCATTGGCGATGCTCGTGCCGACGCTGGGTGGACTGGCACTCGCCGTGGCGCTGCAAGGCAAGCAGCTCGTCAATACGATCTACAAATCGGTCTTCTACCTGCCGATCTGCCTCTCTCCGATTATCGTCGGTATCATCTGGACGTGGGTCTACAACCCCAAACTCGGTATCGTCAACCTGGTGCTCCAGGCCGTCGGACTGGGACACCTCGCGACTGCATGGCTCGCTAACCCGAACACCGCACTCATCGCCGTGTTCGTCGCCTGGGCCTGGCAGCAGATGGGATTGAACATGGTCATTTTTCTCGCCGGTCTGACTTCCGTACCGGTATCTCTGGTCGAGGCAGCGCACGTCGACGGGGCCAATTACTGGCAGGCACTCACCAGAGTCATCATCCCGATGCTCCTTCCGGCATCCGTTGTCGTTTTGGCTCTCACCGCGATCAACGCGCTCAAGAGCTTCGAGGTCATCTGGGCGACGACCAAAGGTGGCCCATTCAATCGTTCCGATACGCTCGCAGTGTTTATGTACAGCGAATCGTTCCGCAAATACAAAATGGGCTACGGTAGCGCCGTGGCTGTCATCTTGTTCCTGATGACGCTGATCATTATCGTTTTGTACTTCCGTCAGATGGCGACTATGGAGGACCTCTATGACTAGCGCCACCGTTCGTGCGCATCACCGCCCAGCCAGGCTGTCGCGTATTGCGGGGACCCTCTTGCTGTTTCTGATTCTGACAACCGCAGCGATTATCTTCATCTTACCTGTGTACGGCATCGTTGTGACGTCTCTCAAGTCCGTCGCTGATGTCTCCACAGGCGGTTACTGGAACCTGCCTCCCAACCCGACGCTGGACAATTACATGCGCGTCCTGGACCCTGAAGGGGGCAACCTGATTCAGTTCCTGTGGAATTCACTTAAGCTTACCATCCCGGCTTCGATCATTTCGATCTCCCTCGGGATACTCGCCGGTTACGGCCTGGCCAAATACTCCTTCCCCGGCAACGGAACATTGTTCGTCTTCCTGGTCGCCGGCATGTTCCTCCCGCCACAGATCGCGTTGATCCCCGTCTTTCGGATGATGAACCAGCTCGGCTTGTACGACACCCTCTGGTCCGTCATCCTCGTCCACAGCGCATTCGGTATCCCGATATGTACGCTGGTCATGCGCAACTTCTTCCAGACTGTGCCCGATGCGCTGCGCGAGGCCGCTTTCATCGACGGGGCCAACGAGTATCAGATTTTTGGCATTATCATGTTGCCGCTCACTCTACCGGCGCTCGCCGTGCTGGCGACACTACAGTTCACCTGGATTTGGAACGACTTTCTCTGGCCGTTCATCCTCACCCAACACGAAAGCAGCCGGACCATCATGGTCGGCATCATGAACTTGACCGGGCAATACACGGTCGATTGGGGCGGACAGGCCGCCGCATCGCTCGTCGGCTCGCTACCAACGCTGTTCATCTTCATCTTCTTCCAGCGCTATTTCATTCGTGGGCTCACATTGGGTGCAGTCAAGGGATAGCCCGTACTGGTTGTTACAAGCAAGGGGACAAAATAAGACACTGGAGGCTGATCACGATGAGAACAACCGTATCTCCCGACATGCAGGAAGAAGTCACCCGTGCCCGCACCGCACGCGCCCAGGTGATCGCCACTGCCGGCGGCATCGAGCAGGCCCTGGCATCCGGCGCTCTGCCCCACTACATCGACACGACTCTATCCGAAGCGCTCGTCCTCGGGTTGCTCCGCCAGCAGGTCACCCGCTTTTTCTGCGTATTCGGTCACGGCTCCACGGAGATTGCCGAAGTTCTGCGCGTCTATCACCAGGCCGGGCTGCTACGCGTCTGCGGACTGCGCAGCGAGATCGAAGCCTCGCACGCGGCGACCGCCCTGCGCTGGGTCACCGGTGAGAAGGCCGCTGTCGTCACCTCGATTGGGCCTGGAGCTTTGCAGGCGATGGCGGCATCGATCGTCCCCGCCTCCGATGGCCTCGGAGTCTGGTATCTCTGTGGTGATGAGACCACCGAAGACGAAGGTCCCAACATGCAGCAGATCCCCAGCCACGGACAGAACTCATTCCTGAAGCTGTTCTCGGCAATGGGGAGCGCATACACGTTGCACACCCCGCTCGCGCTGTCGACGGCGCTGCGCCGCGGACTCAACGCCGTCGACGATCCGCACCGCGGCCATCCGTTCTACCTGCTGTTGCCCATGAACACGCAATGTGCCCTGCTCCCCGCTTTCAACGTGGACGAACTGCCCGTGGGCGCACCCCCGCGCCTGGGAGCGGCGGCCAGCGACGGTGCCTACGAACAGGCCGCCGATGCACTCCTGCACGCCGCGCGCGTCGTGATCCGCGTTGGCGGTGGCGCACGCCAGGCTGGCCGTGAGATCGCCGAACTGCTCAATCTGGTCGACGGCGTCGCGGTCACCAGTCCGCTAGCCTCCGGAGTGATCCCGCACGCTCACCCACGCAACATGACCGTCGGCGGCTCGAAGGGTTCCATCAGCGGTAACTACGCGATGGAGCACGCCGATCTGCTGATCGCTGTCGGCACACGCTTCGTCTGCCAGTCCGATTGCTCGCGCACCGCCTATCCGCAGGTCGCGCAGGTCATCAACATCAACACCGACCCCGAGGCGGCGACCCACTACGGCAAGACCATTGCCCTGGTCGGCGATGCAGCTCCGACCCTGCAACGGCTGATCGCCGTCCTGCGGCAACGCGGTGCACAGCCGCCCACGACGCCGTCAGCATGGCTCACCGCCTGCACTGCGCAGCGCCGCGCCTGGGACGAGTTCCGCGCCCGGCGCTACGCCACGCCGACCCTCTACGACGACGCGTGGCACGAGCACATCCTGACCCAGCCCGCGGCGATCAAGGCCGCCGCGGATTGGGCCAGGGCGCACGACGTTGTCTCCTTCTACGACTCGGGCGACGTCCAGGCCAACGGCTTCCAGATCGTCGAGGACGAGCGCATTGGCCAGACCTTCACCGAGACCGGTGCGAGCTACATGGGCTTCGCCGTCTCGGCCCTGCTCGCCACTGCGGTGACCTCCCGGCCATTCTACGCACTCGCCGTAAGCGGCGATGGCGCCTTCACCATGTGCCCGCAGATCCTCATCGACGGCGTACAGCAGGGCGCGCGTGGCTGCATCCTCTTGCTCGACAACCGGCGCATGGCCGCGATCACCGGTCTGCAAACCGCACAGTATGGCGCTGATTTCGCAACAAACGACTCCGTTGAAGTCGATTACCTGGCCTGGGCACGCGCGGTCAAGGGCATCGCCGCCTTCGACGGCGGTCGCTCGGTCGCGTCGCTGCTCGCAGCACTAGACCAGGCCCACGCCTACGATGGCCTGTCGCTGATCCACGTACCCGTTTACAGCGGCCCGGACGAGCTCGGCGGCATGGGCGTGTTCGGCCGCTGGAACGTGGGCAACTGGTGCCAGCCCACCCAAGACCTGCGCCACGAGATCGGCCTCTGACACACGCAGCAACCCCCGCCCAGATCCATGCACACTCTCGGCGGCGATTCACGGGCCGATCGCCATGATCGGCCCCTTCTTTTTCCACATGCCACCGCACAAGTCCATGCCAGATTCCCGGAAGGCCAACGAATCGTTGGCGGCTCCTGCAGTAGCGTGACCTGTCAGGCAGACACTGGGGTCTCCAGCATCTCCAGGCAGTGCCAAGCCTTGACGCATTCCGCTTGCACGGCAGTCCACGCGGGCGGACCGCAGATACCGCCACGGCTTACGTGGAGGTTGGTCCAGTCTCGCGCCGGCGGCGCATCCGCCACGGACTGGCGTGCCGAAGACCCTTGCACCCCTCATTCCGTATGTGCGCTCCGTTTGCGCGGAGGCCCTCGGGAACGGGCCACCAGACCACCGTATGGCCTGTGCGGAGATTGGCCCAGTCAGACTTCACGCCTACGACTGGGCCAATCTCCGAC
>CAZPTF010000214.1:0-6995 GCA_964589015.1 uncultured Anaerolineae bacterium
GCATTGGTCGTGTCAAAGGCGCTACACTTGTCGCCAAAAATCCTGGCTACACCCTTGGGCCCGAACCCATTTGACAGGCGCAACATTCGGCGTTAAACTTTGCAGGAATGGCTCAGTCTTGTCGCACGCGTACAGAGACGAGCTCGCTGCATCGCCACCCGCCCGGATGGGCGATTGTCTTTCTCCCATGCTTTACTCTGGCTGATCGATTGCTGGCAACAAATGAAAGGTTCACACTGAGGAGCATACCATGACCTTCAACTTCAGAGAGCTACAGGCAGACGAATTGTGCCGCAAATGCACAATGAGCGGGTGTTCGGCAGCTTCTACAGCGGACCTGCCCGAATTGGCCGGGATTATCGGTCAGGAGCGGGCGACTCGGGCCATCGAGTTCGGATTGGACATCCCGTCATACGGGTTCAACGTGTTTGCGATGGGACCGGCTGGAGCCGGCAAGACGACCACCATTCAATCGTACCTCAAGCGCAAGGCGAAAGACGAGCCAGTCCCCGACGATTGGTGCTACGTCAACAACTTCGGCAGGCTCGACCAGCCGCGAGCGATCAAATTGCCGCCTGGAATGGCGGGCAAGTTCCGGGACGCCGTCGACGAGATGATCCGTAGCCTGCGCGATGAGATCCCGCGTGCGTTCGAGGGCGAGGAATACGTGGCGCACCGTGGGCGCATCGGACGTGAACTGGACGACCGGCGCAAGGCGACCCTGAAGGAGCTGAATGACTACGTCAGCGCACGCAGTTTCACGCTCATGCAGACGCCAGTGGGGTTGGTGATTGTGCCCGTGGTCGATGGTGAGGCACTCTCGCAGGAGCAGTACGACAAGCTGGCACCCGAGGTCCAGGAAAAGTTCGAATCCATGCGCCCCGAAATGCAGCAGCAGCTGGAGAAGGCGATGCTCGAAATTCGCGAACTGGAGAAACAGGCCAAAAGCGCGCTGGCTAACCTGGATCGAGAAATCGCGGAATTCACCGTGAAACATCTGTTCGAAGAACTGAAACAGCAGTTCCCATACGAAGAAGTCGACGAGTTTCTGGATGGGGCCTGTGACGACTTGATCCAGAACGTCGATATCTTCAAGACGGCTGTTCCGGAGGCTCAGGCGGAGGCCGATCTGCCGAAAATGATGCGCAGGCTTTCATCCCCATACGATCGCTACCGGGTGAACCCCATCGTGGACAACGGGAATCTGGAAGGCGCGCCGGTCGTCGTCGAAGTCAACCCGACCCTCTACAACCTGATTGGGCGTATCGAACATCAGGCGGAATTTGGCGCGTGGGTGACCGATTTCAGCATGATCCGCGGCGGAGCGCTGCTGCGTGCGAACGGCGGCTACCTGGTGTTGGATGCCAAGTCCGTGTTGGTTCAGCCGTTTGCCTGGGATGCCTTGAAGCGCTGTCTGCGCAACCGCGAAGTGCGGATCGAGGAGCTCGCACAGCAGGTCAGCGTGATGGCGACGGCAAGCCTGAATCCTGAACCCATCCCGCTCGATGTCAAAGTGGTGTTGATCGGCGATGCGGAAACGTACTATCTGCTCTATTCGCTGGACGAGCAATTTGCCAAGCTGTTCAAGGTGCGCGCCGATTTCGCCGTGGACATGGTCTGGGACGACGAGAGCGTCATGAAATATGCCAAATTCATCCGCGAGCGGTGCGATGAGGCCGGTCTGCCGCATTTCGATATGGCGGCTGTCTCCCAGGTGGTAGAATATGGGGCGCGGTTGGTCGAAGATCAGCGCAAAGTGACGACGCGGTTCGCGCAAATCGCGGATCTGGTCGATGAGTCTGCCTATTGGGCCGGGAAGGCCGGGCATACGCTCGTCACAGGCGGAGATGTGCAGCGAGCCATCGACGAACAGGAGTACCGCGTCAGGCAGGTGGAAGAACGCCTGCAGGAACGGATCGTCGAAGGAACCATTATGGTGGATACGGAAGGGGCGGTCGTGGGCCAGGTGAACGGGCTGGCGATCATCTCGCTGGGCAGCTACTGGTTCGGCAAGCCCTCGCGTATCACGGCGAGCGTTTACATGGGGCAGTCCGGTGTGATCAATATCGAGCGTGAGGCCAAAATGAGTGGCCATATCCACGACAAGGGTGTACTCATCCTGGCGGGCTATCTGGGCGGCAAATATGCCCAGGACAAGCCACTGAGTATCTCTGCCAGCATTGGGTTTGAGCAGAGCTACGAAGGTGTGGATGGCGACAGCGCGTCTTCGACCGAGCTATACGCGCTGCTCAGCGCGATTTCCGGCATCCCGCTCAAGCAGAACTTGGCGGTGACTGGCTCTGTCGATCAGCATGGGAATGTGCAGCCGGTCGGCGGCGTGACGCGCAAGATTGAAGGTTTCTTTGATGTCTGTGAGGAACGCGGTTTGAATGGGGAACAAGGTGTCGTGATTCCTGCGACAAATGCCAATAACCTGATGCTGAAAGCGGAAGTCGTCGAAGCCGTGCGTGCCGGCAAGTTTCACATCTACCCGGTTCGGACCATCGATGAAGGCATCGCAATCCTGACCGGTCGTGAAGCCGGGGACCGTGGCCCCGACGGGGCCTACCCGGAAGGCACGGTCAACTACGAAGTGGATCGCCGCCTGCGTCTGTTGGCCGAGAGCCTCCGTGAATTCGGCAAGGAAAACGATAAGAATCCTGCTGCGGACTCGACAGCAGACAATGGGGGCGCCGTGGCTTGAACTGACGGCGCAGAGTGGGCCGGTGCATTTTGTGGAACACGATGATGGCAGGGTGGAGCGCCAGACCGCCATTATATTCAACGAGGATAAGGAAATGAACCAAGTAGCTGTTGTGACCGATACCTGTGCAGGAGTGCTTCCCGAGCTGATCGAAGAACTGAACATCAAGATCGTGCCCTACTATATCTTGCGGGAAGGACAGATGCTCAAGGACGTCGAAGAGGAAACAGACTTCGCAGAATTCTACGATTATCTGGCGGCGACAAAGGCGCTACCCACGACCGCCAATCCCGGTGCTGGTGAGTACCTGGAGGCATTCGAGGAGCTCATCGCCGCCGGCGCTACAGGCATCGTGGCGGTGACGATGACGGCGGAGGGAAGTGGCGCCTATCAGGCGGCGATGGTCGCGCGGCAGATGCTGCAGGAGAAACGGCCGGGATTCCCGGTCGAAGTGTGCGATACGCGCAATGTGTCAGGTGTCCACTTTTTGTTCAGCGTCGAGGGGGCACGTGCAGCCAAACGTGGCTGGAGCGTGCCACAGATTATGGCGCTGTGGCAACGCATGATCCCGGCGACCCACATGCTGCACACCGCGCCATCGTTGGACTATCTGTACAAAGGCGGGCGGATCGGCCGTGCCAAGCACATGGTGGCGACGATTCTGCGTGTGAAGCCGATCATCACGATGAACGATGGGATCATCGAACCGATGGCGCAAGTGCGCACCGGCAATATGGACCGGGTATACCAGAAGATGGTCGAGTTGATCCGCGGCGTCGTCGCGGATGCACCGATCAAAGCGGTTTTCGTCCACAGTCAGGCCGAGGCGCTTGCCGCGCGGCTGCGCGGGTTGGTGGGCGAGCAACTGAACGTCGTCGAGACGTTCACGACGCGTCTGTCCCCGGCGCTGGGCGTCCACAACGGTCCGGGGACGGTCAGTGTCAGCTACGTGCCTGTCTCGATCTTGACGGTGGATTCATAAGGAACAGACGATGTTCGATCAGATTGGCACTGTGCTCGCGACGTCGACGTGGTGGGGACATGCGGTGCTCATTGCAAGTTTCTATCTGCTTGCGTGGCTCGTTCATCTGTTGGCGGGGGTCCTCGCGAATCGCGTGGTGCGCCTGAGTCGAATCACACCCGAAGGCCGGCGCATCCGTCCCGAGCGCGAGTCAACGCTGCGGAGTCTGACAGCCAACAGCATCAGCGTGGTGGCGTTTGCCGGCGCGACCTTGCTGGCGGTCGGGCAGTTCGTCTCCCTGAACACGCTGGTGTGGGTCGTCGGTCTGTTCAGTGCCGCGTTTGGATTGGGCGCACGCCCGATCATCAGTGACTTCCTCACCGGGGTCAGCTTCATTTTCGAGGATACCTTCGCCGAAGGGGAGAAGGTGGAAATTGTGGGCCTGATCAGCATCGAAGGGGTCATCGAGAAAGTCAGCTTGCGCGCAACCTGGCTCCGTTCGCGAACCGGTGAGCTATACGTAGTGCCCAATGGCGAGATACGGGTCCTCAGAAATTTCAGCCGCGGGCTGTTTTCGACTGCCGATGTGAAAGTGAAGATTGCTGCGTCCGACCTGGACCGTGCGCTGCCGGTTCTCGAGCAGTTAGGGGCCGAGGCGGTCATCCTGTTGCCCAACCTGCTGGAACCCTGGCAGGTAATCAGCGAATCCGGTGTGATCGGGCAGCAGACCGAGCTGACCCTGTTGGCCAAAGCGCGCTTCGGCAAGGCGGCGGAAATGCGTCCGCGCTTGTTGGCCCTGGTGCGCCAGCGTCTGTCCGACCTCGACATCAGCCTGCTCGACTGAAGCGGGTTTACCCCAGCATCCCGAGAATGATCGTCAGCGATACGCTGCTCAACAGCGTGGACAGGAACACTACGCTCGTCACGAAATCGGGCTCGCAATCGAATTCGTTCGCCAGCAGCGTAGCGGTCACTGCACTCGAGGTACTGGCCTCGAAGATACAGACGTTACGTGTCAGCCCGTCCAGTCCCATTAGCGAGGCGAGCAGAAAGGCCATTGCCGGGGCGACGACCAGCCGGATGGCTGTCGCCAGACCGATCAGCCGGAAATTGCCCTGCAACTTCGTCCGTGAGAGCTGTACCCCCAAGACGAACAGCAGCGTCGGAATCGCGGCCCCTCCTGCCAGACTGAAAGACTTGAAAATGAACTCGGGCGGTGCGACCTGTAGCCCGCGCAATGCGAAAGCGAGCAGAATCGCATACATGGTGGGGAGTTTCAACACGTTCAACAGTGAATCCCTGACGCTGGCACGCCCCCGCGATGCGAAGAATGCAGCGAGAGTGTGCGCCAACAGGGCACTGCCGATGTAGAAGATGATGCCGCGGTCCATCCCGTCCTGACCGTATGCGAACAGTAGAATCGGCAACCCCAAATTGCCGGCGTTCAGGAACATCGTGCTCAGATACAGGGCGTTCTCCTGCCTCTGCGTCAGCCGGAACGCCTTCGCCATGATCCAGCCGAACACCCCAACCCCGCCTGTTGCTAACAGCAAGAACAGCAGGATGTGGACCACATCACTTTCGTTCACCGTGCTCGTGGTCATCGATGTAAACACCAGGCACGGGACAAAGAAATACAGCGTGATGCGCGATGGGGTGCGGACTTCCAGCTTCAGCACGTGCCCCAGCAACGCACCCGCGCCGATGATCAAAAAGGCTGGCAGAATGTTGTTGACGAAAATAACCAGGAACATGGCTGGCCGTGTCCTTTTGGTGCAAACAAAAAAGCGCGTAGCAGCCAGCGGCGTGGCAAAAGGGACTGCTACGCGTGTACCATCGCCGCCAGACTAGAAGGTGAGCATGACCTTCATGGCTTCGGCCTTGTTGTGAACAGCCATATCGACTGCGTCTGACAACTGGCTGAAAGGATATTTGTGGGTGATTAGACCCTGGAGGTCCACCTTATTGCGGATGCGGTTCATGAAACTGATCGTCCGTGGCATGTCGTAGGTGACACCACCCTGCCCGTAAATCGAGATACCCTTCCAGATGACCTTGCCGATCTCCACTGGCACCTTGCGTCCGATCGAGTGGCCGATCATGCGCAGGCGTGGCTGGGTGCCGATGATATCGAACATGTCGGCGATGGCTCTGTCGTTGCCCGACGCCTCGACCAACAGCGTGACGCCGCGAGACGTGCTGGTGTGTTTACGGAGCTCAGCCGCCAGATCTTTGACCTTGCTTGGATCCACGATCACGTCGGCGCCGAACTTCTTGGCGTATTCCTGCCGTTTCGGAAGCGGTTCGACGGAGATGACGTTCGCTCCCGCTGTCTTGCAAACGATGATCGCGCCCAAACCGATTGGGCCGGCGCCCATGACGACGACATCATCGTCTGCGGCAACGAATCCACCGGGTCCCCACACACCGTAATGGCTCACGGAGAAGGGCTCGACCAACGCACCTTCCTCGAATGTCCAATCAGCCGGGAACGGGTGGACGTATGGCTCTTCGAGCAGCAGGTACTCGCCCCAGCCGCCGCCGTCGCCCGGGGTAAAACCGACTTCACGGAAATTGAGACACGCCGCCGGCATCATGCCACGACGGCAATTCTCGCAACGGAAGCAGGGCAGTACACAGTCGCCTGTCACCTTGTCGCCAACCTTGACGTTCTTGACATCCTTCCCAACCGCTGCGACCTCACCGCTCCACTCGTGGCCCGGCGTGTACGGTGCGATGTCGTATCGGCCTTCCGCCGACAGACCTTCGTAACATTCCACGTCCGACCCGCAAATGCCAGCGGCTTTCATCTTGATGAGCACCTGATCCGGTTTCGGGTCATCCCAGGTAACTTCCTGGACCCGCAGATCCTTGGGCCCGTGCAGCAATGCGACTTTGCCTTTTACCATGACTTACGCTCCTTTCAATTGACTACCAGTCTCGATTGATGATCGTTGCTTCTGAATTCGTAACACAGTGCCGGCATCTTGCGTCACAAGCATGTCGGCGGACACGCTATGACTGATTTCACACCTCCTTGTGCGCGGAAATCCGGTACCAACCCGGATTGGTACTCTTGTGAACAGTCTCAGTAGATCAGTCCTTGTCTCACGATGTGAATCGGCGTTCCACCATTTTGAAAACAGATTCCCCCAGACCGGTGGTCTGTACAGGGAGTGGAAATGAAAGGCCGTCCGCTCGATCGGCGCAGACGTTAAGCCTGCGGATCGCGAATAACGGTGTGAGCATGGGGAAGGAGAGACTCGAACTCTCACGGATTTCTCCACGTGATCCTAAGTCACGCTCGTCTGCCAGTTCCGACACTTCCCC
>CAZPTF010000215.1:0-6952 GCA_964589015.1 uncultured Anaerolineae bacterium
GAGGCACTCGGCACGCTTAGTGCTGCCCGTTCAACACACATCGTGTAACCTTAGTCATCTCTCTCGACCTACAGGGATGGAGGAACTGCAACGCTGGATCAGCGCCAAGATAAAAGGGAAACCTCGGGCAACGAGAGATCACCCCTGCCTGACTGCTTGTGGAGCACCTTTTCTGCGGTGGAGATGGAGAGCCACGTTTCGACACTTCCCTGGCGCCTTCTTGCCAGTTTGCGGCAGGGGGCCAGTCCAGGCGACGACGCATGCATGGCACATCAAAGGGGCCAGCGCGCTATCTGAAAGCATGCCAGCCCCTCGACTGCTTCGTTCTGCGGCATTACGTACACGTACTTACTTCTTATCCTTCTTGTCCTTCTTCCCTTTCTTCTCCTTCTTCTCGTCTTTCTTGCCTTTGTCCTTATTGGCCATGGTGTCACATCCTCCCTGCCTCAAGTGCTGAGGCCCCTGTGATAGAACAATCGGCAGCCAGGCTGTCTTGTGAAAAAAGCACCCGGCTGGCTTCAATATGTGGAGTATATCCTAACACACGAATTCCCAAAAGCAAATTCCAGATAACGGTCCGAGTGAGACACGTATGCCTCCGTATAGGCCAGGCGAACCGAAGAACGCCGCTCCACCGCGCGCACAATACGCGCAGGCTGCGACGTTCTCGCTCATAGACACATTGACACATTGCCTATGCCGAGGGACAATATCCGCTCCCACAGCACACACCAGACGAGGTCTGCTTCACACGGTATTCCGAAAACCGTGCATAGTGGGAGACTATGGCTGCAGTGACTCCAGGCGTTCACGCAATTTCTGCAACCGCACGCGGTGCTCCAGCAGGCGTTCTTCTTCTCGCGCAACCACGTGCTCCGGAGCTTTCTCGCGGAAGCCGGCCTTGCTCAGCATTCCCTCCGCGCGAACGATGGCCTGTGCAGTCTCGTCGATCTCCTTGGTGAGGCGTACACGCTCCGCATCCAGGTCCACCAACCCAGCCAGAGGCAGGTACACTTCCACCTCGCCGATCACCAAGGCCAACGCTTTTTCCGGTTTGTGCGGTAAGCTCTCTGCGATGGTGAGTCTGTCGGGGTTCACCCGCGCCAGTGTCACCAACAGCGCGCGTTGTGCATCCAGCAGATCGAGCTGCATGCCCGCGGCGATGATCGCTTCTACCGGACGCCCGGCGGCAACATCGTATTCAGTTCGCGCGTTGCGAATGGCCCGAACGATGTCCATGAGCAGGTTCATTTGCCGCTCCGCTTCGTCATCCGCGTCGCCCGCCTTTGGCCAGGGGGTAACGATCAAAGCTGCGCCGTGGTGAGGCAGATTCTGCCAAATCGCTTCGGTGACAAATGGCATGAATGGGTGTAGCAGACGCAGCGTACGTTCCATTACCTGAACCAGTACCCTGCGCGTCGTCTTCTTGAGCTGCTCGTCATCTCCGTAGAGACGGATCTTGCTGATCTCGATGTACCAATCGCAGAACTCGCTCCACAGAAAATCTCTGATCTGCCGCGCGGCTTCACCAAACTGATATTCCCCCATCAGTCGATCGACCTCAGCGACCAGGCGACTATACCGGCTCAAGATCCAACGGTCGGGGAGCATGAGGTCACGTGGGTTCAGTTCTCCCATCTCGAACTCAGCGTCCAGATTGCTCAGAATGAACCGCGTCGCCTGCCAGATCTTGTTTGCGAAGTTCCGCGCCGCTTCCACTTTCTGGATCGACAGCTTCGCATCGTCTCCTGGCGTACTCGACGTCACCAAACTGAACCGCAGCGCATCAGTGCCGTACTCCTCGATCACGTCCAGCGGATCCAGCGCATTTCCGAGAGACTTGGAGTATTTGCGACCAAGCTCGTCACGCACCAAGCCGTGCAGATAGACAACTGAGAAGGGGATCTCGCCGGTCATCTCCAGGCCCAGCATAATCATACGTGCCACCCAAAAGAATAGAATGTCGTAGCCGGTCTCCATCACCGTGGTCGGGTAGTAGGTCCGCAGATCCTGAGTGTCGGCGGGCCAACCGAGTGTCGAAAACGGCCACAGACCCGAAGAAAACCAGGTATCCAGCACATCCGGATCCTGCCGGATGTGGGTGCTGCCACAATGAGCGCACCGTTCCGGATCGATCGTGGTACACGTTTCTTTGCCGCAGTCCTCACAATACCAGACAGGGATACGGTGTCCCCACCACAACTGGCGGGAGATGCACCAATCACGGATATTTTCCATCCAATTGTAGTACACCTTGGAAAACCGTTCCGGCACGATGCGGATGCGACCGTCTTGTACCGCTGCGATAGCAGCAGCGGCGAGTGGTTTGATCTTCACAAACCATTGTGTCGAGATGCGCGGTTCGATGATCGTAGCACAGCGCTGGCAATGCCCCACGGAATGTCCATAGTCCTCGATCTTGACCAACCGCCCATCCTGTCTCAACCGCTCGACCAGCGCATCGCGGCAAGCAAAGCGATCCATGCCCACGAAGGGCCCGGCCTGCTCATTCATCGTCCCGTCCTCGTTCAACACGTTGATCTGTGCCAGGCCATGTCGCAGCCCAATCTCGTAGTCAGTCGGGTCGTGGGCCGGTGTGACTTTGACCGCACCCGTAGCAAATTCCCGGTCGACCACGGCGTCGGCAATGATCGGGATTCTCCGTTCCAATACCGGCAGAATAGCCGTGCGGCCCACAATACCGGCATACCGCTCGTCGTCCGGATTCACTGCGACTGCGGTATCGCCCAAGATCGTCTCGGGGCGCGTCGTCGCGACTTGAATATCGCCGCCACCCTCCAGCAGATAGCTCACGTGCCAAAGCTTCGTCGCCGCGTCCTGGTGAATCACCTCGAGATCGGATACCGCCGTGCCACAGCGCGGACACCAGTTGACCAGATAGGTCCCGCGATAGATCAGGTCCTTCTCGTAGAGGCGCACGAATGCTTCGCGTACCGCGTTGGACAACCCTTCATCCAGCGTGAACCGCTCACGGTCCCAGTCACAGGATGCGCCGAGACGCCGGTGCTGCTCCGTGATGCGATTGCCGTATTGGCGCCGCCATTCCCAGACCCGCGCGATGAATTTCTCACGTCCAATCTCCTGGCGGCTCGATCCTTCCTGGAGCAACGCCCGCTCCACTACATTTTGGGTTGCGATGCCGGCATGGTCTGAGCCAGGGACCCACAATGATGGGTAGCCCATCATGCGATGCCAGCGGATCATGATGTCCTCGATGGACGCGGTCATCGCGTGACCGATGTGCAGTGCCCCGGTGATGTTCGGGGGCGGCATGGAGATGACGAAGGGAGAAAGGTCAGGGTTGCCCTTCGGCTTGAAGAAGCCCTGCTGTTCCCACCAATCGTATAGCCTGGTTTCCACGTCATGTGGGTTGTACACTTTGCTCATTTCCGGTCGTTCTTCCATATCAATTCCTCCCACAGTTATCGACGAGTGCACAGCGCCGGGCTTCTCATCCCAATCGATCAGACCGCTCATTCCAGCAACGGTTCACTTGCAGTATCGAAAGCGTCCAGCCATTCGCCGAGAACCACCTGGCAACTGGTTTCGCACACAAAAAAACCTTTCGCCAACAAGGACGAAAGGCACAGACACCTTACGTGGTACCACCTCGCTTCCGGAAACGACACACACGGTCATCCCGGCACTCACGGCGCAATAACGGGCGTCTCCGGGAATCCCTAGCACTCACAGACGTTCAGGACTCCAGCTCCCAAGCGACCTTCAGCCGGTGGCTTCTGAGAGAGGCTTTCAGCCGACGACCTCTCATCTCTTTCAGGCCAAACTCCGCCTACTCCTCTTGATCGTAGCTCTTGACACGATTATAGCCCAGTCCAGCCACCCTGTCAAATGCAATGGGTGTATCCAGCAGTCCGGGAATTTGGGCGACAAGGCTGCCGCTTACCGGCAAAACTCGCTAGAGAGCGCAGCCACAGTATCAGGTTGTGCCAATCTCCGCATAGGACGTGTCGGGGCCTGGAAGCGCGGTCGCGTGGATCGCTTCGTAAGCGGAACACGTCCCAGATTGGCCCAGTTCGCTGGCCTAGCAGGACCCATTGTGAATACCCCCAATGCAGCTTGCCAATGGGGTAACGGACAACTGTCTGGTCACCGTCTGCGCTGCACTACCGGCAGGCGAATGGCATCCTCAGCCACCGCCTTTCGTGAATCGAGCAATGTCGTAGCGGATGAGGAGCTCCTCGGTCAGCGGACCTCGCAAACGCTCTTCTGCGCTCCGAGCAAATGCTGCCAAGGCCGTTTCAGATACCCGTTCACCAACATGATGCTCAAAATGATAACAACGGACCCAAATGCCTGAAGCCATTCGATGCGCTCTCCCAACAGCAACGCCCCCCAGAAAACGCCCATCGGCGGCAGCAAGAACGTGACGACAGACGTATAGGTCGCCCCGGCATGACTGACCAGCCAGTAATAGAAGAGGTACGCGAGTGCCGTTCCAAAGATGCCCAGCATGGCCCAGGATGCCCAGGCCTCGAGCGGAGGGTGGACCGCCAACGGGTTCTCCAGCAGGACAACCAACGGCAGAGTCATCACGAAGCCGGATGCAAGCATCCCGATCGAAGTCTTAACCGGAGTGACACCCTGCAGTCGCTTCCGGGCATACACGATGGCAATCGCATAGCTGAGTGATCCGCCGACAACGGCTACCTGGCCCCAGAGGTCGAAAACAACGCCTCCTTCCAGCGCCGGCCACATCACCGCCACGATACCCAGAAAACCCAGGATGATGCCAAATATCCTGCCGATAGTCAAGCGCTCATCCGAAATGAAGTAGTGCGCGATCAGCACTGTGAAAAGCGGTGTGGTGGCATTCAGGATAGCGGCAAGCCCACTTGAAATGTGTTGTTCACCCCAGGCAATCAGCCCATACGGCACCAGGGCATTGAAAAACCCAATGACAAGAAACGGGAGCCAGGCCGGCCCGATTGGCGGCATCCGATCACCTTGAAGGCGCAGCAGAACATACAAGACGCAGGAGCCCATCAGCATCCGGCCACTGACGAACGTAAAAAGCGGAATCGACGTGACACAGATCTTTATGAAGAGGAAGGAAGCACCCCAGATGATACCCAGGATGAGAAGATATAACACGGCTTTCGATTTCATTGCGCCTCCGAATTGGCGATAAGAGTGCAGGGACTGCGAGAAATGATGACTTCCAAACCGCGACCGTGCAGCGCCTCATGCAGCGCCTGCTGGGTCTGTCCATTGTCCAGAGGGTCAATAACCCGCACCTGTGTCGCTCCGGACGCTCGGATAAGCTTCTCCAAGTCGACCGGAGTCGCCGCAACCCGCCGGGCGTTATACGTTGTTGCGGCATGAGGCTGCCGCCCGGACATTGCCGTCGTGCTGTTGTCGAGCACGATTACTAGCAGGTCGACATCGTTCCGCACCGCTTCGACCAGCGCCCCCCAGCTATGGTGCAGAAGTGATGAGTCGCCCGCCAGGGCGATCACGCGGGGACCGGGCTCCGCCATAGCCAGTCCGACAGCCATTCCAATGCTCGACCCCAACGAATACTTCACATCGAGCAGCTCGTAGGGTGGGCTGCACGCCTTCACCATACAACTGGGCTCACCAACAATGATCGAGGAATCGCGCCCGCCGATATCGTCTACACAGGCCAGCAATGCCTCGAACAGGGGAACATAGGGGCAGTCGCTGCAGAACGGTGTCTGGCTGGGCATGGCGCGGCTATATGCCTCCGGCTCATCCAATTCGGACGCCAACGCCGGCTGGAACGCCGTCATGGCGTCCGTGATCTGGTTCGCGTCCAACTCACCACCGATAGGCAGATGCCCGCTGAGCCGTCCCAGGACCGGCACAGCGCACTCCCGGCGCTGTGCGACAGCCTGCAGCGCCTGCTCCAGGTATGGCTCATTGTCTTCGAACACGAGGACACGGTCTACCTGCGCGAGAAAACGACTGGCCGATTCCACAGGTAACGGGTTGAACGTGCTCAACTTGAGCAAGCGGAAGCGGTCCAATATCTCCGTGCCAAGTGTCTCCTGGAGCTTAGCATAAGCCACTCCACACGCGACGATTCCAAGCCGGCCTGTGCCCTGCACACGGTTCCAACGTGAAGTTTCAAACTCGGCACGGATGGCTTCGAGCTTGGCATGCAGGTTACGATGGTTGGATACCACGTTCCCGGGCCAGGACAACCATTTGTTTGGCTCGCGCGCATACGGATAACACAGTGTACCCCGCGGCGCCGCACGCTGTACGGGACCCTTAGCAAGCGCAAGCGCACGGGTCTCGCGGACGATGACGGGAATCGTGAAGCGCTCGGACAAATCAAACGCTTCGATCAACATGTCCTGAGCTTCTTGCGGCGTGGATGGCTCGAGCAACGGGATGTTACCGAACAGCGCAAGCAGGCGAGAATCCTGCTCGTTCTGTGACGCCCACCCGCCGGGATCGTCCCCAAGCAGGATGACCAGGCCGGCGCGGCTTCCCGCAAGCATCAGTGTCATCAGCGGGTCCAAAGCCACATTGAGTCCAACGCTTTTGACACACAGCAACGCACGCCGGCCAGCAATCGACGCGCCCATCACCATTTCCATCGCGATACACTCGTTGGTCGCCCAGGTGACCTGCATCGCTTCTGATTCAGGCATGCGTAGCAATGCCTCGATCGTGCCAGAACTGGGTGACCCGGGATAACCGGTCGCCAGACTTACACCCGAAGCCACAGCGCCACAGGCAAACGCTACATCCCCACTGACAGTGTGCACGCGTTCAGGCATGAAATGGGCTCCTCATCTCTCGGATTGGGACAACAGCGCAGATTATACCACCCCTGACGGGATTTCGCAATGCAAGCAGCGCCGAGGGTGTAGCCAGGATTTTTGGCGACAAGTGTAGCGCCTTTGACACGACCAATGCGCTGGAGAGCACGTCCACTGGA
>CAZPTF010000216.1:0-2900 GCA_964589015.1 uncultured Anaerolineae bacterium
CATTGCACGGGAGATGGGGTACGTTCCCAGCGCCATTGCGCGCGGTCTGGCCACACGCCGGACTTCGACGTTAGGCGTCGTGGTGATGGAACCCTTCGAGGCATTCACTGCTGACATGGTCAACGCGATCAACAGAACCGCATCCGACCACGGGTATAGCGTGATTCTGTCCGTCTGTGGCCCTGATCCTGAACGAGAGATGAACGCCATCCGGCTACTGCTTGAGCAGCGCGTCGATGCGATCGTTGTACCGGATCCTCTCGTCGCGGATTCTTCGCTGCCCCAGTTGCAGCAGATCGGTGTCCCCGTCATTCTGTTGAATCGGGGGGCATACACTTTTTCCGTCGGCACGGACAACCTGGACGGTGCCCGCCAAGCAGTCGAACATCTGTTGGAGTTAGCCCACCGCCGGATCGCCTACATCGGAGGCACCAGAAGTCCCGACGAGAACGCGCAGCGACAGGAGGGTTATCTGCGAGCCATGAGCGCATGGGGAGTCCCTACCGATCCCGCGCTGCTCGTGGTAGGCGATGGGTGGCCCGCTGGGGGCAAGAGCTGCATGGAGCAATTGTTGGCCTTGGATGAGCGCCCGACAGCCGTATTCTGCTTCAACGACCTGGTCGCATCAGGCGCGCTACAGGCGATTCACAACGCGGGTTTGCGTGTCCCCCAGGACATCTCCGTCGTGGGTTTCGACGACAGCAGTCTGGCGTCCTGCCTGGTACCGCCCTTGACGACGTTCGCCCAACCGAAAGAGACGATGGCCCGCATGGCGCTGCGCATGGCGCTGGATCTGCTGGATGGGTACGATGCCTCTGCCCGAATCATCCTTTCGGGTAAGCTCGTCGTGCGCGAGTCTACAGCGCGCTGCTCCCCATAGTCCAGGGCCGGCTGACCGCAGATCGAAGGAGGATGTAGGGTGGCCCTGTGGCCTCGGGCGCCGTACATCCCACCGTTTGGCGCATATCATTCACGTATTGCAGGGGAGCCCCACGAGGGGCCGATTGAAACCACAAGCGGTTCTAGCAGAAGAGGAGGCAGACATGTTGGTCGGGTGGAATGGCGAGACGCTCCCGGATCTTTCTCTGGAGCGTGAAATTGAGCTGGCATCTGCTGCTGGTTATGGCGGCATAGAGCTGTTCGTTCCCAAGCTGCGGCCGTTCTTCGAGCGTCACTCCGTCGCAGATCTCGCGCGGATGCTCGAAGCCGCACGCGTCCAGCCACTGAGCATGAACGGCATCGAAAACATCAATCTCCGCTCTGCGGAGGAGTTCGAGGATGTCAAGAACGAATGTCGCTGGCTTGCCGGAATCTCCAGCCAGATCGGTTGCAAAACCATCGTCGTCGTGCCCAGCCCGCTGCCAGCGGGCATCAGCCGGGAGCAAGTGCGTGAAGAGACGATCGGCTCACTCGGCGACTTGGCCGACATCGCAGCTCAAGAGGGCGTAGGGGTCGCATTCGAGTTCCTGGCGCCGGCAACGTGCTCGGTGCGCACCCTGACCGAAGCCTGGGACATTGTGCAGGCTACGGGAAGAGCCAACGCGGGACTGGTTTTCGACACGTACCATTTCCACGTTGGAGGCTCGAGCTGGGAAGCACTCGAGGCGATCGATATCGACCGCGTGTTTATCGTACACGTCAACGACGCGGAGGCCCTGCCTCTCGATCAACTGACCGACGCGCATCGCCTGCTGCCCGGGGAAGGATTCTTCCCGCTGCAACAAATGTTCGCGGCTTTAGAGCGCCGTGGATACCACGGCCCGTATTCACTGGAGGTAATGCGTCCGGCCTATCGGCAGCGCGATCCGCTCGAATACACTCTCGCCGGTTTGCGGGCGTGCCGTGCGGCCCTCGAAAAGGCCGGGGTCAGTTGAAGCGATAAGGGTTCGCCAGGTGATGAAAGGACGAGGAGACGATGCAAGTCAGAGTCGGTATTGTCGGCGCTGGTCACATGGGACAAACCCACGCCGCCATCCTGAAAGAGGATGCCCGCGTCGAAATTGTGGGCGTTGCGGATTTCGTGGCCACCAAGGCGGAAGCTCTTGCCGTGGACATCGGCACCCGGCCTTTTCACGATGTGGACCAACTGCTGAACGCCGGAATCGATGCCATCTACGTCGCGACACCCAATACACGACACGTGGAGGTCGTGCTGCGGGCTCTCGAACAAGGGATACACGTGTTTTCGGAGAAGCCAATGGCAACGTCACTGGACGGAGCGCGGCAAATCCGCGATACAGCGCGCGCGAGCACGGCGGTGTACCAGGTGGGACACAACCGGCGCTTTGCGCCCGTCTACACCGCGCTGAAGAGGACCATCGAGTCCGGCTTTGCCCCATACCTCACCAATGCGAAACAGAACGATGGGGACTGGTTCAATCCGCCGTGGATCACCGATCTGTCACTCACCGGCGGGTTTCTGTACGAGTCGAGCGTACACGTGCTGGATGTATTGTGCTGGCTGTTGGGCGAGCCCGTTTCGGTGCAGGCGAGAGCGAAAGCGAACGTCTACGACGTGCTGAACGACTTCGCCATCCTGATCACATTCGAGGGGGATCGCTTCGCTGTGTTCTCGTCCTCCGCACACGCCTCATGGGGATATCCGTTCGAGCAGGTCGAGATCGTCGGCGACCATGCGTTCGTCCGCAGCGAGGAGCTGGACCGCGTGGTTCACTCACCGGGACTCGAACGGGAGATCAACATTGTGGACTACCGCCACCTCCCGCTTGCAGTGAAGTGGGGGTACCAGGCCGAGGATGCGTTGTTCATCGGAGCGTGTTTGGGAAAGAACCCACCCGCCGTCGATGTCGAAGCGGCCTACAAATCGATAGAGCTGTGTGAGGGATGCTACCTGAGCGCGGCGAACGGGGCCGCGCAAATCACTCTGCCTCTGTGAAACG
>CAZPTF010000216.1:3000-6944 GCA_964589015.1 uncultured Anaerolineae bacterium
CGATGCCCCACAGCCCGGTGGCGAACCGGTCGATGAAATAACGGTCGTGAACCACGGCCAACACCGTGCCGTCGAACTCGCTCAGCGCCTGCTCGAACTGGTGCCGCGACGGGATGTCCAGATGGTTGAACGGCTCATCCAACAGAAGCACGTTGCATCCCTGCGCGATCAGGCGCGCCAGGATCAGCCGCGAGCGCTCTCCGAAGCTCAGCAGTCCGGCCGGGACGAAGACGTCATCACCGGAGAACAGGAAACGGTGCAAGAAGTTGCGTGTGTCGCGCGAATCCATCGTGCCGAGCGCACGGATCGTCTCGTAAGCTGAGAGCGTATCGTCGAGCACGTCCTGCTCCTGCGCGAAGTAGCCGGGCACGACGCCTGAGCCCCAATGGATCTGACCGGATGCCGGCGCGAGCTCGCCCACCAGCAGACGCAGCAGCGTGGTCTTGCCCGATCCGTTGCGGCCAGCCAGCACGGTACGCTCGCCGGCGCGGAGCGTCAGGTTCACGTCGCGGAGCAGCTCGGTGGCCCCGAAGCGCATGCTGAGTTCCTCGATGCGCAGCACGTCCCGGCCTGTCTCCTGGGTTTCGCCGAAGCGGGCGCGCATGTCCCAGGAGCGCTTCGGCTTGTCCACCCGCTCCTCCGAATCGAGCAATCGCTGGATGCGTCGCTGCTGCACCACGGCACGCCTGGCGATCCCCTTCGCAATCTTGCGTGGGTGGAAGTGGATCGTACCCTGTTCGATCGACCGGGCGTAGTTCTTCTTTTCGGTCAGTAAGGCGGTCTGGCGGGCGATGAACTCCTGCTGCTCCTTGTATGCCGCCCGTTGCTTCTCCCGCTCGCGTTGTTTGGTCTCGAAGTAATCACTGTAGTTGCCGGGATACCTGCTTAGCGTCCCGTCCGCTGGCCACAGCTCGAGAATGGTGTCGGCAACGTGGTCCAACAAGGCGCGGTCGTGCGAGACGATGAGCACCGCACCTGCGAAATCGTGCAGGAATCGCTCCAGCCAGGCCAGCATCTCGAAGTCGAGATGATTGGTAGGCTCGTCGAGCAGCAGCAGGTCGGGCTCGGAGGCCAGTAGCACAGCCAGGCCGAGCCGGGTTTTCTGCCCACCGCTGAGCTTCTCCACCGGCATCGCCGGGTCCAGCCCGCGCAGATCGAGCTCTGCCAGTACCGTAGCGACGCGGTCATCCCCACCACTGGCGGCGTTGGCTTCCAGATCGGCGAGAACGCGCTCGTACTCCGCCAGCAGGGCGCCGGACTCAGCGCCTGCTGAGCGTGCGATCTCCTCGCTCAGGGCTTGCAGCCGGTGCTCGTGGCGGGTCGTCGTGGACAGCGATTCCTGGAGCACCTGTCCAAGCGTCGCCCCTTCCGTACATTCGAGGGCTTGCGCCAGGTAGCCGACCCGTACGCTGGTGGGCGACAGGGTTACGTAGCCGGCATCCGGTGCGATCTCCCCGCGAAGCACACGCAGTAGCGTCGTCTTGCCGCAACCGTTGGGACCCACTAAGCCGGCACGCTGTCCGCGATTCAATACGAAAGAGACTTCGTTGAGGATGGTTTTGTCCCCAAAGGATTTGGATACGCTGTTGACTTGTAGCATGTTCCCTCCCGACGCCGGTTGCACCCCGCCCACGGCCAGCAGGAAACAAAACAGCCATGGGCATCGGTCGCACCATGGCCAAATGAGCATAATGAATGAACGCGATTACATCACAGGGCAATACGATACGCGACAGATGCAATGAGGATTTGCTGGGTTGCGCATCGTATGTCTCCCTTCAATGATGATGCCACTATTATAGCTGAATGCCGTACGAACGTCAAACAGGCCGGTCAAGGGCGCACGGTGACGTGAGCAACGATCACCCGGTCATCCACGGCCCGCCTTTCCGCGTCGACCACGCTCAGCCTGGGGAAAGCAGGATCGCTGGCGTTGTAGGTTCCAACTTCTACGACATAATCGCCGGGGTTCGCGTCCGGACCTATGGCGAGGTGATAGACGTCCTCCACGATCTCGCCGGGAACCCAACCCGTCGTCGGACGGCTCCCCGCGGCGGGGATACGATCCTCCTGCACCAGCATCGCGCCGTTTTGATCCAGGACGTGGACGAACACCGTGTACGATGTCTCCATCCGTTGCTCCCCCCGCCAGAACAGGCTCAGGTCCAGCGCGCCGCCCGGCTCGACTTCTACGGCGGGCAGATTCGCGCCCAGCAGGCTGAGCTGGCCGGCGAAGGCGGCGTCGATCGCAAGTTGCATGGCCGGCGGTTCGAAGATCCGATCGGTTTGCTCGATGTTCACTTCGGTCAACGGGAACCACTCGTTGTGTGGCAGCGGCGCTCCGGGGGCGAACAAGCCCAGTTCGATCTGACCACGCCCCGCTGCGATGTCGAGCGGCACGTCCAGGCTGTATTGCCCGCGCAACAGGTCACCCGGCTTCCAGGCTGACGTGGGATAGGCCGCACCCGCGGGATGGTAGGTCTGCTCCGCCAGCCGGACGCCGTCCTGAACCCAGCTCAGCCGCAGCGCGTAGTCTGTCGCAACCGGCGCCAGAGCCTCCCAGAACAGCGTCAGGTGGATTTCATCACCGGCCTGCGCGTCCAGCCGGTCCTGCTGGTATCCGATCATCGCCAACTCGCCCTGCCAGGTCACCGCGCTCTCGCCGCCGCTCACGTCCGCGCGGGTCGCCGGCACAGGCTCGTTCAGCGTCACTGGCCCCAGTCGCACCACCTTGCCACGCGGCGCGCCCTGCGCGTCCAGGACGTCGAGCGCCTGCGGGGCACCCTCAGCGTAGACGAGCGCCTCCAGGTCGTATGTGCCGGGCGGCGTTCCCGGCAGCGCGGGAATGACGTAGTGCCCAATGACTAGCTCGCCCGGTCGCCAGCGCATCGTCGGATACAGCAGCGCCGCCAGCCGGCGATCGCTGTCCGGCCGCGTCCAGTTGAAACCCGTGGGATCCTTCATCCGCAGCGAGATCTTGAAATCCTCCGCCAGCGGCTCGCGCGCTTCCCAATACAGGTTGAGCGTCTGGGTCACAGCAGGGCTATAGCCCACCAGCGTCAGAGCATTACCCAGGTTGACGTCCAGCGGGTGCCTGATGTCGGGAGCCTCGGGCACGTGGAATGCGTCCGGCAGCCGGTAGTGGCGCAGCCGGACGTGATAGAAGGCACCCTCGACCGGCTCCGGCTCGGCGTACTGGTCCAGCAGCATCGGCAGATAGCCGTTGGGATCGGCGACTTCGTCCTGCCACAGCACCAGCCACACGCCCCGTTTGCCTTCAAGGAAACGGTTCAGCTCCGCTGCGATGCTGTAGTTCAGCGTATCGGTCGTCGACAGCGTACGCTCTTCGGGCAACGGCAGCCAGTCATCCCCGCGATAGTAGTAGCCGAACACCGGATATGCATGTCCGGATGTCAGGATCACGCCCTCGCCGGCCGAGCGATGCTCCTCTACCCACTGCACCGCGCCGCGAAAGTCCGGCCTGGTGAAGCGGATGTCGAAATAGGCATTGTAGTCGGCATACACCATCACCAGCGCGATGAAAGCCGCTGTGAGGCATGCCAGCGCCCTTGCCCAGCTGTGTCGCTCGCGCCACAATGCCACCCAACCGGCGGCGAGCAAAATGTACAGCGGGGGTGAAGCGATCATCGCGTAGCGCGGGTTGAATTTCGGCGTCCAATAGGTGGTGATGAGTAGCAGCACCACCGGCAGCAGCAGGTAGAGCAACAAGAACGTGACCCGTGCCTGCAGCGGGGCTGGAGCGGGCACAGAATCCCGCTTATCCCCCTGCCGCGGCCACAGCAGGACCACCGCGAGCAGACAGACCACCGCCACGACAGCCAGACCGAGGGCCAGCCACTGCCCGGTGGCTTCGACGACGCTCTCGCCGCCGCTGAACACGATGCCGATCTTGCGCACCGCCTCGTCGAGCTTGAGCCGTCCCT
>CAZPTF010000217.1:0-6915 GCA_964589015.1 uncultured Anaerolineae bacterium
TGAACTGCGCCACATTGTCCGCGGTGATCACCTGGCTGAGCTCGCCGATGATCTCTTTTTCCGGCTGGACGCCGTCACGAACCAGATCGTTGGCAACCTGAACCGCCAGGTATGCCAGACAGTACTGGTTTGGATAGATCGTTGACAACAGCTTGCCCTGTTCGATGGCTTCGAGCGCATTCTCAGCACCGTTGACGCCGATGACGACGACATCCTTGCCCGGCGTCATCCCGCGGGCTTCGATCGCTTCGAGTGCGCCCAATGCCATTTCATCGTTGGAGCCGATAACGACGTTCAGGTCGGGGAAGCGGGTCAGCATATCTTCGGTTACTTTCACGGCTTCGACGCGGTTCCACTGTGCTGTTTGCGACGCGACGATTTCGATGCCTTCGATGTTGTCGAGGGCGTCGTGGAAGCCATCCAGGCGGTCTTTGGCGGTCGAGGCTCCCGGTTTACCTTCGAGGATGACGATTTTGGCTTTTCCGTTCATGTTCGTGTCGATGTAGTCCTTCAGCCAACGGCCCATGATGGCCGCCAGTTCTCTGGAATCGTAGCCGACGAAGCTTTCGACGTCCGTGCCGATCACTTTGGTATCAGCGGCGACAACCGGCACACCAGCCGCCCGCGCCTTATCGACGGCGGGGACGATTGCTTTGGAGTCAGCGGGCACCAGGATGATGGCATCGGTGCCAGCTTGTACCAGGTTCTCGACCATGTTGGTTTGTTCTTCGACGTTGTCGGGTTGCTCTGGCGCTAACACGGACATGTTGATATTCATGTCCGCTGCCGCGGCCTGTGCACCTTCACCCATTGCCACGAAGTAGGGATTGATCAGGTTCTTGAGGATGATCGCCATGTCCAAGGTGTCCGGCTCCTGAGCGCTTACGCTGGAGACCGGTGTCACAATCCCGCTGAGCCCCCCCAACAGCAAGGACAAGACTACAGTGACCGCTACAAGCCAATTGACACATTTCATCGTTCAAACCCCCTTGTTATTGACTGCTCATGAAACATTCATCTTCGCTTGCCAGGTGTCTCGAAATTACCCGAAGAACGACAACGGTTCCGTCAGATGCGGCCCTCCTTTCTTACCTGGTCCGGGATGCCGAGCCCTCTATTTGATTGGCTCAAGCCTTTCTTTTTTCCATACCTCGAGGCTTTCCTCGATTCCCAGGTTGGTTCTGCCGAGAATTTGCTCTGTCTTTGTCACATCCAGGCAACTGCGTGGTGGCAACGGGTATTTCTCAAAGGTTGGATCCATTTCTGCTTCGGTCGCCGCACGGATCTTGGATTGGTCGAAGCCAAACGCCTTCGCCACGTGTTTGGCCAGCTCGACGCGGTTCATGTAATCTCGACCACAGCAGTGGAAAACGCCATTCACCTTCTTCTCCCAGATTGCCATCATGGCATCTGCACAGTCACTGGCGAGAGTGGGATTGGCTTCAATGTTGATATACTTCGTCCATTCGACGATTTCCTCACCGCGCCCAAGAGCTTCCACGTACCAGTTAGGCAATGTGCCGAAACCGGTGACCCGCTCTGCGGGGACCCAGTTCGGGAAGGCCCAGTTTCGTCCGTAGACGGCAGCGATCCGGGCGATACCGTAGTCGATCCCGATCGAGCTCACGATGGTTTCTCCGACGACCTTTAGAAGTCCGTAGTAGCACACCGGTGATGGTGGCGTATCCTCTTTGAATGGGATATTGACGCCATCGAATACCCAGTCGGATGAGACCATGATCATCTTGGCCCCAACGTCGCCACAGGACTCGGCGATACTACGGACCGCATTGACCATCAACCGCCAACCCAGTTCATGATTGTCTTCGAGTGCTTCGTGATCTACAGAAGCAGCGGCGTGGATAACCAGGTCGGGGCGATGTTTGTTAATGGCTGCTCTGATCGCAGCCCCATCGGTGACGTCGACTCGCTCGATTTCATAATGTACGGGTGCCTCGGGCATGCGCCGGTACATCGATGCAACAACTTCCGCTCCGTATTTCTCGCGTGCGACCTTGATAATGTTGCTTCCTACGAGGCCTGTGCCTCCGGTGACAAAAACTTTCATCTCGTAATCTCTCCTTCCAGATATCTTTCAGCAGCACACGATTGTCCATGTCCTGCCTCCAACGCGTGTGCGTGTAACAAACAGGTCTGTTGGCTGTCAAGGAGCTGGCCTATAAGCAGGCAGGACCAGCTCAGAGCGGTCTAGTGCTTCCGTTCGTAACCGGCCTCCTCCAGGTTGGTGCCGGGCGCATAGACGAAAATGACTTCCAGTGGCTCGACTTCGCTCGTGTTTTCGACGATGTGCAGCTCACCCTTCGGGACGAACAAGACATCGCCTGGTTTGAGATCGAACCATTCGTCTCCACTCCGGCCCCGTCCAGTGCCGCGCAGCACGTGGATGATCTCCTCCGCATTGGGGTGGATGTGCAGGTCGTGCTTCGAGCTTTCACCTTCCAGCCGTGGCCGGAAGATCGTACGTCCCATCACCGCCCCTTCAGTCCCGCATGATTCTTTGGTCGCCACCCAGCGAACGTCCATCTTAACCCAACCCGTCGACTCATCCAGCTTCGGATCCGGCTCGATATCCAACCAGTTGAAATGCCGTACGACTTTTCTGTCTGCCATAGTTTTGCTTCCTCCTTGTTTTGATATGGTCGTGTGCGGATCATCACAGTTGATGGCAGCGCCATCAACTCCAGGTGACCGGTAGCTCGTTACGCGGGAATTTGGTGATAACCTCGTGTCCGTTCGGTGTGACCACGACCTCGTCTTCAACGCGGGCGCCGAAAGAACCATCTGGAGTGCCGCAGTAGGTTTCCAGGGCAAAGACATTACCGACTTCCAACGGGAATGGATCTTTGAGGGAGAACAGACGGCTGACGACCGGCCTTTCCCAAATCGACAGGCCGATGCCATGCCCAAACTGCAGCGCGAAAGCGGCGGCTTCGTCAGCGAACCCGAGCTCTTGGGCGGTCGGCCACGCGGCGGCGATGTCTGCGGTCGTCGAACCGGGTTTGACCTGTTCGATTCCCGCGTCGAGCCAGGCGATCGTCTGATTGTAGACGCGAATCTGCTCGGGAGTCGGCTCACCGCACATGAACGTGCGATAGTAACAGGTGCGGTATCCGTTGAAGGAATGCATCAGGTCGATGTAGACAAGGTCTCCCGGGCGGATCATCCGGTCCGTGGTCGTGTGCGGATGCGGGTTCGTCCGTTCTCCCGACGCGACGTTCACATATTCGATCTGGTCGGAACCCAGACGGTGCAACGAGTCGGAGGCGATTGCCTGCAGCTCGTTCTCGCGAATTCCCGGGCGGATGGCGTCGCACAAATCGGCAAAAGCTGCGTCCGCCATCCCTGCTGCCATCTTGAGCAGCTCGATTTCGTCGGCGGTTTTTACTTGGCGGGCATCGAGCATGACCTGCTGGCCGTCCTCGATCTGAATGCCCACACTCTGCATGGCCTTCAGCAGCGGCACGTCCATGATGTCGACGCCAATCGGCTTGTTACGTACACCATGTTCGTCAAGTACCGAAGCGAATTCTCTGGCGAAGTCATCCATGATGCCTGCGCTCAACGGAACCGATCCGCGCATCCAGTTGGTGGTCGGGCGGACATTCTCCGGCTTGAGCCACGGTGAGCGCATTTGCTTTACCTTCACGGCGCTCCCGAAATCATACAAAATAGGCTCGCCACCAAGTGGGAGCACCGCATAGCGCCCCATCTTGTCGCGAGCCCATTCGCCGAGATATGTGCTGGTGACATACCTGGTGTTGTTGGGGTCAAAGCATACCAGTGCACCCAGGCCGGAGTTCTCCAAAGCTTTCTTCGCTTTGGCCAGACGTTCACGGCGAAGCCGGTCATAGTCAACCCTTACTTCGAAGTCAACGTTCATCGAACCATGCGTCATCGTAGGTCCTTTCTTTTGCTTGTGATAGATAATTGAAGTTTGAACGTGGTGGGACTACATGAGACAACTTACGTATTATGCTACTGAGGTGCACCGCTGTCCATCTGGGCATACCAGGTTGCCGGGGGCGAAACACACCTCCTCGCACATTCCACCGCTCGCAATCGAGACTGTGAAATGTTACATGCTACATGTAGCATACTATCATATTCTGAACTGGCTGTCAAGGCATTTTCACGATTTTTAAGGTGCTGCACATCCAACTTGCGAACGGGCTAGTGCATCTCTCTCCCGCCGGAGACGTTCAGCGCGGACCCGGTTATGAACGCCGCCTCATCAGACACCAGAAATACGACAGCGTGCGCTACATCGGTCGGTTGGGCAATGCGTCCCAGCGGCGTCTGGTTGATGAAGTAGGTCTGCAGGAACTCCTCGCACGTGACCCCTTGCAGTTGGGCGGACTGTGCGATGCTCTGGCGTATCATTTCCGTATCGACCGGACCCGGGCAAACGACGTTGACCGTGATCCCGAACTTGCCTACTTCCAGGGCGACAGCCTGAGAGAAGCCGATGACGCCGAATTTCGATGCACAATAGGGACTGCTATAAGCCTTGCCCGTCCTCCCAAGCATGGACGACATATTCACGATGCGTCCGTAGCGGATCGCAATCATGAATGGCAGTACGGCCTGCGTCACCAGAAACATGCCCTTCAAGTTGATGTCCAGAATCTTGTCCCAGCTGCTCTCCTCGAGATCTACAACCGCGCCCTTGATATCGATGCCCGCGTTATTGACCAGGATGTCTACCTTACCGTAGGCTCTGAGCACCTCTGCCACCAGCGCCTGTACCGATTGCTTTCGCGTGATATCCACTTCAATAGCCAGGGCCTGTCCACCGTCCCGGATCACCAGCCGAGCGGTCTCTTCTGCAGCTTGCGGATCGATGTCCGCAGCCACGACCGTCGCACCTTCTCTGCCCAGGTTGAGACTGATCGCTCTGCCGATTCCACCACCGCCGCCCGTTATGACGGCCACTCGATCGCTAAATCTCATTGCCGACATGAAACCTCCAGAATTAGTATGGTATGCCTGCCATGTATCGCCAGGCAACGGTAATTGTACGGAAAAATCAAGAAATGTGAAATGTAACATTTCTCCAATGCTGTGGTATAATCGGTAGATATTCGATTCGACGAGGAGGTCTTCACCATGAGTTATCCGCGTATGAGCATGATCGCGCAATCGCTCTACTCCGCTCCAATTCAAGACATACCGGCGGCGGTCCACAGTGAAATCGGTAAACTGCAACTGCGCGGCACCTTGCCTCGGGGCAGCCGTATCGCTATCGCGTGCGGGAGCCGGGGTATTGCCAACATCGCACTCATTACCAGGATAGTCGCAGAGGAAATGAAACTATTGGGGTGGGACCCATTTCTGGTTCCCGCAATGGGGAGCCACGGTGGTGCGACCGCTGAGGGTCAGGTCGAAGTCCTGGCGAGCTATGGGCTGACCGAAGACTACGCGGGTGCGCCCATTCTCTCGTCGATGGACGTGGTACAGATCGGCGTTCTTCCGCAGGGGATGCCTGTGTACCTCGACAGGCATGCGAGCGAAGCGGACGCTACCATCGTGATCAACCGCATCAAGAAGCACACGGATTTCACCGGTCCCGTCGAGAGTGGTCTGATGAAGATCATGGTCGCCGGACTCGGCAATCATCTGGGCGCGACGGCCATTCACGATTGGGGCGCGCGCGGCCTGCGCGAATTCCTGGTTCCGGCGGCGCGCATGATTATCGAGAGGGCGCCAGTCCTGTTCGGTATCGGCGTACTGGACGATGGTCTGGAGCAGACCTCCGAGATCCACGCCATTCCTGCCGCCGAGATCGAGAAGGCCGAAATGGCGCTGCTGGTCAAAGCGAATTCTTACATGGCACGGCTGCCGCTGGACGACATCGATCTGCTGCTTGTCGACCGCATGGGCAAAGAGATCAGCGGCATCGGCATGGACACCAATGTCATCGGTCGGATCGGTATCCGCGGCGAGCCGGAATTTGCGTGCCCACGCGTGAAGTGGCTGATCGTCTTCGATTTGACGACAGCTTCATTTGGCAACGCATCCGGTCTGGGCCTCGCAGATTTCACCGTGCAGCGCGTGGTGAATAAGATCGATTTCGACGCGTGGCGTGCCAATGCGATCACCTCCGGTTTCCCAGAACGGGGCAAGGTGCCGCTGACGCTCGCGACAGACAAAGAGGCAGTGGACCTGGGTCTGCGCTTGCTCGCCGGGACGCGACCGGAGGATGCGCGCGTTGTCCGGGTGTGGGACACCCTGCACCTGAGCCGCATGCAGGTATCAGAGAGCCTGATCGCGGAGCTCAAGCACAAGGACGGTATCGAAGTGTTGACCGAACCTGGCGAGCTGGGCTTCACACCCGATGGCAGCTTGCAGCCGGTCGACTGGGCAGCGTGGATGGCCTGAGCACGACGGTTTCGGCGGGCACTCGCTCGCTATACCCACGCGGCCCGGCCGGAAGCGGACGGTATTCCCGTTGGGAGGAGTTCCTCGTCCTGCTTCCGGCCCGTATGTGGCTGGCAACGGCGGCGTGCGCCGCGGTACGATTACAGGTTTTCCTCCAGCCAATCGAAGATGCGTTGCGTCGCGACGGCGTGGGCGCCCGTCTGCGTGTGCACGAGCCCGGTGTCCTCGGCGGTGAAGAGCATGTAGTCCTTCGGGCAGGTCAGTGCATCGTACAACGGTTTGGCCTGACCGACGCTCCACGCCTCGGCTTCGCCGTCGACGACCAGCACTTGACATGTGATTTGGTCTACGATAGGCTCGTTGTTGAACTTCTTCAGCTCGATGACCAATTCGGCCGGCGATTTCGAACCGTGCTTCCACATCTCGTCGGTGATGGCCCATTCGAGCTGCGGTGCCACTTTGCTCATCTCGGCGATGAGCGTGTTAAACGTGTCCGGATCGGTCTCGACGTTGGCT
>CAZPTF010000218.1:0-6909 GCA_964589015.1 uncultured Anaerolineae bacterium
CGGAGAAAAGCTTCAACATGACCACCGTCGACGGGGACACCAGCACCAACGACACACTGCTTCTACTCGCCAACGGCCTGGCAAAGAACCCCGCAATCCGGACGACCGGCAGCGCAGCTTACGCAGCGTTTCTCGAAGGGCTATTGCACGTCGCGCAGGCGCTGTCCAAGATGATCGCTGCGGATGGCGAGGGTGCGACCAAGCTGGTCGAGATCACCGTGCGCGGCGCGAGAGATTTCGCCGAGGCCAAGACGGTTGCCAAAGCCATCGCCCATTCTCCGCTGGTGAAGACCGCGATGTACGGCCAGGATGCCAACTGGGGGCGCGTGCTCTGTGCAGCTGGCTACAGCGGTGTGGACCTCGATCCGGATCGGGTGGCGTTGTGGTTCGGTGATCTGCAACTGGTCAAGGCTGGGGCGCCGTTCGACGTGGACGAGGACCGAGCCTTGCAGATCCTGAGCGCGAAAGAGATCCAGGTCGTGGTCGATCTCGGTCTGGGCGATGCCGCAGCGACCGTGTGGACCTGCGACCTGTCACACGACTACGTCAGCATCAACGCACACTACCGCACGTAGTCCGGGACCAGCCGTCTCGACGGCTGGCTGTCCGTTCCACGAATGGAAACGGCAAGAGAGAACGCCGGGGAGCCCCTGCAGCGCTCTTTCTTGCCGTTTTGCTATATCCCACGCAATCCAGACAGCGCCGGGCTCACGCCTCCAGCAGCCGGTTATGCCTGCGCAGGATATCGCGCACACGCTCGTGCGGCAGCGCGTAGAGCGTATTCCCGTTGATACCGCTCATGGTCTCCGCAGCAACCAGTGCGTTGACAATGGCTTCTGCGGTAGACTGGACCACCGCATTGAACAGCGCGTCCACGCGGGTGTTGGGCAGCATCTCCAGGCTCACCACCCCATCGGAGCGCCACGCGCCGGGATTGGCTGTCGAGAAGGCGATGAAAATATCACCCGACGTGTTCTCGCCCATGCCACCGACTTTGCCGATGCCAATTGGCACGCGCCGTACCAGTCGCTTGAGCTGGTGTGGCAACAGCGGAGCATCGGTTGCGACCACGACGATAATAGAATTTCCAGCGACGGGCAAGGCCTTGCGGTTGATTTCCGGCATCAGGTCCGTAAGCTCGTACCCGACCGGCACGCCGGCAATTGTCAGATTCTGGCGCCGTCCGTGATTCGCCTGCACCAACACACCCACGGTATATCCGCCATCCCCTGTTTCCAGCACGCGAGACGAAGTCCCGATCCCGCCTTTGAACTGGTGGCAGCGCATCCCGGTACCGCCGCCGACATTGCCCTCCGCCACTGGCCCCGTTGCTGCCATATCCAGTGCGGCAAAAACGTGTTCCGTTTTCACGTGGAATCCGTTGACGTCGTTCAGAAACACATCCAACGTCTCGGCGACCACTGGCAGTGCAGCCCAGAACCCCTCATACGAGGGCCGGTGGTAGCGGTTCTTGTCCATCCAGGCGATCACCGCCTGATGGACGGCGCCAACGCTGTGCGTATTGGTCGTCATGACCGGACCATCAAGAAAACCGCTCTCCTCGATATTGATCGTACCGGTCATCTCGCCGCTGCCATTCAACGCATACGTAGCAGCGAACACCGGGTCATACGTCCTGCCCCGTGGCAAGACCGCTGTTACACCGGTTCTGACCGGCCCCTTACCAACTTCCAGAGCGCCATCGCCCGAGATAAGCGTCACCTGTCCAACCCACACACCTTGCACATCCGTGATGGCATTCCACTTTCCAGGAGTCCCCTCGAATGGGATGCCCAGATCGCGTGCTCTGGGCTTGTTGCTTGTAGCGAAAATCAATGGTACCTCCCGATATTCTGCATAACAAGCTTCGCGTTCGTCACGCGAGAGCCTGAACCACAGCCTCGGTCAAACGGGCTGCATTGCCAGCGGCATAGGCCATGTTGTCGAGGAATCGTTTGGCCCGGACCACGGCGTGCGGATCCCGTACGAGATAGGCCAGCCGGTCGCGCGCACGTGCGATCCGCGATCGCGTCGTCTGAGGGTCGTCGATGTAATCCTGCCACAACTCGAATGCGAAATCGAAATGGTGGTTGGCATGATCGCTCACCGAACGAATCAGCAGCCACGGCAAACCATTCGCCCAGGCCACCTGGGCGAATGCAGCGCCCTCCATTTCGACGACCAACGCCTCGAAAGTCATGGCCAGCCAATCCTTCTTGTCAGCGGATACGATGACCTGATCACCCGTGACAACGGGGCCCACATGAATCTGCAACGGCTGGTCTTGCTGGCCCAGTCCCCACTCGATCGTGCCGGCGATACGCTGTGCCAGAGCCACCATCTCTGCCGGAGCGCAGATGCGATGCGCCAGGCTCTGATCGCCATCGTCGCTCAGGAGCATGAAGCCGGTCGGAGAGAACCCGCCTGTGCGATGCGCTCCTACGTCATGAACTGTTACGCAATCGGCAATGACGATATCACCGACAGCCACCTTGGGAGACAAACCGCCCGCCGACCCGGTGAAAAGCAGACAAGCCGGCCGGTAGCGGTCGATGAGCGACTGAGTGGCGGCAGCCGCGTTCACCTTGCCGACGCCGATTTCCACAGCAACGACTCGCTTGTCGTGCAACCACCCGCGATGAAAGCGGGCAAGCCCGCTCCGTTCTGTCTCCGTCTCAGCCATACGCTGCAGAATCGGCGCGATCTCGCGCCGCACGCCGACGATCCCGATCAAATTCTCAGAGCTGCTCTGTTTTTCAGTCACTTCCACTCCCAACGATCACCATGCACGCACGTGGTTACATCCGGTTTCCACCAGTGTCTAGCTATCGGCGGTACCTGCGATCTGCTCCGCCTCATACAGCTCTTTGACCAGCCTCAGCTCATCCGCGAAAGAGGATACCTGACCATCAAGCCGCGCGTTCCGCAAAGCGGCCAGCAGGCGACCGTAGATCGGGCCGGCCGGGATACCCAGGCTCTCTTTCAGATAACTGCCATCGATTTCCGGCATGACATAGCGCAATTCGCGTTGATAGAGCTCGATATGCCCGCGGATCGTCTCGGAATCAGTCGCCACCCAGTAGACAAAGAGAGCCTGGCTCGAGAAGGGTTTCAGCAGCTCACACAACGTGCTGGCGCGCTGGGTCCGTGCGAGGACCGGCGTCAAGTTGCGCAGCGCCTCAGCCTCGTGCAACTTTTCCCCATCACCCCGTGCCATTTTCAACCGCGCGACAAGCGTATCCAATTCCTCTGCGATGAGCCGGTACGTGAACAGCGCCATATAGATGAACGAAACATCATGGGCCGGGGCGGCTTCGGGCAGAGCGTGGACGTAGGCCGAATCGCCGTCATGGTTACGGAGAGACAACGAAGCCCAGCCCCTCTCTTCCCACTGCTGCAGATGTTTCTGCAGAAACTTCGCTTTCCTGACGAACCACTCATCACAGCGTAAAGCCGGGTGGATCTGCGTGAGGATCCCCAGGTCCTCCAGTCGTCGCAGCGCCCGCACAGGATCTTCCTCGTTGAAGATGAGATACAGCTCATGACGGATGCGCTCGCCGGAAACCCGGTCGAGGAGCCCGAGGGCACCTCCGATCAGCTCGGCGGTTCGTTCCTCGATGCGGAAACGCAGGCGCTGTTCCAGACGGACAGCCCGCAGCATACGCGTGGGATCTTCGACAAAGCTCAGGCTGTGCAAAACCCGGATCAGCCGGTCCTGCAGGTCCTTCTCACCACCAAAATAGTCGAGCAGATCGCCAAATCGCTCCGGGTCCAGGCAGATCGCCAGGGTATTGATGGTAAAATCACGGCGGTGCAGGTCCTGGCGGATCGAGCTGCGTTCCACTTGCGGCAGCGCCGTCGGGTGTTCGTAGAATTCGGTCCGGGCGGTCACGAAATCCACCGAAGCAGGGATCCCGTTCGATATCTCGCCGGCGAGTTCTTCGGGAGCGAGCCATTTCGCCGTTCCGAACTGCGAGTGGCTGCGCACCCGCCCCCCGTTCCGCTCGGTCATCTGCTGCGCCAACTCAATCGCATCACCCTCGACGACGATGTCCAGGTCCAGATTAGGTATCCCCAACAGCAGGTCACGGACGACACCGCCGACCAAATAGGCGGAACTCCCCATCTCGGTCGCAACCAATCCGACATCCCGAAGCAGGTGTAGCAGTGGTGCCGGCATACTGCCTTCCATGAGTCGCACCATTCTGTCCGCTTGCGAAAGACGCGGCGGCTCGCTCCACAGCTTGATCAGATCCGTGCGGGTCACGATTCCGATGATCTGCCCATCCTCGACGACCGGGACCTGTCCCAGGCCGTGCTCCATCATCACCTGCTGTACACGTTCCACAGGATCCCCTGGAGCGACACTGATCCGCCCGGGATGCATGTAGAGACGAATGGGTGCCCCTCCCAGATGGTGATGCAGCGCCCTGTCGATCTCCGGACGGGTCAGAATGCCGACGATCTGTCCTTCGCTATCGACCACGGGAAATCCCTCGTGGCCATAGCGACGCATCGCGATGTCGGCGTGTTTCACCGTCGCATCCTGAGAAAGCGTATGCACACCAAACGACATAATCTGACGGACCGTGACCCGTGGGCTGGCATGAATACGCACGGTCTCGATCAATTGGTGGTACGCATCGTCCAGTGACTTATCCCGGATCAGCGCAGCAGCCGCGCGACTGTGTCCGCCACCATCGAAAACTGCAGCGATGTCGGCCACATTGATCGCCGAGGTCGTGCTGCGCGCTACCATCTGGATGTGATCGCCCAGCGACACCAGGAGAAAAAGCGCATCCGGCTGATATAGATCTTGCAGGTGGTGCGCGAGTACCGATATTTCTTCCACGTACTCCACCATGTGTGCCCGGGCAATAATCACCGATTGGCCGGAAAAATCGAAGGTCTCCAGGTTCTGGTTCAACCGGTCGTAGAGATCGTGCTGCAACGGCGTAAGCGGGTAACGCAGAAAATCGTTCACCACTTCCAGGCTTGCGCCTTTTTCCAGCAACCAGGCTGCCGCTCGGACGTCACGCGGGGTCGTGCTGACATACGACAGCGATCCGGTGTCCTCGTAGATACCCAGAACACAGAGGGTCGCCTCGATAGGAGTCAACGCCACCGAGCTCTGGCTGAGTTTCTCGACGAATAGCGTGGTCGTCGCACCCAATTCCTCCCCATCGAATGCGACATCGGGCGGCAGTCCAGGATTCATCGGGTGGTGATCGATGATAGATAGAGTTGCTTCACGGGGAATCCCGCGGTATTTCGGCAAGGTCTGCGTATCAACCAGGATGATTTCCTCGATATCGACGCTTCGTGGCAAATCCTCGATCCGTTTGAAAGGCAACTCCTCCCAATAGAGCGTCAGAAAATCACGGACGTTCCGGTTGGGATGCCCGGGGACGATGGGCACAGCACCCGCATACACCTTCGAGGCTGCCAGCATCGCGGCCAGAGCGTCGAAATCTGTGTTGTCGTGCGTCAAAATGACCTTCACGATCTCTTAACCTTTCCCGTTCCGCCTGTTCGACGGTATGCTGCGATTATACCACACTGGTATCGATAACCACATAAAATAAAAGAGGTCCGAGTTCGACGTTGCTCAGACCTCTCGGTATTCTTCTCAACTGATTCGCGATCGATTCAGTCCAGCAGGGCCTTATTGACTATCAGAGTCTTAACGCCAGAGGTCTTCTTGTTGGCAGTATCCTCGAATGCCTGAGCGGCTTGCTCGAGTGTGTAGTACTCACTTTCGAGCGGCAGAACCTTCAGCAAACCGGAGGCCATCAAGCGAAGCGTACGCGGGAAGCGGTTCACTCCCGCGATCATCGTATGGATCTGCACTTCATTCGCAATGAAGTTGTTGAAATTGAACGTCACTTCATTGCTGGGGAAGAAACTCACCACAACGACCTGGCCACCCATACGGATCAGACTGGGAATGGCATCCATGACCTGCGGATTGCCGGTTGCCTCGACGACGTGATCGGCCTTCCCTCCCAATATCGCAAGCACCTGCTCGACGACATCCGCGTCGTGGCGATTCACTACGTGCTCGATCCCGACTTCTTTCAAAATCTTGATCCGGTGGTCACGGGAACCAACCACGACCAGTGGCGAAGCGCCGGCAGCCTTCGCGACCTGTGCGGCCAACTGCCCGATCGTGCCATCACCTAATACCACCACCTTCTCCCCGGGCATCACACCGAGCAAGTCGACGGCATGCACAGCCACCGCGGCAGGCTCCGTCATCCCGGCCTCCTGCAACTTAACCCCGGCAGGAATTTTGATGCAACTCGCTGCGGGCATACGCACGTACTCAGCGAAGGCACCGGGATAGCGTCCTGTCAGACCGATCTCGGTCCGCGTTTCGCAGAGATGGTAATCCCCGCGCACGCAGGCGGGACAGGAATTACAGGAAACACTGCATTCCCCGACGACACGATCGCCCGGCTTCAGGCTCGTAACCCCCTCACCGATCGTATCGACCACACCGGACCACTCGTGGCCCGGCGTCCACGGATATTCCAGCATACCCATTTCGATATAGGCCATCGTCCCGTGGTAGATCTCGATATCCGTCCCACAGATGCCGGCAGCAGCAACTTTGCACACCACTTCGCCGGGACCGGGTTCAGGCCTGGGAACTTCATCAATCCGCAAATCGTGGATTCCGTGGATAACGACTGCTTTCACTATCGAACCTCCTCGCTCGCTGGACAAATCCGCGGTACCAGATCCGCACAGCTCAAAATTGCAGGCAACCAAAGACTCCGCGAAGGGACACCTGCACACGGGCCGTCATTCTAGCATACGGGCAGCCTTTAGTCAAATCGTAAAAACTGGGAATCGTTTGCAGAACGTGTTGACATTCATTCTCCAGCGTGATAAACTAGCCCCGCA
>CAZPTF010000219.1:0-2026 GCA_964589015.1 uncultured Anaerolineae bacterium
GCCTTACGACTTCTTCCAGGCGGAGCTGCAAAGCTCGTCGGGCACATCTCTCCAGCAGTTCGCCAATGCTGATAATACGTGGAAAGCCGCGAACTGGTACCGGATCACCCAAAACTGGAGCGATTTCAGCACTCATGCGGGGACACAGCGGCGACTGCTGTTCAAAGGGACCAACGACTATTCATTGAGCACCGATTTCTTTGTAGACGATGTCTCGTTCGTGGCCTATCAGGGGACGCTGGCACAGGGCTCCGCGACTGGAGATGAATTTCAGGTCGAGCTGGTCGCGGGAGACGAAGTCAACCCGTCGCAGAGAAGCGGACGCTGAGCGTTTCGCAATTAGAGCGCAGGACCATTGTCGTCTCGCCGTGAGCGCCGACTAACCGACATGCTGGCAGACTTTGAACATCATTTGTCTGCGCTGAGTGATTCCAGCAACTCGACCAGTTTAGCGGATTCGGCGTCCATATTGTACCTTTCGAGAAAGGCGCGCCGCCCGTTCCGGCCCATACGCGCGGCTTCCTCCGGGTGGTCGAGCAGGAAATCAACCGCATCAGCAAAAGCCTGGGCAGACAGCGGCTCCACCACCATACCCGCCCCACTTTCCGCCGCAAACTTGCGCGGCGGACGCAGGTCGCTGGCGACGAACGGCAGCTCGCACGCCATGTACTCGAACATCTTCTGCGGGATATCCACTTCCCAGCGCGGCTCCGGGCGCAGCGGGACCAGCCCCACGACAGATTCCCAAAGATAGAACTTGATCGTGCCGTGGGGCACTTCCTCCAGGAAACGCACGCGATCACCAAGCTGAAGCTGCTGGATCGAAGCATTCAACAATGATCGGGTCCTGGGAACATCCACCTTGCCGATCAAGCACAGAATGACATCCTGATGGCGCATCAGGCCCAGCATTTCGACAAGCGTCGACATACTCCGTCTATGCTCCGAGATGTCGCCGATGTACACGAGTTGCCGCTTGCGTGCGATCCCGGCGGGCATATCGGGAAACACATCCAACCAGGCGAAATTGCGGACAAGCACCAGGTGGCGGGCGTTGTGGAAACGCTTCTCCCCTTCCACCTCGTCCACAGCCGGCACGACAACGGCAGCCAACCGCTCGGCGACCTTCGTCTCCATGAACCCATAGAGCCGTGCTAATGCGGGGCGAAGGAGTGCCGGGAAACGTTGGTCCGTTAAAACCAGCTTTTCATAGTGCTCGAAACTGTCGTAGACGACTGGCTTACCCGTGATCCACGTCAGCAACAGGGACATGGGGAGCAATTCCGGATCCGAGAAGTAGTAGAGGTCTGCCGGTTCGCAGCGCAAGATGGATGCAATGCGCAGCCAGTTGAGCGGCCGCAGCCACACCGAAAATTGCGCGGAGAAGCCCAGCAAACGAATGCCATCGACGAAATCCTCTGTCTTATGGTACGGGCAGATCTGAGTCACTTCGTGGCCCGCCTTGACCAGAGCGCGCAACTCCTTGTGGAATATGCGCGGATCAAAAGCAGGACACACGGATTTGAGAACACAAATCTTCACGAGATACTACCATTCTTGTTCACGTGCTGGCCCCCGAGACAAATCACGCAGGATGCGTTTCCTCCCATCTCCGGACAAATTCGACAATCTGCCGGGATGGACTGTGGTCAATTCCCTCGACAGCGCCGCGGAATTCTTGATAGTGTTCCACGAAATAGCGGATGCGGTCCAGGTTGTATTGCGACAACATTGCATTCGGCCCGATTTCACGTTCTGTCTTCTTGCGCAAAATCAGACACGGGATATTCAGAATACCCGACTCCTCTTGAATGCTTCCGCCATCGGTCACCAAAAACTGTGCCCGCTGCAGAAGTGCATGGAAATTGGCATAGTTCTGCGGAGGTAGAATCCGGACATTGGGCATTTTCTGTAACCGCTCATACATGCCGAATGCTTTCAGTTGCTTCAGGGTCACGGCATGGATCACGAACAGAATCGTCAAGTCCGTTGGGAGCGTCACCAGCGTATCCAACAGCAATTCCAG
>CAZPTF010000219.1:2126-6821 GCA_964589015.1 uncultured Anaerolineae bacterium
ACAGAATCGTCAAGTCCGTTGGGAGCGTCACCAGCGTATCCAACAGCAATTCCAGGCGACGTGCGGAGAAAACCATCTCGGCGCGATGAACGCTGACCACAACGTACCGCTCCGGCAATTTCTGCAGTTCCACCGACGCTCTCCCTGAGATGTAAGCCACGGCGTCCACGACGGTATTCGCTTGTGTGTTGACCAACTGGCCCCGTACTTTCATGGCGACCAGGTTCCGGTACGATTGCTCACCCGGAGCAAACAGGACGTCAGACAGACGCATGACGATGATTCGGATCATCTCTTCGGGGAACGGGTGCAGCAGATCGTGGCTGCGCAGGCCGGCTTCCACATGAGCCACCGCAATTCCCGCCCGTTTGGCGAAAAGAGTGGAGATCAATGTGGTTAGCGTATCCCCATGCACCAGGCAGATGCCACCTTGTCCGCGAAACACCTCGCTGCGGATTTTGCTTTTGCCAAACAGCCACAACCACAGGCTCTGCAAGAACCATCCCACCGACTGCGGAACCGTTGTGATGTTGTGGTGACCGGAACGCAACGAAACATCTGGGTTCCGCAGTCCAAAGACGTTCACGAATTCCTCTGTGTTCTCGATATGCTGTCCGGCATCGATGAAGTTGTACGCGATGTCCAGCGCATCCAATTCGCGCATGATCGGGGCCATCTTGATAAGTTGGGCATTGGTGCCCACAAACACGTGAATCATGCTTCACCACTTGAGCCGCAACGTCTTGCGCTGCTGTGGAGAATTGAAGCCATGCTCGAATGTAACTGGGGACACAAAACCATCTCCCTCCCAAGATCATGCCCCGCGTTCCGTGGGACATGGACGATTTACCGCAAGTCTGAAGACGACGAACGTCTAAAACAGGCTGAGCTGCTGGGGTTGTTCCGGTTGCGAGGGCGCTTGTTGAGCACGTGCCTCTTCCAGCAATCCGCGCAGTTTCTTGAAATCTTCCTCGATCAACGCACGATATTTCGACTGGTGAAGAGCCGCAGCGGGATGGAACATGGGCATGTAGATGACCCCACCCAGACGCTTGGGCTGACCGTGAATCCGTGAAATGGATGCTTGCGGAAAATAGCGGGCCATGGAATGGCGTCCTAATGTCACGATGATCCTGGGATGCAGCAACCGAATCTGCCGGTCGAGGAACGGTTGGCAGGCCTCGATCTCTTCTGGTTTGGGATCCCTGTTGTTTGGCGGACGGCACTTGACCACATTCGCAATATAGACGTCCTTGCGGTCGATGCCTGCGTTTGCGAGCAGTTCGTCCAGGAATTTGCCGGCAGCACCGACGAAGGGAATTCCCTGGCGATCTTCATGAAATCCGGGACCTTCCCCGATGAACATGATTTCCGCAGACACCGGCCCGACACCAGGAACCGCATTGGTCCGGCTGGCAGCCAATTCACACAATGTACAGGCGCGGACTTCTGTGTACAGCTTTTCCATCTCGGCTTGCGCATCCACAAACTGTCCCTCCCTCAATCCTCGTGGTTCGACTTCGTTCCGCCGTTGACAATGGGAGACTAGATTATAGCCTATGCGTATATGATTGACAAGTTCCCTTTGTTTTTTTTCCAGTCTTGGGTTAAAATTTGCCCACAGATTGAGTCGTATGACTCTGTTTTCTCTGATTTCTTGTCGTACCGAAGGGAAGGATCGACCTGGCGATGGATATAACACAACTGGCACAGCTGGTGACCTGGTTGCAGGAAGAACAACACCGCGATCGGCTTGAGATAGAAAGATTGACCCAACGCCTGGACGTCTTCAAGAAAGAGAACGTCGAACAAGCCGCCCATCTCAAGGACATGGAAAGGCGGCTCGCGCAACAGAACGCCCAACTGGCTCAGGCAGCCCAGATAGAGACATCCCTTGAGAAAACCAAACGGGAAGTGGCACTCGCCATCCAACAGCACGAAAAGAAACTACAGCAGGCCGAAAAAGATGCGTCCGTATTACGAAAAACCGAACGTGATGCCGTTCACAAGACGTTGGAGACTATGCGCCGTGAACTGGAAGAAATCACCCAACTGGAAACTCTGCGCAGCATCCCGTTCCTGGAGGATCTCGCAAGACGCAACGAACGTAACATCCAACAGCTCCAGACATTAGACGCTGAACTCCGCCACCAGCAGAACCGCAGCGCGGAGGCGCTCCAGTTGGCGGAAGTCGAACGTGACCGGCAGATGGCAGTGTGGCGCACACAGATGCAGACCCAACAACAAACGATCGAACAATGCACTTCCCAGATAGCCGGCCTGCAACAACAGCATCTATCCGCGGCGCAAGTGGTACAGAACATCAAGCAATTTGAAGAAAGCCTGAAGAAACAGCAAGACCACGTGGCGGAACTACAACGGCTGGCGGAGGACCGGCAGAAGCGCGAGCTTGGCGATTGGCAGGCAGAAAACGAAAAACGCTGGAAAGAGTGGGAAACCACGTTCAACCGACAATTGAACGACTACCGCTTGCAGATGGAAAAGCTTGCGGAACGTCTCGAGCACGCGGAAGCCCTGCTGAGCAGAGTCACCACTCAGCTCGATGCGCTTTGGCAAACTCAACGCAGTTTCGCCTATCACCGCGTCGGTGAAGTCCAGAAATGGATCACCGATTTCGAGAAGACGTGGGACGAATACGAGAAGAGTAAGGAATGAGCACAGTCTACGCCAATTGCTGGCGAACATTCGTATCACGAAGAAGGAGATAGCCATCTTGCACGTCATTGGCACAGCGGGTCACGTCGATCACGGCAAATCAACTTTGGTCAGCGCACTCACTGGCATTGACCCAGACCGGCTCAAAGAGGAAAAAGAACGGGAGATGACGATTGACCTTGGGTTTGCCTGGCTTACCTTGCCAAGCGGAGACTTGGTCGGAATCGTCGATGTGCCGGGACACAAGGATTTCATCAAGAATATGCTGGCAGGTGTAGGCAGCATCGATGCCGCCCTGTTTGTCGTGGCCGCTGATGAGGGGATCATGCCGCAGACGCGCGAGCACCTGGCGATTCTCGATCTGTTGGGCGTGAGCACCGGCGTAGTCGCCATCACGAAGAAGGACTTGGCCGAAAGCGAAGATTGGCTCGAACTGGTCATGGCAGAAGTTGCGGATGAACTTGAGGGGACCTGTTTCGAGAACGCGCCCATGATTCCAGTCTCCGCGCGGACTGGTGAGGGGTTGAGTGAATTGATCGCGGAACTGGATCGAGTATTGACCACCGCCCAACCACGGAGGGTGATCGGCCAGCCGCGACTTTCCATCGACCGCGTTTTCACTATTGCCGGATTTGGAACCATCGTCACTGGGACCCTGCTCGACGGGCAGTTGGAGACTGGCCAGGAGATAGAGATCCTGCCCAAAGGTTTGAGAGCGCGTATTCGTGGGTTGCAGACGCACAAAGAAAAACGCAATGTCGCAATGCCTAACAGCCGAGTTGCCATCAACCTGACAGGCGTGAACGTCACGGACCTGCAACGGGGCGACGTAATCACCGTTCCGGGTTGGCTGGCTCCGACCCGGCTGATCGATGTCCGGTTGCACTACCTCGCAGACGCGCCAAAGGAGTTGAAACACAACGCTGCTCTGGACTTCTTCTGTGGGGCAGCACAGGTCCCGGCTATCGTGCGGCTCTTGGATCAGGAGACTCTGCGCCCCGGGCAAACAGGTTGGGCGCAGCTTCGCTTGCAAGAACCGACGGTGATGCGCAAAGGTGACCGGTTTATCGTCCGGCTCGCATCACCGAGTTTGACGGTAGGTGGTGGGACGATTGTCGATACTCACCCGAAACGCCGCCACCGGCGCTTCCGCCAGGAGGTCATTCGACATCTGGAAACGCAAGCGGATGGCTCTCCGGAGGAGATCTTGCTCCAGTCCCTGGAGGCACAGCAACCCTGCGAGGCACGAGAACTGATCAAACGCTGCGGGCTGGCACAGGCTACAGCCGTGTCATCCCTGAATAGCTTGCTCCAGCACAAGCAGATTCTCGTGTTGCGCAACAACGGGGAGGGGGCGGACGAATTGCCGGCAGCGCAATCGAGCAGTGTTCTGCTTATCTCCAGTACCGGCTGGCATCGCTTGCTTGAGCAGATCACCTCCACGCTCAAGGCGTATCACGAACAATATCCGATGCGCAAAGGGATGCCCAAGGAAGAATTGAAGAGCAAGCTGCACATCGCGACACGCATCTTCAACGAAATCGTCTCTCGCGCTGTCCAGGACGGTCAGATCCAAGAACAAGGTCCGTGGATCAGTCTGGTCGATTACCGCGTTGTGTTCAATGCGGATACGCAGCGGAAAGTAGACGAACTGCTCAAGCAATTCCGAAAACAACCCTATTCGCCACCAGCGTTCGCGGAGTGTGAAAGCGCAGTGGGGATCGAGACGTTGAATGCGCTGCTCGAAGATGGCACGCTGGTGAAGGTGCACAACGATGTTTTGTTTCTCGCAGAGACTTACGAGGAAATGATCTCGCGCATCGTCGAAGTCATCCATAAAGAGGGTAGCATCACCGTTGCCCAAGTACGCGATATGTTCCAGGCCAGTCGCAAGTATGCGCTGGGACTGATGGAACATCTCGACGAAAAAAAGGTGACGCGGCGCCAGGGGGATGTGCGCGTCTTGCGCTAGCCTGGGGAGCACCCCGCGCGGACAACAGCAAGAGGCCGTCCCAAAAG
>CAZPTF010000220.1:0-6751 GCA_964589015.1 uncultured Anaerolineae bacterium
CCTGTGCGGAGATTGGCCCAGTCGTAGGCGTGAAGTCTGACTGGGCCAATCTCCGGCGCCTCCGTCATGATCCCGGGACTGCAGTGCCTGGACGGAACGTGCGCCGTTGTGTATCGCAGTAGATTGGCACCGTCTGATCCAGCGAGTGTGCTCGCCAGCGCATTGGTCGTGTCAAAGGCGCTACACTTGTCGCCAAAAATCCTGGCTACACCCGCTCGAATACTCAACTTGACAGGAAGCGGAACTGTCCTATAATCACGTGTGGTGACGCATGGTACGAAGATCACCGGTCAGCGCAACGCATTCGGCTGCACGCAATAACCTCTTCCCCCATTGACCCCAGATCCATACGCTCTCCCTTGCACCATCTCGTTCACGTTGCGAACCGATAGCGACACGAAATGAATAATATGAGATAGACCCGCCTGAGTCAGCCCGCATGGCGGATGTTTGCGTCCGTCATTCCAACATGGTGCCGACGTGAGTCGCACCGTTCGAGAAGGGGGATAGGAGCGATGAAGAGGTATTGGTTTCTATCTGTGGTGTTGGTTCTGAGTCTTTGCCTTCCGGCTCTCGGAGAGACGCCAGCGCGAGCCCAGGGCATGACAGACGAAGCGATGCTTCGAATCGGTCTATTGGAGGGCATCGATTCCGACTGGAAGCCCGATCCCAGCGAGGACAACAGCCCGCTGCACAACCTGTTCTTCCGCGGGCTGACCCGCTACGACGCCGCGAGTGGCCGGGTCGTGCCCGACCTGGCGAGCGGGTGGGAGGTCTCCGCAGACGGGCTGACCTGGACGTTTCACCTGCGAGACGATATCTATTGGGTCAATGCGCACGGTGATGCCATCCGCCCGGTAGATGCCCACGATGCCGAGCTGGGACTGAAGCGCGCCATACTGGGTTACCACGTATACGATTCAACCCTGAGCTACGCAATCCACCCTCTATTCATTCTCAGCGGCGCGGAGGCGCTCAGCCGGATCAGCGATGTGCACGAAGAGGATTTCCAGCAGGTTGGCGTTCAGGCCAGCGATGACTGGACACTTCGCCTCGCGCTGCGGGAGCCCGCCAGCTATCTACCGGCGGTCCTGACCATGGCCATGGCGAAACCGATTCCGGCTACTGAGGCGCGCGCGGCATACGAGCGGAACGAAACGTGGACCCAACCCGAAAACTACCTGACCAATGGGCCATACATGCTGGCGGACTGGTCAGAACCGGCGTATGACACCAAGATGCTTGTGGCCGTCGAAAACCCGTACAATCCGGACGATCTGCGGGTCTCCCTGAAACGGTTGGAGATACAGGTCAGTTTGGGTCTCGGTACGGAAAGCATCGACAAATATGTGAAGGGTGAGGTGGATGCCTTCGTCGTCATCGGGCGGCGCCCCTGGCCAGAGCCATTGTCCCGGGCCGTTCCGCCGCTTGCGCCGGGCCTGGTGACCGTGCCGGGGTCCTGTACTACCTACTTGCGCTTCAATCGCAGCCGCCCGCCATTCGACGACGTTGCCGTGCGCCGCGCCGTGGCCCAGGCCATCGATCGCGTCGCTCTGGTGGACGGGATGCCGGAGGGCGCTGCAGTGCTGGCGGAAAGCCTGATGCCGCCGGGCATCTCCGGCCCGGCCTCCCGAGATCCCAGTCTCGGATCGCTGGTCCCGGATTTCGACACGGAGGAGGCCATCTCGTGGTTGCAGAGCGGCTATCCGGACAGTACGGATATGCCCACGGCGACCATTATGACGGACGACAGGTTCACAGCAGAGTATATCCAACACAACCTGAAAGAAAACCTGGGCATGGACGTGGGCGTGGATGTGGAATATTCCACGCCATTCTACCACCAACCCCTGGCTCCGCCTCCCAACGCGCTGGTAACTAACTGGTGCAGTGCATATCCGGATGGGAACAGCATGTTCGGCGAGCTGTTGCGAACCCCTGAGCGGATCTACACGCCGGATTGGAGCATAGGTAACGCGCCAGAGCTTGCGCGCATCGCCGCGCAACAGGCCGAATCCGAGCTACGCCAGGCGCTCTACGGGACGCTCGAGCGCGCTTTGGCGGAAGACGTCGATTTCGTCCCGCTCTTCCACGACACAAAGACGTTCATCATCCGGCCAGATGTGGATCGCGAACAGATCATCGAGATGTTCACACACGGCCCGAGTCCAGCGGTGCAACCGGTACCCACACCACTGCTGCCAGCGCCGGGACCGAGACCCGACCGCAGTGCATACTTCCCGCTGGCTTCCGACGAGCAAATCGAAGAAGCCATCGACGCGTTTGCCGGCGATTTCGTGCCGGAGACGGAACCCGCGCTGGCCGAGCTGCCCGAAGAGCTGATCGCGACCGACCCGGAGACAGGCGTGGAGTACGTCGACGGCGTCGTGTTACTGGTCTTCAAGGAGGGAACAACACCGGATGATGTCAAAGCGGTGCTGCGCAGTCATCACCTGCTGCCGCTGGGAATGATCCCCTCGCTGGGCATCGTGCAAGCCTGGATACCCGACGAGCGGACACCGTGGGATGTGATCGCCGAGGTGTCCGCCGACTCCAGGCTGGAGGGCGCCAGTGCGGACACGCTCGAGTCATTCGACGACCGATCCTCGAATGACGGAGACCTGGATCCGCCGGAGAGCCGGCGCGCCGAACAGAATTGGCCAGTCCCGGTAACCGTTGAACCGGGTGGCCGGTTAGCGGCTCAGGCGGTCACCACCCCGACCATCGCGGTCGCTGCCGAGCGCTATCAGGGCATGGGAGCGAAGGGTTTCAATCCGAAGACTGGGGGATTTCTGGCTGATGCGCTGAAGACGATGTGGCCGCACTTTGTGATGCAAACGTTCGCGGCCCACGCATTGGTGGATGCGGTGGGCCTCAAGAAGCCGATCACGATACAGATAGCGATCATCGACGATGGCCTGGGTGACGGCAAACGTCCCGATCCCAGTCCCGACCTGTCCGCACGTCGTTGCCCAAATCCGCAATTTCTGAAAACAACTACACTCAAAGTTCCCAAAAAGCTGAAATGGTACCAATGGACGGAACAATATAAAGAGATCAGAACGGTGAACCAGCTTATGGGAGCAAATCTGACTGCGCTCGTAGTAGCGAGTTCGGACGGACACGGGCATCGTGTCATCCACTGCGCTGCCGCTGATGGAAGCAGTCAAATTCTGGGAACTGGCAAAGACGCCCTGGTACGTGTGGTTAGATATGAGACCGGAACGGCTGAGCGGGTTACGCCCACGGTAGTCAAGAGCGCGTGGATCTTTGCCCTGGAAAGGATCCTGGACAATCCTGGCGTGAGGGTTATCAATATGAGTCTTGGCACCGGGCAGGACGAACCACCATTCGGCAATAGAACCCGCGCCACCAACTGTGAAAACGCACAATATTGTTTGGAACTATTTAGACCGATTCTGAAGGAGGCGAAGAAGACTCAGCAGATCATAGTCATGGCCGCCGGGAATGAAGGTATCTGTTCCGATGGGACAAGCTGCCCCGCCTTTTTCGCTCCCCATCCCGGGACCCGTCATTCCGATGAACTTACTATGGCCGTTGCTGCAACCGATATCACCGCTGATTATCAAACCGAAACGCATGCGGGATTCTCTCAGTTTGGCAAGTCGATCACCGTATCAGCACCCGGCGGAGACAGCCACTATTCCTACGATGTCGTCAACAATGGGCTTCGCAAGGCTGCCGGCACTTCCTATGCCGCCCCATACGTGTCCGGGCTGGCGGCCGAGATGCTGATTGTCGGGAAAGAGACAACTTTGTCGCTAACACCGCTACAGGTAATCAGCCTCATCGAGGCTACGGCCGAAGACCTGGTACTCTCCAGAAAACTGCCGATCCTTCGCAAACTGACTGCAAAACAGAAGGACAAACAGAAGCTCGGCCGGGAGGGAACTTGTCCCCTCGTTGACCTGGACCCCATCACTAAAGGCACGTGGGAAGTCGCGGACCACGAGAAAGAAACCCCGGCGAAGGCCGGTGTCCCAGATGACGGGTGGGATCCCTATTTCGGCTTCGGTCGCATCAATGCCTGGAAAGCGATCCTCGCTGTGCTGAACGGTGGACTGCCTGGCATTCCGGGACCAGCCTGGAAAGGAAGAATCACCGGACCTATCCCGGACAAGAACGGCTTGTGGTATGGCTTCGAGATCCGCACGAAGGTGCAGGACGCCACAATCTGGATCCACGATGGCAAGCAGCGCTATCAACTGGTGGATACGACGCACGGCTCCCCTGCCAGCAAGAAGCTGCCGGTTCCGGTCGTGGCCTGGAAGGGGATCAAGCAAGGGCGGGTGCCGGTCGGTGTCACAGTCAAAGACGGGGTAGCGACGGACGGCTGGTTCGTCGCCACGTTCTCGGCCAAACGCGCAGATCTGGTCAACACAGATGGCACACTGCGCACCCTCGAACTGCACGCGCCCGGCCAGGGACCCGAGAAGGAACCTTTCTATAAATTGCAGCTCGACTTGCCCAAGTTGCGCGGTGGAGACAAGGGGCAGGGGGTAACCTTCGACAACTGGGTATTCAGCGTGGAGACGACCGCCACGGTCAAGCTGAAGCCCGCAGCCGAGCCTACGGCGACAGTGACGCCGACCGACACGCCCGTGCCCACGGCGACTCCCCTCCCGCCGACCATTACGCCACCGCCCATGCCTGCAGCGGCGCCGACCGACACGCCGCTGCCCGCCCCGGAGCCACAGCGCACCACCCACGCTGAAGACATCGTGTTGTTGATGCGTGCGATCAACGCACGGCAGAAGGCTGCGGATATGCCCCTGCCCGATCAGTCCAACTGGGGGCTGGGCGGAGTCTCTGACGGGGGAAAGGAATACCCGCCCCTGGATGCCCTGGATGGCGTCGCCGACCTGACACCCTATGTCGCCGCGCTGCAGAACGCGCCATTGCGGTTCGACCGCTTCTGGAATGCCGAGACAGGTGCTCCCTTTGCCTCCTTCGCCGAGCTGCGCGGCTACGATGCGTGGCAAGCCCCACCGGAGCAGGGGAACCTGGAGGAGATCCGCGCGGTGGTGGAGAAGTTGCACACGCTGGTCATCCCCGTCTGGAGTATGTTCTCTCTGGCGAAATACCCGGGACCGGAGCCGGACCCGAGCACGGTTTGTGGTGTATTCTCTACCGTAGGCGATGATCCGCTTCGCTGGGACCTGGCCTGCCTGTGGGATTGCCTCGAAAGAAGTGGTACTACGCGCCGGTTGCTTTCCTTGCCTCCGCCCGAAAGGGAGGAGATCCGCACACGGGCCGCACGTATCCTGGATTATGTGTCGCCGTCGGGGGAGATCAGCCGGGCTTTCCTGTCCTTCGTTACGCGCACGCTACAGGACGGGCCGTCGGTTACCTCAGCTGAGTTGGGTGTAACCCACGTGCTCGTCGTGTCGCAGGACAAATACTACGACGACATGGCACAATCGCAATCGTTGGGCGGGTTCGAAGTGCAGCTCCGTTCGTGGGGCAAGGCAGACCCCGGCACCCTCTGGGCTGACACGGACATCCAGATTCTATCCGCCGAAGACGCGGCGATCGCCTGGGATGGGTTCGGGCAGTCTGAAGGCAGCATTGGAGCCGGTGATGTAGGCGCACAGGAGAGAGTTGATTGGTTTAGCGTCCGGCCCGAAGCGATCAACGCGGGTGGTGTGACCCATTTTCAGCTCAGGCTGAGCGATGAATCGTTCCCTCCCCCACCGCCGTGGCGGCACATCATGCAGGATAGTTACACGCTGAAGGACAACACGCTCTACCATCTGTTGCTTATCGGGTTGGCCTTCCCGTTGCTGCCGGAGATGCCGGACTCATTCTGACGACGGAATGCCTCCCGGGAACCGCGATAGACAGCAGACTCGGTCGAGAGGCCGAGTCTGTCTCTTGTCACGTATTCGGTATCGGATGGGCGTAGCACGGCTACCAGGAACGGCCACCGCCGCGTCTGTCGGAACTGCCGCCACCGCCGCGTCGGTCCGAGCCGCCGCCTCTACGGCCACCACCGCCGCCACCGCCACCGCGCCTGTCAAAGCCGCCGCCACCGCCGCCACCGCCTCTGTCGGTGCGAGGTTTCGCCTCATTGACACTGAGCGCCCGACCTTTGAGGTCCTTGCCGTTCAGACCGGTGATCGCTGCCTGGGCTTCCGCCTGAGCGGGCATTTCGACGAATCCGAAGCCCCGCGACTCGCGGGTGAATTTGTCCTTGATCACAGAAGCGGACGCGACTTGCCCGAACTCCTCAAACGCCTCTCTGAGATCATCATCCGTGACATCGTGCGCCAGGTTACCTACATAGATGTTCATCCAACCCTCCCCTAAAATCGTGTGTGGATCAAATCCGAACCAATCCGAAAGAACACAACGCGTCACAGATGGAGCCTGGGAATCTGTCGTGTCTTTGGGACCGAACCGACGGTCCCCTCGTGAGTGTGCCGCGTCACGTGGCGTAGTCGCGCATAGATACAAGAAACCGTCCAGACCAGCTAAGTCTGGACGGACACGTGTCGTCTGCACAGAACTTACCGCGCGCACCGCGGACTATTCTACTGTACACCAGATGCGCGCGAATAGCAAATCGGGGATAAGGGAAAATCGTGGACTGAACCCTTTCCATCGATTTCTCCTGATCCCATTCCTGCGTTTCCTATTCGTCACTTGGTTTGAAATCCCGATGGCGGAAATCACCGCAGAAGGCTGCTTCCTCCTCCGTTTGGCAGGAAAGGATTTTGGCTGCACAATA
>CAZPTF010000221.1:0-6735 GCA_964589015.1 uncultured Anaerolineae bacterium
GCACCCGCAGGGTGCGAACCCGGTCGTGTACGGCGGTCATTCGAGATGCGCGTGCCAAGAATGAAATCGGAGTTCTCTTGACAAACCGTCCAAATTTCGGTATAATTGTATCGCAAGTAAATCGTTTGCGCAAACGATTAAGCCGCTCGTTTTCGTCCTCTCCACCCTTTCAGCTAAGGAGCACAATGGTTTCGTTGCGCGATGTTGCCGAAGCCGCGGAGGTCTCTGCTGCCACCGTATCACACGTCATCAATGGAACCCGGTACGTGAGCCCGGAGCTGACTGCACGCGTGCAACGTGCACTTCGTGACACCGGTTACAAACCCAACCTCGTCGCCAGAAGCCTGCGGACCCAACACTCGCAAACGATCGCTCTGATCACTTCCGACATCACGAATCCATTCTATCCGGGGGTCGCGCAAGGGGCGAACTCATTCTCCGAGCAGTATGGTTATGGCCTGATCCTGTGTGACATCGAAGAAGATTCCGCTTACGAAGAGAAGACCGCTTTTTGGCTCCAACAAAAGCGCGTCGACGGGTTGCTCTTCACGTCCATCCACATGGACAGCCCCACCATTCTGGCCCTCCACGAAGACCGTTATCCTTTCGTGCTGATCAACCGCAAGCGGAAGGGCCTGCAAACCAACTACGTGGGCATCGACAACCGCGCTGGCATGGCCCAAAGCGTGCGGCATCTGGCCGCGCTGGGCCATCGTACGGTCGGGTTCATCGCCGGCCCTGCGCTATCGACTGCCGCCCACGAAAGGATGGACGGTTTCTTCAACGCCGCCCAGGAACACGGGTGGGAAATGCATCCCAGTCTGGTTTACAATGGCTCATATCGCATGGACGACGGCTACGGTGCCGTGCTGCACTTTCTGCGCGTCCGGCCCGACATCACCGCCATCGTTGCGGCAAACGACATGATGGCTTTCGGCGCCTGGCAATGCCTGCACCAGCTGGGGATTCAGGTCCCGCAGGATGTCTCCATCGCCGGATTCGACGATATTCCGCCCGCCTCGATGGGGCCGATGGGTCTGACGACGGTGCGTGGTTCCCAACATACGCTGGGGCATCTCGCCGCACGGTTGCTGATCGACACGATCGAAGCGCAGAGCTACCAGCCCCCCCAACAAATCGTCTTGCCCGCCCCACTGATCGTACGCGACACGACTGCCCCGCGCAGAACGCGCGAAAGGCTCGAAATCGAAACGGAGGTACTGGCGCGTCTCAACGCCAAAGTCCTCCAGAATATGCACCAGCCAACTGATAAGGAGGTCGCATAATATGTCCGAAATACGTGCTGCAGCACTGGAACCAGGCAAAGTAGAAGTCAGATCATTTCCCAGAAGTCCGGTGCCACCGGACGGGCTCATCGTGAAAATCCTGCAATGTGGGGTGTGTGGCAGCGACAAGCACATGCTGGAGGGACATCTCAAGCTGCCTTTCCCGATCGTAGCGGGCCACGAATTGGTGGGGGAAATCGTAGAACTCGGGCCGCAGGCCAACGAGACGCTTTTCGCCATCGGAGGACCACTGCAAGCAGGCGATCTGGTCACGGTTACCCCCAGCTCCAAGGTCTGTGGCAAATGCTGGTTCTGCGTCAACGTTCCGACCAGGCCCACGCTGTGTACCAGCCGTCTGGTTTACGGATTTCGCGGCGTGGCGGAGCCACCCCACGTGTGGGGTGCTTTTGCGGAATACATGTACGTACATGGGAGAAGCTGGGTCTACAAACTGCCCGCGGATATTTCGCGCGACCGCGCCATGCTCGCCGAACCGATGGCCATTGCGCTGCGCGGTGTGGAGAAGGCATACACTCCGGGCATGCCGACGATGCGGGAGGGTCTCGGCGTCGCCCGTAGCTGCGTGGTCGTTGGCGTCGGCCCCATCGGGCTGATGACCGTCACTGCGCTCAAGTATGTCGGCGCCGGTCCAATCGTCGCGATGGACTTTCAGGCGGACCGCCTGCAAATGGCCGGGGCGCTCGGCGCTGACGTGCTCATCAACGGGAAAGAACTGCCCGAGGCCGAAAGGCTCGACATGATTCGCTCGTTGACCGAGGGGGTGGGAGCAGACGTCGTCTTCGAGACGGCGGGCGTGCCGGCCGCCTTCGCGGAAGCGCTGCAGATCGCACGCCGTGGCGGCAAAGTGATCGAACTGGGGCACTACACCGATCCGGGTGCGGTCTCCATCCACCCGCACCTGATCTGCAACAAGGATCTCGACATCCACGGCAGCTGGAGCACGCCGCCGGTCGAATTTCGTTCCGCCCTGACCGTGCTCCAAAACGCGCCGGGGCCGCTGGAAAAACTGATCACCCACAGGTACGCGCTCGCTGACATCGCCGAAGCGATTGACTCCGTAGGGAAGGAAGGCGTCATCAAAACCGCCGTCATTCCATGATTCCCGTCAACCGGTTATCGGGTTCGTTATTGCTGCAGTAAGCGACCGTGACGAAAGGGGGTGAACCTGTAAGAAGTTTTGAGTTGGCAACGTATGCGGACCGTACAAACAAGCTGTGACACGTCAAATATCTTAGGAGGGATCTGATGGATAACCTGAACAAGTTATTGGAAGCACTGCATAGCTCGCGCATTTCGCGTCGTGAATTCTTCCTCAGGGCGATGGCCCTGGGCCTCTCGGCATCGGTCATTGCCCGCTGGATGGCTTATGCGGAAACGCCGGAAGCCACCGGTGAACCCGCAGTCAAGTGGGCTCCCGGCCCCAGTGCAACTCCCAATCCGGGGGTGCCGAAAGTGAACGTCGGTCTGCTGTATCCGCAAACGGGCGACTACGCTCGATTCGGCATCGCCTGCACGAACGCATCGAAGCTCGCGGCCAAGCATATCAACGAAGAGGGAGGAATTCTGGCGCTGGGCGGCGCTGAGCTCAACCTCATCGTGGAAGATGCCACCAGTGACGCAACCCAGGCGCGTTCGCAGGCAGAGCGGTTGATCACGCAGAACCAGCTGGCTGCCGGCACCGGCTGTTACAGCAGCTCCATCACCCTGGTCGTGACCGAGGTGAGCGAGCGTAACAAGCTGCCGTGGGTCACCGGGTCTGTTTCCGACCAGCTCACCGCGCGCAATTTCAAGTACTTCTTCCAGGTTTCGCCGAAGTCCAGCATGTTCGGGAAAATGCAGGTCGAGACTGCCAAGCTGCTGGGCGACGAGGTCGGCCCCAAACTCAACAAAGTAGCGATCATTTATGAAGACACCAGCTACGGCACCTCGACATCCGAGGGGCTCAAGAACACCGCCGAGGAGCTGGGCTTCGAGATCGTGATGTACGAAGCATACTCTGCTGGTTTCACCGACGCGTCTCCGCTGGTCAACAAGATCAAGGCATCCGGCGCAGAGATCCTCTTCCCGGTCTCCTACCTCACCGACGCGATTCTGATTTCGAAGACGATGCGCGACATGGACGTGAATGCCGCGGTCATCGGTGGTGGCGCGGGCTATCTGATGCCCGAATTCTGGGAAGGTCTGGGCAGCGATGCCGAGTACGTCTTCAGCGTCGGCTCATGGGCCATGGACATCTCCTGCCCGTCCGTGGAATGGTTTGCGAAAGCGTATCAAGAGGAATACGGCGAGTTCCTCATGGAACATGCCGGCGAAGCCTACGTGATGATGTGGGTCATCAAAGAAGCGATCGAGAGTGCCGCTTCTGCGGACCCGGAAAAAGTGCGCGAGGCCCTGGTTGCTGCCGATTTCACGACAGGACCGGCGAGCTCCATGCCGGGCTGCCACGTGCAGTTCGACGAGACCGGCTGGAACCAGAATGTCCATCCGGTCATGATCCAATGGCGGGACGGTCTGCCGGTCTGTGTCTGGCCGCCCGAAGACGCTCGTGTTCAGCCAGTGTGGCCGATTCCCACCTGGGAAGAGCGGAAGAAAAACGCATAACCGGAAGCGTGCCGCTAACCGGACTGCCGCTGGGGAGCCCCCGTTCTCGAACCCGGGCTCCTCAGCCTCCGCCTTTCGACATCGACCCTGAGCGCTTAACCAAGGAGGTCTCATCCATAATGCAATGGGATATTCTCGCGCAAGCCATCGTCAATGGCATTCTCATCGGTGGAGTCTATAGCCTGGCAAGCGTCGGACTCAACCTGATCTTCGGCGTTGTGAAAATTGTCAACTTTGCCCACGGCGAATTCATCATGCTCGGCATGTACAGTACATACTGGTCGTGGGCGCTGTTCGGTATCGATCCGCTGCTGTCGCTGGTCATCACGATGCCACTCATGTTTCTGTTCGGTGTCATCGTACAGCGCTTCCTGTTCCAGCCCATCCTGAAAGCCCCAGAACTGGCCCAAATCTTCATGACCATCGGCCTGCAAATTCTGTTGCAGAACCTGGCTCTGGCAATCTTCTCCGCAAATTATCGTTCCATTCCCACAGCTTACGGCGCAATCGCTTACCACCTGGGGCCAATCGTCATCAGCGCGCCGCGTCTGTTTGCCTTCATCATCAGCGTGGTGCTGAGCGCTGCCCTGGGATTCCTGCTCCTCGGCACCGACCTGGGCAAAGCCATGCGCGCTGCGGCACAGGACCGCGAAGTCGCAGAATTGATGGGCATCAATCAGAACTACATCTTTCTGATCGCTGTCGGTCTCGCCGCCGCGTTGGCCGGTGCAGCGGGAACGGTGGTCATGCCGTTCTTCTACGCTTACCCCACCGCCGGCATCGCATTCGGATTGAAATCGTTCGTCGTTGCCATCGCGGGTGGACTGGGAAGCGTGCGCGGTGCTTTCATCATGGGATTGATCCTGGGCGCGGCCGAATCTCTGGGCGTACAATACGTCGGAGCCGACGCCGGTATGCTGGTTGCGTTCATCATCCTGCTCGTCGTGCTCGTGCTTCGTCCGCAGGGTATATTCGCAGGAGGGAGGCTGTAAAATGGCATCGGAAACCACCAACAACTCCGTTTACAGCGGACCGGCGAAAGTGGGCTGGCAATGGCGCAAGCTGGCGACGCCCAACTGGTACGTCCCGCTCATTGGGCTCATCATCCTGCTCGTCCTTCCCGTATTCATCACCGCGTCCTATTACCGGCACGTGCTCATTCTGGTCTTTCTGTATGCCGCGGCCGGTGAAGCCTGGAACTTGATCGGCGGGTATGGAGGACAGTTTTCACTGGGGCATGCCGCTTTCTTCGGAATCGGCGCCTACACTTCGACCATCCTGTTGAATGCATGGGATGTCTCGCCCTGGATCAGTATGTTCTTAGGGGGTCTGCTGGCCATCCTGATGAGCCTGGTCATCGGACTGACGTGTTTCCGCTTGCGCAGCCATTACTTCACCATTGCCACGATCGGCTTCGCCGAGGTGTTGCGCTTGTCCGCGTTGTACTTCCGCGGACTCACCGGCGGCGCACAGGGCATGACGATCCCGTATCTGGGAACCGCGCCAGCCATGTACCAGTTCGACAGCAAAGTCCCCTACTACTACATCATCCTGTTCTTCATGCTGCTCACCATCTATCTGACCCATAAGATCCGCAATTCCCGTCTCGGGTTCTATCTGTTGGCACTGAGCCAGAACCAGGAGGCGGCCCAGGCAGTGGGCGTGGATGTGGTGCAGGCGAAACAGTTGGCACTGTCCATCAGTGCGTTTCTGACCGCCCTGCTCGGTACGTTCTACGCGCAATACCTGTATTTCATCGAGCCGGCAAGCGTTTTCTCCCTGGACACCTCGATCCTGATGCCGCTCGTATCGATCATCGGCGGCATAGCCACGGTGCTGGGACCTATCGTCGGGGCCTTCCTGATTATCCCGGTGCGCGAGCTGGCTCTGAACTTGCTGGGTAGTTCCTTCGCCGGTGCGCACTTCATCATGTACGGCGCGATGCTCATTATCATCATCCTGGTACGCCCGGCCGGCATCATCGGCATCCTCTCACAGGGTTACCGTACGGTGATCAGCAAGTTACCGGGTGGGAAGGAGAACTGACAAGATGGAAGATATTCTGGTAGTCACCGATATAAACAAACACTTTGGCGGACTGCAGGCCGTGCAGCATCTTTCCTTTTCCGTCAAGAAACAGGAGATTCTGGGGTTGATCGGTCCGAACGGCGCGGGAAAAACGACGACCTTCAACCTCATCGCTGGCTTCTTCCCTTCCGATTCGGGACAGGTGCTGTTTGAGGGCCGGGACATCACCAACGCGCGCGCAGATCAGATCTGCAAGATGGGGATCTGCCGGACGTTCCAGGTCGCGCGTCCTTTCAGCCAGATGACCGCGCTCGAAAATTCGATGATCGGCGCGTTCTGCCACACCGCGCACATCCACGAAGCGGAGGAAACCGCGCTGCGCTGGTTGGAGTTCGTCGAGCTGATCGACCGGCGCAACGTCCTCGCCCGCCATCTGACGACGATCGACCAGCGCAGGCTCGAGCTCGCCCGTTCTCTGTCCACTCAGCCCAAAATGCTGCTGATGGACGAGACCATGGCCGGGTTGACCCCGACCGAGATCGATGTCGCCATCGGGTTGATCGACAAGGTCCGCCAGAACGGCGTTACCGTCATCGTCGTCGAGCACGTCATGCGTGCGATCATGGCGATCTCGGAACGGATCGTGGTTCTGGACGGTGGGCAGAAGATCGCGGAAGGTACGCCGGAGGAAATCTCCAAGAACGACATCGTGATTCGCGCTTACCTTGGGGAGGGATATCGCCATGCTCGAACTGCGTAACGTCTCAGCCGGATATGACGAGCTGACGGTCTTGCACAA
>CAZPTF010000222.1:0-6731 GCA_964589015.1 uncultured Anaerolineae bacterium
CTTTCCTCGACTTCTTGCAGGCGTGCCGGGTTGTATTCGATATCGTCACAGTAGCTGCGTAACGCATGAACCAGATCTTCCAGCTGCGCTTCGAGTCCCTCGGCGATCTGCTGGTATTGCTGCAACTCGGGGTCGATTCGTGCCAGGTTATGCAGGTTGCGGACGGCCAATCCGACGAGGTCCAGGGCAGACATCTGTCCGTCCTCACCCTCCTGCAACGCCCGGTAAGACTCGGTCGCCAATTCGATGAGGTGTTCCGCATTGGCCAGCCGGTTTCGTTCGGTTTGCAGCTCCTCATCCTCACCGCGTCTGAGTGATGCGGTGGCTATCTCGCCAACCTGGTAACTCAACAGGTCCACCTGGCGTGCTGTCTCTCGTTCATCTTGAAGCAATTGTTTCAGCTCGCGCCGCAGCTGGCGAATTTTCCGGAAGAGGTTGGCCATCTGCTCGCGTAGCTCGGCCAAGTCACCGTAGCGATCGAGCACGTCGAGGTGGTGCTTGACTCGAAACAGCGACATGTGGTCGCCTTGCCCGTGAATGTCGATAAGCTGTTCGGTGATGTCTCGAAATACGGAGAGTGTGACGACCCGACCATTGACGCGGCAGAGGTGACGACCATTTTGACGGATTTCGCGGCTGAGAATCAGTGTGTCGGGGTCATCGTTGTCCAATCCCTCCTTTTCGAGGAACTGCTGCAGCGATCCGGTCCGCGCCTCTTGAAGTTCGAAAATGCCCTCGATGCGTGCGGACGTTGCTTCGGCCCTGATCATCTCGCTGTCCACGCGTTCACCCAGCAGTGCGCTGACTGCATCGATGATGATCGATTTCCCGGCACCGGTTTCGCCGGTCAGGACATTGAACCCTGCTGCGAAATGTATGTGGAGTTGCTCGATGATGGCAAAATCCGAAATGAGCAGTTCTTTCAGCACAATGTACCCTCAAAGAACATCGGGCATCCGGCCACCAGCCCGGTGATGACAACTAGCGCAATCGTGCATATACGGTAATCGCGGCCAATGCGACATAGACGATATTGATTCTGGTCAACAACGTAGTCAGAATGACTCCCCAAAGATCTGGCGCGCTCAGTGACGGTAGGACCGGGCTCAAATTCGCGAACGTGAGAATCAGGGGGATGATTGCACCGGTGATGATGCAAAGCACGGCAACCAGGGACATCCACCGCCCCCGCCGTTTCCGCGTGGCCTGGCGGATGGCTTCGGCGATGATCCCACCGGTCACCGGACCCAGAAAGATGGCGAAAAACCAGCCGAGGTGGCTCATGATGAAACCAGCGACGACAGACAACGCCAACCCAACGGCGACCGCGATTCCATAGTCCACTGGCGTGGCAGAATAGAAGATGGACTGTTGCTCGCGCAAACATTCGGGGCAGCGAAATCCGACCGGCGTTCGCCGGGCACACTTGATGCAGATCGGCTTGCCGCATTTGTTGCAGCGCAGACGCGTTTCGACACGAGGGTGGTTGGCACAGTGCAAGGGCGGATCCTCGATGGCGGATACGCGCTGGAGTTGGTCAGCGCTCATCGTAGTCTCTCCATAAGCGTGCGATAGAAATACGTCCTGTCTTGTGTGCGAACGAAATGGCTTTCCACTGGCGCGGCGGAAACCGTTATCGTGTCACCATCCTGCAGGGCAACTTCAAACTGCCCATCGATCGTCAGGATGGCAGTATGGTCTGTGGAGACCTGAACATCAATCTGGGTCCCTTGCGATAGCACAATGGCCCTGTCCATGCTGAGATGGGGCGCAATCGGGATGAGGAGAATATTCTTCAACTCGGGCGGGAGAATGGGGCCGCCGACTGACAGGGCATAGGCGGTGGAACCGGTCGGAGTGGCGACGATCACGCCGTCGGCCTTGTACGTGGTGAAGAACTCGCGTTCGACGTATGTGTCCAGACGTACCGTGCGTGCCAGACTCCCACGACTGACGACGACGTCGTTCAGTGCCTCGTACGTCGCAATCAGTGCCTCACCACGCCAGAATTCCGCTTGCAACATCAGCCGGCTCTCGATCCAGTATTGCCCTGCGAGTATCGCCAGAACCTTTTCCTGCCAGTCCTCCGGTTTGAGTTCGGAAAGGAAACCGAGTCGCCCAAGGTTGATGCCAAGTATGGGGGTCCCGGTCCGAAAAGCCATGCGGGCCGCCTTGAGGATGGTGCCATCACCACCCAGGGTGATCACAATATCGACATCGCCAATCCACGACTGGACATCCAGCTCATCCCACGTCGAGTTCTTGTGGACGGTGAATCCTTTTTGTGTCAGGTAGTGGACCATCTCCTGGCACAACTCCTGGGATCGGAGAATCTTGGGATGCTGTAGGAGTCCGATAGTTTTGATAGGTTGCGAGACGAACTGTGCCTCAGCGAGTGGAGATTGTTGTGTCTTTTCAACGTTCACCGCGAGTGGTCTCCAAGTGTTCGGTCATGATCTGGCGCTGATTTCGGATGTTTGACGATACGAACGGACCGCTGGTAAATCACTGCGTGAAGCCTCCCTGCCAGGGAGTGACGATCACCGGCACGCCGGTGATGTTCCACGCCGTCAGCCAGTCTGCATCGGCAGGATGGACGCGGATACAGCCATGCGAGCTGGGATAGTGCCCCAATGAATCCAGGTCTTGATAGACCTTTTCGCCATCGACGTACACATACGGTGCACCGTGGATGAGAATATTCCCCGACGCCTTGAACAACTGCCAGGCATTATCTGCATATACGCCAAAAGAGAAGATGGTCCCAACGTGTTCACCGACTCTGCCGATCCAGGTCGGAGTGAAATGATCCAACATCGGCTTCCCCGTGCTACAAGGGATTGTCTTCAGCTTGCGCCCATTTTCGTACACGTAGATCTGTTGCGCATTCTGGTCGATCATTAGCGCGCGTTCGGACGGGTCCCACTCCTTGCCCGATCGTTGTGATGCGGCGGTGGGAAAGGCCTCCGGCTCAGCCGTAGGCAGAATGGTGATGTAGCCGATCGTTGGTTTCGGGGTCGGTGAAGCCGTCGGCGCCGGTGTGGTCAGCGTGGCGCTAGGTTTGGAAGTCGCTGTTACCGTCGGTAGCTCGCTGGCGGAGATGGTTTCCGGAGCGGACTCGATGCCCCAATATAGCGTTGCAACCGCCAGAATGATGAGAGCCACTCCTGCAGTCGCGATCCACAATAGCGTCTTGCGCACGTGTTTCCCCATGATCGAGTACCCTTTCACCACACGCCCATGACTTGCCAGATAAACAACTTGCCACTGCCAGGCCGATGAACGCGCAGGCCCAGTGGAGCCAATCAAATAAATATGCCCCTGCGTGTCCGTGTTCGCGGTGGGCCGCAGTGCCTGGATCTATGACATTGCCGGGTTCGTAGCCTTGCACACAGCCAGCCAGCGGGTCTGCGCGCAATAGGCGGGGCCGCCGATTTCGCCGGTTCGAACCACGTTATCTTCAACCATCGTTGCCGTCGTCCTTGTTCATTCTCATCTCGAAATCCCGGAGCGCCATCTGCAATCGTTCCTGGCGCAGCGTCATCGTCAAGTCGCCCCGTGTTTTCTCGAGAATGCTTCGCGTGACGTCTGTGGTGCGTCGCAACCCCCGGGTAATGGCGTCCGGAAAATCGATGGTGACCAACACACTGTAGATGTCGTCCATCGCCTGCAGAATTTGCTCGCTCTTTTCCACCTCGTCACGGCGGACCAGGTCCAGCGCGTAGCGCCGCAGTTCTCCGACGGCTTCCCCCAGTCCATTGAGATAGGCAGCGTAATCCACCCCCAACTCGTCCGGATCGGGCAGTGGCAGATCTCTGACCAACGCATAGGTGATGTAGGCTTCCGCCAATTCTTTGAGCGCGTCCTGCGAATATCCCGCCTGGTAGAGGTCTCTGTGCTCGGCCATGCCGTCAACCATAATCTGGGCGGACAGCTTCGCCTGTTCGAGCAGGACCTGCGCCTCGTCGAATTCGTGGCGATGGATGGCCCTGATGGAATTGGCACAGTAGCGAATCAAATCGCGGGACTGCACCAGCGCCATGTCACGAACGGTGTTCTTGGCTTCGAAGCTGATCCGTATCTTGTTGCTGATGTCATTTAGATTGTCCAACACGGCTTGTCCCGTCCTTCCGCCAAGGCGTTGTGTGATTACACTCAGGGAGGGGCCACAACCGCGCCCCTCCCTGTTGTCGCTTCAGCTACTTGTCATCTCCGGCCACATTGGCCAAAGTGGGGCCGAAATTACGGTCACAATCCCTTCTTGGCGATGTAGTTGATCAGATCTGCCACGCGGGACGAGTAGCCCCACTCGTTGTCGTACCAGGAGAGCACCTTCACCAGGTTGCCCTCGACCACAAAGGTGCTGCCCGCATCCACGATGGAGGAACGCGGGTCACCGCGGAAGTCCATAGATACCAGCGGCTCAGCGCAGTAGCCCAGAATTCCGACCATCGGGCCGACTTCGGAAGCAGCTTTCAGCATCATGTTCACTTCGTCCGCGGTAGTCGGTTTCTCTACCTCAGCGACGAAATCGACCAACGATACGGTCGGGGTCGGGACGCGCACCGAAAGCCCGTCGAACTTCCCCTTCAACTCGGGAATAACCAGCGCCAATGCCTTGGCGGCGCCCGTCGTGGTCGGGATCATGTTGAGCGCGGCTGCCCGGGCCCGGCGCAGATCCTTGTGCGGCAGGTCCAGAATGCGCTGATCATTGGTGTATGAGTGGATGGTGGTCATGAGCCCTTTTACGATTCGGAGATGCTCGTGGATGACCTTGGCAACTGGCGCGAGGCAGTTCGTCGTGCAGGACGCGTTGGAGACGATGTTGTGCTTGGCCGGGTCGTACTTGTCCTCGTTGACGCCGAGCACGATAGTGATGTCTTCTTGCTTCGCCGGCGCGCTGATGAGCACCTTCTTCGCGCCCGCCTGGATGTGCTTGGCCGCGTCGGGCCCGTTGGTGAAGAGGCCAGTCGATTCCAACACAATCTCGACACCGAGCTTACTCCACGGCAGATTCTCGGGATTCCGCTCCGCGAGCACCTGGATCTTCTTACCGTTGACGACCAGATTGCTGCCGTCGACCTCTACGCTGCCGGGGAATCCGCCATAGTTGCTATCGTACTTCAACAAATGCGCGTTGACTTCCGGCGTCATCAAGTCGTTGATGGCGACTACCTCAATGACATCCGGGTAGTTTTCCAGCATAGCCTTGAGTGATTGCCGCCCGATACGACCGAAACCGTTGATTCCTACCTTGACCTTCATGGAAAGTTCCCTCCTGAAATGTATGATCTCTCCTGGTGCGTTTCAAAACTACTCTCGTGACCGGTTCAACTGGTCTTCAATGTTTCGTACAACTTCATCACGCTGTCTGCAAGTTTCGTCGAGTGGTGCCGCCATGGATTTACCGGATCAATCAGATCATCCACTTTGATCGCGTAATGTTGGGTTGTCGTCACGGTGGGGGTTTGCATCGACACCAGTTTTGTTGCCCAAGCGGTGGGTACTTCTACATCGAAGTTGTTGTTGACGAGGACATGCAAAAAGATGTTCCCCACGTAGCGCTGCACTACTCTGATATGATCTTCGACACTGAAATTCTCGGTTTCGCCAAGCTGTGTGGCGGTGTTGCAGATATACACTTTTGGTGCGGCCGCTGTCTCAATCGCCTTGACGATCTCCTCGATAAGTAAATTGGGCAGGATACTCGTATACAGGCTTCCCGGACCGATCACGATCAGATCTGCATCCAGGATTGCACGCAATGCCTCCGGATAGGCCCGGACACCATCCGGTTGCAGGTAAACTCGTTGGATGACGCGACCCTGCTGTGGTATTTGCGATTCTCCCCGGACGTTGAGAATCTGGAAGTTCTCTCCTTCGCCATCCACTACTTCGGCACAGAGTGTGACATTCTCTGTGGTGGCCGGCAGAATCCACCCGGTGACAGCCAACACCCGGCTGGACTCGACGATGGCGCGTTCGAAATTGCCGGTGATCCCCGCCATTGCCGCGATGAACAGATTGCCGAAGCTGTGTCCAACCAGCTCGTTGTCCCCACCAAAGCGATACTGAAATAGCCGGGCGACCATCGATTCGTCGTCTGCCAGGGCGACGATACAGTTGCGAAAATCGCCCGGTGGCAACATCCCGAGATCTTCACGAATTCTGCCCGAGCTTCCCCCGTCATCAGCGACGGTTACGATGGCCGAAATGTTGCTGCTGTGGCTTTTCAGCCCGCGCAACAGCGTGGCCAACCCGGTTCCCCCTCCAATCACCACGATCTTTGGACCACGTCCGGTTTGGAAGCGATGTCGATATACGATATCCACAACCTTGTCTGCGCCCGGTGTGAGAAACGCGGAAAGCAAAGAACGATTGAGCTGCACGATCGCCACGACGACCGCCCCGAGCCCAATAAGCCCAAACAGCAAGGCGCGTAGCTCCCGTGGTGTGAATTGCAGAGTGAGATAATAGAAAACGCTTGGAAAGGTCCAGGTGTCATAAATACTGCGCAGTAAATACGCGAAACCCAACGCCAATATCGTCGTGCCGACCAGCAGCAGCGCCAGCCAGCGTTTGACTCTCATCCCGGGATACAGCCACTTGAAGGCGGCAATCTTCGTCTTGAAAGGCCTCACAAGCGATATCCCTTCCGCTTAGTTCTAGTCTATGTCCCCGTAGCGCATCGACACTGAATGATATATCGCCGGATTATAATGCACTTTCAG
>CAZPTF010000223.1:0-6685 GCA_964589015.1 uncultured Anaerolineae bacterium
CCTCATCCGCCTCGTCCGACGCACTCCCGTACGGATCTAACCCCACCGCCACGATATCCACCAGCGAAGGAGACCCGAAGACAGGTGTCGCATCCCCCGCCTTGAAGACGACCGGCAAGTAGACGGGCGTGCCCGTCGGCAACTGGAGATCGGGCACCGCACCGACCTGCGAGCCAAAAACGGCGATGAGCAGAAAAACCGCTGTCACGCACACAACAGTCCATGCCAGCCGGTTACTTTGCAAATCCGGTCTCATCAGTTTCATCTTGACAGCCTCCAAGCACCCCACGCAGGGAAAAACTTTGACACAAGCCGAATTGCAGACGTGTTCGTCCGCCAACAGAGCAGATAGTAGGGCTCTGTTATAATTTTACCATAACGTGGCATAACTGGGGTGAAGAAATAGTAAAGGAATAGTAAAGAATTGGTATTTGCTGGCTAACTGGATAAATCACCAGCAAACAACACTGTCAGTAGGAGAGAATCGGTTGTCCCTCCGACGTGGTGAGCGTTACCGCGAGGTTTGTTACCGCAGTCCCCGATGTGGGGATAGGCCCGGCACGATGGGGCCGGGCGGGATCGAGGCTGGGAATGACTTCGTACAACAAGCGGGTATTGTCCGCGCGATGCCTGACCGAGAGGACGGCATCTTGGTAAGGGAAGGTCGTCGCCACACCGACGTGAACGCCATCCGCTGATGTTTCCAGATTCAGTGCGGCATCCTGATTGGCGGAAACAAAGCCTCCAATATCCGTCACCGGATACCAGAATTCGGTCCAGGTCAGTTCGTCGCCGGCTGCCAGCGTCGCGTAATCTGCAAACGTGGGCGCGACTCCCCCGTGAATCTCGACGTAAGAAGACCGCCCGTCAGTCCATAACTCGGGCTGCAGGGCACCATCCCCATAGCCAAACGCGAAGGCTTTTGCGCCACGGGCGATAGCGCTGGGGAACACCCGCACGATGCCTTCTTCGACGGCAGCATCGTATACGCCCATAAAGTCGTTCTGTGCAGCGGGCCGCTCGAAACAACCCAGATAGTAAGGCCAATTGCCCAATACACTCAGGTCCCGCCCACCCAGCGTAGGCCATGTGACCCCCTCGCCCGGTCCGGGCAATCCGCTCCAACGCTTGTCCAGACTATGGATGGTCATCCGATCGGTAGGAAAGATGAAGCGCAGCCGATTGGACGGGGCATTAGTCCCGCCGGGAGCCAGCATGGCATTGATCCAGAATTTGTAGTCCATGCTCCGCGCTGTTGGATTCTCCAAATGCGGGGTAATGGCAAAATAGGCCCGATCCTTGGGCAGATGGACATCAATCTTCACGCGCAGTTGTGCGGCGCTCGGCGCATTCCACACAGTTACCGTGATGCCTTCCGCAGTCTGCAGGGTACTGAATTGCCAGGGCACAGCCGTTTCGTAGCCATGTTCTTCGACCGGAAAGCACCACTCCATTCCACCTGCGGCGAGCCACCAACCTTGCTCCGCTGGTCCCCAATGAGTGGGTTTCAGGACCGGATTCCGGTAGAATTCGTTGTGGCCGGTCGGTTTGAAGACGCAGGAATAGATTCGGCCTCCCAACTCGGGCAGCACGATCAGCTTCAGGTACGCATTTTCCAGCACCACGCCCGTCAGGCGCTTTCGGATCAGCTTCGGCGGAGCCTGCTCATACGCTTCCCATGCCAGCTTTTTGAACGTCGTTTGCAGGGTGGGTGTATAGACGTCGTACAGGAATGCTTCGTATGGATGGGAAGGAACGACGATGAGCTCCCCGTAAACTGTGGTACTGGGTATGCCAGTGGGCGTCTCATCGGGCGCGGTCTGCACGGCCGGCGCAGGCCCGGGCGGTTCGGTGCTATGCGCACGATCGTGTTGGGGGAGAACCCAGCCTGAGATCGGCAAGTTGTCCAGCCGGGCTCGGACGGACTCTATCCAGCCCTGCAAGCCAGGAAGGAGGAACAGCCCTGCCGACACTGCGAGAAGCAAATCCGTACGGGTAGGCATCAACTCACCTCGCTCAATCACAGTAACCTTATGGAACACGCAGACTCATGTGCTGTGATGCTCCGCTGCCAGCGCCGCGCGGATTTCAGTGGCGCCCGGAGTCTCCTGTTCGGTGATCGCCTGTAGTATCTGTCGGACGTAGTTGCTCTTCATGTGGGCAAGAATCCGCGCCACACCACTTCGAACCAGCGGGTCATTGTCTTCCAGCGCGTCGACCAACATACCAACGAACTGTGCCTGATCCAGTTCGGATTGCGCAATGGCCTGATCGCACACCCCATTCTGCGCAGCGGTCGAACGATCAACCTGTAGACAGAGCTTTTCGAGCGCTTTGACGATTTGCTGGCGCACTTCACCGCGGTCATCCTTGAGTGCTCTGAGCAGCGGTCCCACTGCCTGGACGTCGCCAATCTCCGCCAGGGCATCAGCGGCACCCCTTACGACGAACCAGTTTTCTCCTTCGAGTGTACGGCACAAGGGCGAGATGGCGCGCGGGTCCCGCAGACTGCCCAGCGCATCTGTGGCGGCTTTGCGCACGAGACTGTTCTCATCCGCTAGAGCCAGAATGATGCTCGGTACAGCATCCGCGTCGCCGATCTGCCCCAGTGCCACGGTGGCACTGCGGCGAACATCCGATTTGGTATGCTTTTGTAGAAGTTGGGAAAGCCCGTTCACAGCCGGCTTCCCGATGCTAACCAGTGCTTTGCTCGCCCGAAAGTGAATTTCCGGGTCCCCTGTCCCCAACGCCTCGGTCAGCGCTTCGACCGAGGCAGGATCACCGAGTCGCCCCAACGCATTGATGATCTCGTTCTGGACCGGACCGTCGTTCTCGCGCAGCAATTCGACCAGGGGGCCTACCGCTTTCGCACTGCCGATCTGTCCGAGCGCATCCACAGCCCGGCAGCGCGCATCCCAGTCGCCATGATCTCGCACCACGCTGAGCAGCGTATCGACGGACGGCTCGCCGATCTTGACTAATGCTTTCGAGGCCACCAACCGGAGCAGCCAGTTGTCTCCGACCAGAAATCCGATCAAAGGGGCGACGCCACGCGGGTCACCCAGCTCGCCCAACGCCTCGAGGATGCGCGGTAGCAGATCCTCGTTACCGTACGTTTCCATGCGCTCGAGACTTTCAAGCAGAATTCCGATTCCTTCCGGATGCCCGATTTCCACCAGGATAAGCGCCGCGCGGACGTGAACGACCCCGGTGCTGTTTTCCATGATTTCGCGCAGCAGATCGACCGCCGATTGCCGCATCCGCATCAGTACGGAGATACCTACCTTGACGATCTCCTCGTCGCGGTCCTCCAATGCGTTTTCGACCAACAACCTGGTGACCTGGGGATTGGGGATCTGCGCCATGACCGCCGCGACATTGCGCCGCAGGCCCTTATCATCGGATTTCAGAAGATTCGCAATGTGTTCGAATTCCGAGGCAGAAGCAGTTTGTCCTGCCTCGATAACGGCCTCTCCCCATTCCGAAGAAAAACCCTCTGCCCTCACGAGTGAGGCCAGCGTAGCGAGACTCAAACCGCTGAATTTGCTCTTCATATCCAGCTCCACGGTGCACTTCCGTGCCACGAGACACCACTACTGCGCAGGCCCAACTTAGTAAGTGTAGTCCTTCACAACGGTCAGCAACCTGAGAGTGGTCAACTCCGACACATAATATAGATCGATTCCTACCGAACTGGTGGACGTCCCCGCCGCTGAGTACCCACTGACCAACACCTCGCAGCTATGTTTGCCAAATGTCAAACCTTCCGTTGTCACGTCGAGCTCGATGGCATCCTGCTGCTGGCCAGAAACCGTCCCTGTCACCGGCGTCACCGTAATCCACGATAGAGTGCTCGGCGACAGGGCCAGGGTCCAGGATATCGTTGCCGAAGTCGCCACCTCAGGCTGAACCAACAATAGCTGGGACGCTGGCAAAGGAGGGGTCTCGACATCAGCCACGTAAGCAACACGACTGGGCGAAACGGTCAGTGCGCCAAAGAGCTTCAGAGTCGCAAAAACATCGATCCGCCCATATCCGTAATAGGGATCCCAACCCGACGCACCCAGATCAACTGCATTCTCCTGGATGTACGCCTGCACCGCGTCGTTGGATGCATCCGGTTCGACTGCCCAAACCAGTGCCGCCAGTCCGCTCGCGAAGGGACAGGACATTGAAGTGCCGCTCAAATATCCATAGCTGTTGCCGGGCATCGTACTGTAGATGGACGAGCCAGGAGCCATGACATTCAGCCCTGTGCCATAGTTGGAGGTCGAATAGCGCACATCGTTTTGGTCCGTTCGTCCAACGCCCATCACGTGGTCGTAGCGGGCGGGATACAAGAGTGTGCTCCAACCATAATTACCGGATGCGGCAAGCAGCAGACATCCTTTGCCGTACGCATACTCGACGGCATCTCTGAGCGTCTGGCTGTCCTCATCGCCGCCCAGGCTCATGTTGATGACCTTTGCCCCGTGGTCTGCCGCATATCTGACCCCCAACGCAACGTTCTCATACGAGCCCTTGCCGCTCGCATTCAAGACCTTCACCGGCATCAGCAGCGATTCCCACGACACCCCGGCCACGCCAACACCGTTGTCGGTCATCGCAGCGGCGATTCCGGCCACGTGGGTACCATGATAATTGTCATCGGAATTAGAGTGTGCGGGAATCGCAACGTCCGGATCGGCAACGAAGTTGTAGCCGGCCATGACCTTGTCAGCCAAGTCCTGATGCGTTCCGTCGATACCGGTATCGATGACCGCGATGACGACGGAGCTGCTGCCACGGGTGAAATCCCACCCCTCCGGGGCATGGATTTTTTGCAGGCCCCATTGATTGCCAAAAGCCGGGTCATTGGGTGTCTCCTGGGCATACGCATAGTAGTTCGGCTCGGCGTATTCCACCCCAGGCAAAGCTTCGAGCTGGCGAACCTGCTCCATTTCTTCGCCGGCAGGCACTTCCAGTTTCCAGATTTCGAGATCGGGAACGGCAACAGCGGACGACAACTGGGCCGCCGAAAGTACCTGCAAAGCATCACGGAGATTGGTTGTGCCATCTTCCAGCTTGACCAGTAGCTCGCCCGGCACATAGTCCGCCTGTGCGCCGCTCTCGGGTTCTTGACACAAAGGGAGCCCAAAGGCAGGGTTATATGGGCAGAGACCCTGCATCGTGACGATAGCGAGAATGACAACGAAAACCCGTAAGAGCGACTGCGCAACAAGGGACGAACGACGTTCCATACCGTATACCCTTCGGATCCTGGTCCGGTAGAGACCTCAATCCTACCATCGAGTCGATTCTGATCAGGCATCCGCCCCAAGGTCACTCCCTGCCGGAACGAGGACCCAAGCCGTGGACAAACCTGCTATTCGTAATTATAGCTGATTTCTAATGCTACTGCAAAGCACGCCTGGACCAAAACAACAGGCGTCCGACCCTCCCTTGTGACAACGGAGAGCCGGACTGCCAAATAGCGAATCCAAATTGCGACCCTGGCCGACTAATCTTCGAGTTCAGGCGGACGCCACATGAAGCTCTTCTCGAACAGGTCCTCGTAGATTTCCCACGAACCGTCATTGTAGAACACGTAGATCCACTTGAACACGCAGTCAGTCTCCTCCGACTGTTTCTCGTCATAGCCGCAGTAGTCACGCACGATGCGGACCATAAAGCCCCGCTCCGTCTTCTGGTACTCACCTGTGAAGCGTCGTACTTCTTCGACGGCCCATCCCAGCTTACTGCCAGGGCCACCCAGTCCCCACCAGATCTTGCCGAAATTCGCCGTGGGTTCGTACTTATCCGCAGGCACCGGGAACTCACGCTCGAAGACATCGCCGGTCCGGTAGGTGTCCTGGAAGCTCTCCCACTGCCCCCCTTCGTACACGACGTAGATGCGGTTGGTGCCCTTCCAGGTGAGGATGAAGCCTCCCTCGAAGTATTGCTCCGTCATCTCCAGCGTGACCTGCCCATCCATCGCCATACCCAGACCATTGGCGACCCGTGGATTGTCTTCCCACACCTTCCCGAATTGGAATCCGGGACCGCCGGTCGCTGGGCCAATCTCTTTGTAACGCTCTTCTCCCACCAATCCCAGGAGTACCTGATACTGAGCGGGGTTCTCGGGATGCCACTCGAAGCGTGCCTTCTCGAACCATTGCACGATGACGCCGTTCTCGATGTGCGCTTCCGAGAGAGGATACCCGAACACCGTCTCACCACCGTGCTGATCGAAGTACGTCAGGAAAGCATTGGACACGATGTGTCCGGTCTGAGAGAAATAACGCTGATTGGGATCCCACGGGGTGGCGATGTTGGGCACAGGTGATTCGGCTGGGCCGTGGATTTCCTTACCCACTTTCCCCAGGGTGACCTGGAAACCGGCAGCCAGCTCAGGATGCCATTCGAAACGAGCCCGCTGGAAATACTGCACCGGCACACTATCCTCTTCGAAAACACCACTGATAGGCTCGCCGAAGAAATCCTTGCCACCGTTTCTCTCGTAGAATTCCAGGAAGGCGGCCCTGACCCATTGCCCCGTATCCGGGAAGAATTTGGATGGCACATCTTTGGGCAAGGTGAAAGACTCAAAGGGATACTTGGTCAACCATTCCGACCCCACTTCGCCTAGCCTGACAACCATCGGCATGGAACGGTCTTGCTCGAATCGCGCCCTTTCGAAATACTG
>CAZPTF010000224.1:0-6663 GCA_964589015.1 uncultured Anaerolineae bacterium
AAGAGCCACAACAAGGCGACCGGCTCCACTGTCATGTCGCGGACTACCAGCTTACCCGGAGCGGTGGGTTGGGGCAGCACGAACTTCCAGTTGATATGGATATCCACACCCATCCGGCCAAGGGCAGGGTAGTTTGGCGAGTCGAATGCCTCGAACGCGTTGGCGCTGACCTTGGTCGACCGGCAGCCGCGCAACAACTTGCTGCCGAAATAGAGGCACACCTCGGGAATGGGGAAGCCCGCGGCGACGAGCAACGAAGCGATCAGGTTATCGCGGGCGTCGCTGCGCACCTCACACAGTGGAATTTGCGAGCCGGTGAGAATCACCGGTTTGCGCAGACCCTGCAGCATGAATGCCAGCGCCGACGCCGTGTAGGCCATCGTGTCGGTCCCGTGGAGGACGATGAATCCATCGTAGGCGTCGTAGTTGGCGGCGATGTCCCGCGCGATCATCATCCACTCGTCGGGGGTCATGTTGGACGAATCGAGCAGTGGCGCGTACTCGCGGATAGTGTACTCCGGCAGGGCCGGGTTCTTCAGCTCGTGCATCTCGTTCATCAGCCATTGCAGATACCCCGGAGTCGGTGCATACCCGTCAGCGCCCAACTTCATCCCGATGGTCCCACCCGTATAAGCGATGTAGATGCGCTTCTTTCCCATGAGATATTCACCCCATCATCCCGCGAGCGTTCCGGCGATCATCCGCGTGTGGAGCCCGCCCCACCGCCCGCCCCGGATGCACATGGGATGTGTGTTGACTGGCTCCGCCTTTGCAGCACAGCGGCACATGATGCCTCCATTATACACATGGAGTGGCCTGCAAGCAATTTCTCAGCCGTCGATAGCGCCCCACGGTGGATGGCTGCCCCAATACACCATCCGCAATTTTGAGGGTTGGCGATTGTACCGTGAGCACAAGCCCGCCACGAACGGCACAGTCTGGTACGGCGGGCGTGTTCGCCGCCGAATATCTCGCGTCAAAGGCGCTGCAATTGCCGCTCGGAATCCTGGGATCCAGACCACTGGGAGCGACTTGACAGTGCCAGGCGGATTCGTACAATTCGCTTGCCTGGCTGTTGCAGCGCGCGAAATGATTTCGAGTCTTACGGACGTAAGAAGAAAGAGGCATGTGAAAATGGACAACCCTTCTCCCCAAGCTCTGCTTGAATTTGCTTTGGACGCGGCCTGGCAAGCGGGCCGGATCACCCTGGGGTATTATCAGGCCCACCCGGATGTCGAACGCAAGGCGGATAACACGCCCGTCACGATCGCCGACCGTCAAGCCGAACAGAAGTTGCGTGAGCTGATCGGACGGTATTGGCCGGATCATGGTATCATCGGTGAAGAATACGGCGAGCAGCCCGGCGGATCGCCGTACACCTGGATTCTCGACCCTATCGATGGGACGAAGGCGTTCGTTTCAGGCGTGCCGTTCTACAGTAACCTGTTAGCCCTGACCGACGGTGACGAGGTCCTCATCGGCGTGATCAATCTGCCGGCGCTGAACGAGGCGATCTATGCCGTGCGCGGCGGCGGCTGCTTCTGGAACGGGCGTCGCACGCACGTATCCGCTGTGGATCAGCTTGCAGAGGCAGTCCTGCTGTTCAGCGACGTCGATTCTTTTGCGAAGCACGGTAAAGCGGAGATCTGGCAGCGGCTGGTCGATGCCACCTACATCCAGCGGACCTGGGGGGATGCCTATGGCTACGCTCTGGTGGCCACGGGGCGGGCTGAGGTGATGGTGGACCCGGTCATGTGCCTGTGGGATATCGCTCCGCTGCAGGTGATCATCGAAGAGGCCGGCGGGACGCTGACCGACTGGCAGGGCGTGCGCACGATCCACCACGAGGAAGCCATTGTGACCAACGGGGCATTGCACGATCAGGTCATGGCTCTCGTGCGGCGCTAGCCGCGTACAAAATCCTTGACAACTGGCTGGGGGTGTGCTATACTGATTGGCGTAAGCGCTTACGCAAGCATTTACGTAAACGCTTAATGAGAGGAGAGCAATGGCGACCATCCAGGATGTAGCTGACAAAGCAGGGGTATCTATCGCGACCGTTTCTCACGTGTTGAATAATACCCGTTTTGTCAGTGATGAGACCCGCTCCGTTGTTCTCGAAGCCATTCAAAAACTGAACTACCACCCCAGTGCAGCGGCGCGCAGTCTCAGCAGCCGCAAGACCCAGACCATTGGCATGGTCATCTCAGATATAACCAATATCTTCTTTGGGCGGATGATTCAGGGCGTTCTCGATGTCATCACCCCACAGGACTACAACCTGATCCTCTGTACCACCGGTGATATCGTGGCCAAAGAAGAGGAATACTTCCAGTTGTTGTTTGGACGAGCCGTAGATGGTGTCATCGCTGCCGCAGCGAGCCAGAAGTGGTCCACATTCCAGTTAGTGGAAGCCGGGCAGATTCCCATTGTCTTCGTCGACCGGATGTTCGAAGGGCTCAAAGGTCCCTTTGTTGGTGTCGATAATGAAAAGGGCGCGTATGAAGCGATCACTCATCTGGTGCGCAATGGGCATCGACGCATCGGGCTGGTTGCCGGCAAAGCGGGAATGTCCTCGATGGAAGAACGGTTCGATGGCTACAAGCGCGCTCTGGCTGAGAATGGTATCCCATTCGATCCCGACCTGGTCATTTTCGAGGCACTGTCGGTCGAGGGCGGAAAGGTAGCCGCGCTGCAATTGTTGAACAGACCAGACCCGCCGACTGCGATTTTCTCGAACAACAACCAACTGACGCTGGGAGTCCTGCTGGCATTTCGAGAGTTGAACCGCAAGTGCCCGGATGATATTGCCCTTGCCTGTTTCGATGACCATCCCTGGTCCATTGTGGCTTCTCCGGCATTGACGTGCGTCCGGCAGCCGGATTACGAAATTGGTCGGGTGGCCGCGAACCTGTTGCTGGACATGCTTGCCGGTGAGCCCATCAAAACGGACCGCGTGATTCTCGATCCGGAGCTGATCGTGCGCGAATCGTGCCGGGTAGCAGGACAATGAATCACCAACACCAGCGCCAGCATGAAGTTTGCGCATACGTGCAATTGGGCTATAATCTAATCTCGTGGCATGTTCCACTCCGCGAAATCCGTGGCTTGAAAAAAAGACCGAAAAACAGCACGTTGTGCCTGTTTTTAGTAGATAGTCATTCGCATCGCTGTTGAGGAGCACTTGCGACGTTCTTTCTACTGAACGAAGAGAGGAGGTGGTGAGGGGACGTGACAAGCTGTGAAATAGCATTGGCTGAGCACGGAGCCAGTGCTGTGTTGTTTATGTAAAGCTATTTGGCTATGTTGAACCCAATTCGACTGGATCCTGACAGGTACAAATGGATGTACGCACTGACGATTGTGCAAGGAGAAAAATCATGAGTAGAAGTAAACCGGTCAAATTTAGCTTCGTATTGTTGTTGGTAGTCGCTTTGGCATTGGCCGTTTTCGGCCCGCTGGCGCACGCTGCTCCTCTGGCGCAAGATCCTGAGGCGACCGAAGAGCCGGCGGTAGCCGAGCCGGAGACGATGGTCCGGCCGGCATTGACCCCGGAAGCGACGGGCATGACAGCAGCGGACGTGAAGGTCGCGGTGGTATCCGGTGGTCCACACCCGTACTTTGCGCCGATGGAATTTGGGGCGGCGGATGCGAAGGCGGACTTTGGGTTGGGCGGAGACGATTTCAAGGTTCCGCAGGATTGGAACCTGAACACATCGAACCAGTTGCTGAACAGTCTGGTGGCGCAGGGGTACAATGCGTTTGCGTCGTGGCCGGCGGATGCGAATGCCAGCAATGCGACGTTTGACGAATTGGTCGCGCAGGGCTTCCCGGTGATTTCGACGGCGGCGTGTATCAACCAGCCGACGCAGGCGTCGTTCTGTTTGTCGACGGACGTTGGGCAATCGGCGTACCTGGCGACGAAGGCATTGATCGAGCAGATGGGTGGCAAGGGCAAGATCATGCACGGGACGGGGTACCTGAAAGACCTGAACACGCAGAAGCGTATGGCGGCGGTGGAGCAAGCGGTAGCGGAGACGAACGGTGCGGTGGAGTTGGTGCAGCATCTGGCGGACATCGACGATCAAGAGGCTGCGGACCGGGCGATCAACAGTTTTCTGGCGGCGAATGCGGACAACATTGATGGGATCGTGACGACAGCGTACGTACCGTCGGTGGTGTCGGCGACGGCGTTGCGCAACCTGGGCGACAAGCGGATCAAGATGGTTGGCATCGACGATGACAAGGTGGTGTTGGACGCGATTCGTGACGGGTTTGTGTATGGGACGATGTCACAGAACCCGTACGGGCAGGCGTACATCAGTTCGAAGGTATTGGCGGATCTGAAGTCCGGTTGTGTGCCGAAGCAGGATGCGCCGTTCCACATTGATTCTGGGACGTTGTTGATCAGTGCAGCCAACGTCGACACCTACGATGAGGAACGGAAGGCCCTGACCCGCGAGATCACGGCAGGGTTCCGTGACAAGTACCTGCTTTGCCCCGAAGGCATGGCCGAAGAGCCGGCAGTTGCCGAGCCGGAGACGATGGTGCGGCCGGAATTGAGTCCGGAAGCGACGGGCATGACAGCAGCGGATGTGAAGGTCGCGGTGGTATCCGGTGGTCCGCACCCGTACTTTGCACCGATGGAATTTGGGGCGGCGGATGCGAAGGCGGACTTTGGGTTGGGCGGAGACGATTTCAAGGTTCCGCAGGATTGGAACCTGAACACATCGAACCAGTTGCTGAACAGTCTGGTGGCGCAGGGGTACAATGCGTTTGCGTCGTGGCCGGCGGATGCGAATGCCAGCAATGCGACGTTTGACGAATTGGTCGCGCAGGGCTTCCCGGTGATTTCGACGGCGGCGTGTATCAACCAGCCGACGCAGGCGTCGTTCTGTTTGTCGACGGACGTTGGGCAATCGGCGTACCTGGCGACGAAGGCATTGATCGAGCAGATGGGTGGCAAGGGCAAGATCATGCACGGGACGGGGTACCTGAAAGACCTGAACACGCAGAAGCGTATGGCGGCGGTGGAGCAAGCGGTAGCGGAGACGAACGGTGCGGTGGAGTTGGTGCAGCATCTGGCGGACATCGACGATCAAGAGGCTGCGGACCGGGCGATCAACAGTTTTCTGGCGGCGAATGCGGACAACATTGATGGGATCGTGACGACAGCGTACGTACCGTCGGTGGTGTCGGCGACGGCGTTGCGCAACCTGGGCGACAAGCGGATCAAGATGGTTGGCATCGACGATGACAAGGTGGTGTTGGACGCGATTCGTGACGGGTTTGTGTATGGGACGATGTCACAGAACCCGTACGGGCAGGCGTACATCAGTTCGAAGGTATTGGCGGATCTGAAGTCCGGTTGTGTGCCGAAGCAGGATGCGCCGTTCCACATTGATTCTGGGACGTTGTTGATCAGTGCAGCCAACGTCGACACCTACGATGAGGAACGGAAGGCCCTGACCCGCGAGATCACGGCAGGGTTCCGTGACAAGTACCTGCTTTGCCCCGAAGGCATGGAATAGAAGTAAGCGGTTTGTGTTTGGATGGGGCGCGCAGCTTCGGGTAAGTAAGAGGGAGCTGCGCGCCTCCCCGAGAAAGTCTAAACGCGGCATAGTTGCCAGGTGTGAATCCGGCTGCATAGCCCACATTGAGCTGATAGGTAATAGTGAATGAATATTCTAAGTCAAATAGGACGAAACTGGAGCCGCTTTGGTCTGCTGCTGATCATCGTGGCTTTCTGGGTGTTTTTCTCCCTGGTTTCAAACGCTTTCCTTTCTGAATTCAATCTGTTTACCATGTTGCGCATCTCGTCGGTGATGGTCGTCATCGGCTATGCGCAGATGGTGGCATTGTCCGCCGGCGAAATGAACCTGGCCGTTGGGGCGATCGGTGGATTGATGACGATGTTCCTCGGCGGGTTGATGGAGGCCGCCGGTATTCCGACTATTCCGGCGATTCTGATCTGTCTGGTGGTGGCAGCGCTTGTCGGTATGGCCAACGGGTTGTTGGTTGTAGGCACAGGTATAAACAGTTTCGTCATTACATTGGCGACATCCAGTGTCTTCACAGGCATCATGTATATTACAACAAAAGGCGAAGCCTTCAACCTTTTACCTGCTGACTTTGTGGCGTTTGGGAAGATGCGACTTTTTGGCCTGCCCATATCACCGCTCATTGTGGTCATGCTGATTACGACGATACTGCTGTACTTCCTGTACCGGAACACTGCTCTGGGAAGAGAGATTCTGGCAGTCGGTGCCAATCGTGGAGCAGCCAGGATGTCCGGCGTCAATTCGTCTCGCGTCTTGATCATCGTTCACACACTCTCAGGATTCCTGGCGGGACTGGCCGCGGTGATGATGACGGCCATGCTGGCGTCTGCAGTTCCTGCTACCGGCACGGATTGGATGCTGCCCTCTTTCGTGGCGCCTGCTTTGGGTGGGACATTGACGAGTGGAGGCAACGTCGCGGTGATCGGCACGATGCTGGGTGGGCTGCTTGTGGGCTCGCTGAACAGCGGCATTCTGATGCTGGACATCAGCAACTTCTGGCTCCAATTCTTTATGGGAGTCATTCTGCTGCTGACCATCGGGTTGGATCGCCTGCGGGCAATACATGCTGAGAGGGCTATCGTACAATGACAAAATCTCCTTT
>CAZPTF010000225.1:0-6663 GCA_964589015.1 uncultured Anaerolineae bacterium
CTTTCCTGACGGAACACCTGTTGTCTGGTTCATGCGACTTCGTCGTGGAAGACAACGAGCTCGCCGGGTCCGCGGCCCATCGTTGTTCCCGTTGACTTTGCGAGAGAGCGTTAGCCACGGCACAAAGCACTTCTTCCTCGGTGGCAGCCCGCGGACGCTCTCACAGCTTGAGGCCAAAGTCCGGTCCGCATGCCCTGGAATCATAATTGCAGGCACCTATTCCCCGCCATTCGCTGCAATAACCGAGGCATACATCTTCGATTGCGCAGAGCGAGTGCGTGCGAGTGGCGCGGATATCGTGTGGATCGGCTTGGGAACCCCGAAACAAGATCGGCTTGGAGCGGCCCTCGCCCGCGAAGTCCCCACTGTCTCCGTCAACGTCGGTGCTGCCTTCGACTTTCTTGCCGGCACGGTGCGTGAAGCCCCTGACTGGGTGCAACGGTCGGGATTTGAGTGGCTTTATCGGCTTGCCTCAGAACCGACGCGTCTGTGGCGGCGCTATCTAGTCGGCAATCTTCAGTTCCTGGTTGCGGCGGTCTCGGGTCTCAAGACGCATGATCAAGCGACGCCGGAGGCCAAAGCGTGAGCCGCGTTTTTCGTGATCTGCCAACCTCCAATGCCGACATGTGGCCCGACGGTCATGATGGAGACGTCCCACAGATTCCTCTCGCAGAGGCAACTTCTGCGCACTATCGGGAGCGTTTGCGAATCCGGAGCACAAGCACAGCGTTCCCCGCCCGGTGAACGGGGAGAATCTGATGGCCGTCGTGACCGATGCGTATGAGTACTGGTGCAATGCTGCCCGCGACCTCATAGATGGTGCGCTGCCATACGCGTGTCTGGACGCGGCTGGGTTTCGATTTCCCGGCAGGACCGGCCCGAATGGCCTGCGAGTCGACCAACTCGAAGGGTTCGCTCGGGTTGGTCTGCTCATGGCCTTCTACGTGCGGTCCCAAGATGATCGGTGCGCTGAGGAGTATCGCCACTTTCTACGCGCGGGCTTCGCCGCCGGAGTGGGCACCTCCGAGACTCGGTGGCCGAGCACCAAGACCAACAGACAGGTCCTCGTCGAAGCCGCAACGATCAGCTTGATCCTGCGGCTCACTCGCCGTCAGGTTTGGTCAACTCTCGATTCGTCGACCCAGGAGGCCCTGCTTGATTGGATGCAGCAGGCGCTGGGAACGCTCCGTATCCCGGAAAACAATTGGCATCTCTTTCGCGCACTTATCGCCAGCGCGCTGGTCGAGTTGGGAGGGCGTCTTGAGTTTGCCGTCATGCGGAAAGCCGAGTTTTCCTACATCGACAAATGGTACGTTGCGTCAGGCTGGTATAGCGACGGTGGGGAGCGCAAGTATGATCATTACAACGCCTTTGCATTGCACTTCTACCCCACACTCGATGCCTGGCTTCGCGACGATCACGAATTGCTGGCGGTGTATCGAGATCGTCTCACTGCTTTCCTCAGGTCTTATATTCATTGGTTTGGCGCGGATGGCCCTCACGTTGCCTTGGGACGGTCTCTTATCTACCGCTTCGGTTCCACTGCAGCCCTTGGCTTGGCGGGTCTGGTTGGCACAGACCTCGATGCGGCGCTTATTCAGTCGCGCGCGACGAGTTCGCTGCGGTACTTTCTCACTCATGGAGCCCTGACTGAAGGGGTTCTCTCTCTCGGTTGGACTGGCGCCGACCCGAGTGTGGTCCAGGGCTATTCCGGCCCCGCGTCACCGTACTGGGCAAGCAAAGCCTTCATAGCTTTGTTGATCCCCAGGACGGACGCTTTCTGGTCAAGTCCCCTCACCTTGAGCGCAGCCAAGCCGCCGCCACCCACACCGTTGCTTGTGCAGTCTGTGAGCGATGATCTGGTCGTCCTGCACAATCACGGTTCCCACGACTACGAGCAGGTTAGCGGCAACACCTTGCCAGACAGTGCCTACTACTCGCGCTTCGCCTACTCCAGCCGGACCCTGCCGGACGCCGGGGAGACCGGCATTCTGACCACAGGTGTCTCTCTGGACGGATGCCGTAGGTCAGCGTTCCGGGGCCGCATCGTTGATGCTGCCGCTGGCGAAGGATGGGCGTCATCCAGATCAGTGTTACGGCTACTTGAGCCTGCTTTGCCTGCCCAGCTCGGGCACAGAAGCGGTGATCGTGTATATGCCCATTTACCGGCTCAACTGCAACGACTTCGAGACACTGATGGCCATCTTGATGGGCTAACAATGATCGGTGACGGTTTGGCGATCCAGGTCGTGCGGGTGCGCTCAGCCCCGCTATCGGGTCGTCTCCGGATCGGGGGCTGGCCTATCGCAATGCCCGCTGAGACTATCGCCCGGCAGAGTTCAATCATGATTACCGGAAGCTTCAAAGACGGCGGCAATGGCTCATCATCCATGCGGGCGTACCTCGGCGCATTTGGCCGCCCAGCACTGGCGACGACGTCCAGTGGCAGTGGCTTTCCGGTACTTGTGTCCAAGAGTGTTAGACGCAACGATGACATCATGCTCGTCTATGGCATGGCCCTTCGCGCAGATCATGGACAGATCGCGTGGCCAGATGTGCGGTTCGCCAGCTCACTCCTGACAGTCGCGTTTTCAACGCACGAGACATCCGTCCTGGTCTGTGCCGGACCTCTACACGTGGAGCGGTGATGATCTGTGTTGTCCACGGCCGAGCAGGCCACATAAGCGGGTTGGGGAGGCTGGAGTACACGCACGCTGTTCCTCGACAGCGTCCCGACGCGCTTACCCACGTCGAACGAGACGAGGGTCGCTGGGGCAAGTACGACACCGCCCGCCCGCAACAGGCGATCGCCTGGAATCGACCGCTGGATGTGCGCCTGAGAAGGTCGGCCAACGAGTCCAAACGCTGAACGGGAAGAAGCCGTGCGGGCAGACTGCTTGACCCGGGCAATTGCTCGACCCTGCCGAGGTGGGTGGCACTAGCCCGGATGGTGACCGGTGTCCGCTAGGTGGAGACCACGAGGTATGGTTAGGCAAGCTAGGCGTGACCTGCGCGTCGGTCGGTTTCCCACTGCTCCGCGGAGGCGGGCCCTGTGCTGCTGCGTCACTGTGAGCCGAGAGAGAGACTCCTTTATAGTGAGTGAAGAGTTGTTTTCCGACGTAACCATGGTCATCCCCGCGTACAACGCCGCTGCCACCATTGAGCGCACTATTCGCAGTGCTCGGTGGCTCGCAGGTGCGCGAGTGGTGGTCGTTGACGACGGATCCACGGATGACACGACCGAACGAGCCCGAGGCAACGGCGCCGAAGTTGTCAGCCAGCCAAATCAAGGAGCCGCCGTAGCCCGCAAGACCGGCCTGGCAGTTGCAGAGACGCCGCTTGTCATCTTTGAGGACAGTGACGACCAGCTGCTGGCGGGGATCCGGACCGCTTGTAAGGTCATCCGCTCGGACGAGCGGATAGCGTGCGTCGGGGGGCGAGCTGTATTTGCCGCTGCAGATGGGAGCAAGGTCAGGCGACCTACCGGTGCCGAGCCGGGCGTAATCGGAGTTGAAGATCTACTGCGACGCCGTTATGCTCCTTTTCCGCCCTCGGCAGCTGTGTGGCGCACAGCAAAAGCTCGAGAGGCAGCACTCGCACAGCCTCCTTCTCTTCAGCCACGCTTCGCAGAGGACTTCGAGTTGCTCATACGCGCGGCCATCGTGGGCTCGGTGGTCGCGATTGAGGACTTCACCAGTTCCTACAGTTCTGTTGGAGGTAAGTCCTTCGACAATGCTGTTGATGGTGTACGTGACAGTGAGCGGATCCGTCAGTACTACTCGGCATTCTTCGGGATCGATGTGGATCTCCTTACGCCACGACAGATCAAGGACCAGGCGGCCTGGCGGAAGTTTTTCGCCACCGGGAAAGCCGACAAGCCGCTGAGCATTTTGCGCTATGCTTTCGATAATCGAGGTCTCCTCGGGCGCTTCGTACGCAAGCGCATGGAATCTCACTAGGTGATTGTGTGCGTGTTTTGGATACCCTAGGTATGATGAGCAATTCAGCGGATGAGCCGATGAATGAGCCCGACGTTCGTTTGAATTCGGGGTTGGCAGAACAGACAACGACCGTGGTGATGGTTGCTTTCGCCTGTGAGCCGGGACGTGGAAGCGAGCCGGGGGTGGGCTACGAATTCGCTCGCGGATTGGCGATGCTTGCGAAGCAGAACCATTGGCGTGCTGTGCTCCTAACTCGTACCCATCGCCTCGATCGGATTCGCGCGGAGTTGAAGAAGGAAGGCCTCGATGGCCACATACGTCTCGAGGGTCTCGCGATTCCCCTGAGCCTCGTCGCGACTACGAAGCGGCGTCACGTTCGGGTTGCGGCTCTCTATTGGCAACTGGCTGCAGTGCGCTACCTTAGACATCTAGCGGGGGCCATGGAAGGCCCGATCATCGTCCACCATGTGACTTTTGCCAGCGAGTTCCTGCCAACATTCGAATGGCTACTGCCACCGCGGGTACTGCGGATCTTCGGGCCCGCTGGTAGTGCCCAGACAGGGAATCGCATTTCTCAACGCCGAAGCGAAGTCCTCCTGAGAGAGTCCTTGAGCCGTCTGAACCTCAGGCGCGTCGACTTAGCGGTCGCTCAGAATACGGACAGCGCGCGCCGTTGGTCACCGAATTGCTTGAGGACTGTCGTCGAGCCCAACGTCGTTGTGCATCGTACTGATCTTGATGCCGCTCATTACCATCAGAGGCACAGTCTGAGAGTCAAGGATGGGTTCGGCAGATGGTCGACGGAGTCCACGGACGGCTGTCTGCTGACAGTCGGACTGCTTGTGAAGCGCAAACGCCACCACCTTGCTATTCAGGCACTGGCCAAGGCGGCGAATCCGCATCTGCGGCTCTTTATCGTCGGTGGGGGGGTGCTAGAGCGCGACCTAATGGAACAAGCTCGATCCATAGGAGTAGCCAACCGGGTTTTTTTCACGGGACAACTAGCGAAGCAACAGGTCTTCGCAGCAATGGCAAATGCCCGGGTGCTGATCCATTCCTCCCGTCAGGAAGGCGCTGGCTGGGTCGTCGGAGAAGCCCAGTCGTTTGGCCTGCCTGCCATCGCGGTGCGTGGCTGTGGATCCGATACGGTGGTCGAACTAGGCGGGATCGGCGAGGTCGTAGACAATAACAGGGATGAGTCGGTGCTTGCCCAGTCAATCGCCGGAGCAGTGGATCGCATCCTCGCTAGCAAATCCACATATCAGCCATCGACACGTTGGCTCGACTCCCGAATTCCCGGATTGCTCGAGCAGTGGTATCGGGCCGCCCTCGGCGAGGGGGCGGAGAGCGAAAGTTAGCCGAGCCTTGACTGCCGCGAACGCATGGATAGACGGCAAGTCCCTCGGCGAGGGGGCGGAGAGCGAAAGTTAGCCGAGCCCCTCTCAACCGCAGATCTGACCGCTACTCGGCCGAAACACCCGGGGTCTTGGGGCCAAGGCTGAAACCATGTAGGCCGACTATTGCACGAGCGACAGTACCGGCACTCTGTGCTACCGGGACCGCATAGGTGCCGAGAGAGCTCATCGTCACCAGCGCGCTCAAGCCAAGAAGCGAGACTGCGGTGGATACCAATGACGCGAGAATCCAGACTCTTTGCCGATTGGCCGCGAACGAAATAGGCCCGAACATGTCGACGCCCGAGCCGAGCGTTTGAGAGATAGCGCGAGCGGCAGACAGATGCGGGCTGGCGTTAGAGCCGAGGAGCCGAACGAGCAGTGGGCCGAAAAGTAACAGAGCAACGGAGTAGAGCGCGCCAAAGACGGCGCACGTGATGAATTGGAATCCTGAGATTCTCCGCAAGTCACGCGATTGGCGCGCCGCCAGCGCGCGTATCGCCGATGGGCTGTATACAGAGGCGACGGCGCCCGCGACCACAGTTATAGGCCCGACCAGTACCTGGGCCGCCTGCAGCTGGCTTAAGGCCACTGTGCCCAGTGACGCTGCCACTAGCAGGTTGGTAACGTACCCCCCGGTTTGAGAGACGAGTTCCGGCCCCAGATATGACAGCCGTACTCTCAGCGGAGCCAACGTGTAGTCCCCGGCTCGGAAGGCGCGGAGTTTGCGAACACCAACTATTACCCCAACCATATTGGCCAGCACCGTTATGCCAAACGGAATGAGAGCGATCAACGCGCCATCCGCGAGCGCAACGTGTACGCCAATCGCTGTGACCACCGCGGCAGTGCCAAATGTGACTCCTGAAACGATTGACGCTTGCGTGTGTGCCTCGACCAAGTGCAAGGACGCACGTATATGCGCATTGAATGCCGACGTCAGTGTGAGTGCCGCAGCCGTTCCAGCCATGCCAAGGTACTCGGTAGAGGAGGTGACGGACGCCAACGGAAGCCCTGATAGGAGCGTGATGGCGCAGCTAAGGACGAGAAACCACTTTCCCCTCCAGGCGTCTCGTAGTACCCGTGGCGCAACGACCTGCGTCCCAAGGTTGACAGTCAACCTCGATGGGAAATAAACGACCTGCGTGGGTATAAGTTGCGCAATAATCCATCCGTAGTAGAAGAGAGCGTATAATGCAAGCAGATCAGAATCCAGAATTCGAATGGACACGATTCCCATCAAGAAGTTTGTGAGCGCGGCAAACCCTGAATCGAGCATTCCGGCCATGCGGCGAGGGTCAACCATCCTGGTGTATGATTTCGGGCTC
>CAZPTF010000226.1:0-6590 GCA_964589015.1 uncultured Anaerolineae bacterium
AGGCGGACATGGGCGCCGAAGCGGTCCGTGATCTGGTGGCGAAGATCGACCTGGATGAAATGGCGAAAGAGTTGCGTGCCGAGATTCGGCAGACGCGCTCCAAGCAGCGCCGCAAGAAGGCGGCAAAGCGGCTGCGGGTCGTGGAAGCATTTCGCAAGTCGGGGAACCGTCCGGAATGGATGATTCTCGAGGTCTTGCCTGTGATCCCACCCGATCTCCGTCCGATGGTCCAACTGGATGGCGGCCGTTTTGCCACCTCGGATCTCAACGACCTGTACCGACGGGTAATCAATCGCAACAACCGCCTGAAGCGCTTATTGGATTTGGGCGCTCCGGATGTCATTGTGCGCAATGAGAAACGTATGTTGCAGGAAGCGGTCGACTCCCTGATTGACAATGGACGCCGTGGCCGGGCTGTGTCTCGCTCGGGCAAACGCAAACTGAAGAGCCTTTCGGATATGCTTAAGGGCAAGCAAGGGCGATTCCGGCGTAACCTGTTGGGCAAGCGTGTGGACTACTCCGGACGTTCGGTCATCGTGATCGGTCCCGATTTGAAATTGCACCAATGTGGGTTGCCCAAAAAGATGGCGCTGGAGCTGTTCAAACCGTTCGTCATGCGCCGCCTGGTCGAGTACAACTACGCCCATAACATCAAGAGCGCAAAGCGCCTGGTGGACCGGCTCAGCCCGGAAGTTTGGGATGTCCTGGAAGAAGTAACCAGAGAGCGGCCAGTCTTGCTTAACCGTGCGCCGACGTTGCACCGCCTGGGCATCCAGGCGTTCGAAGTGGTCTTGATTGAAGGAAGTGCGATTCAGCTCCATCCCCTGTCTTGTGCTGCGTTCAACGCGGATTTCGACGGAGACCAGATGGCTGTGCACGTCCCGCTGTCCGAGCTGGCTGTCGGGGAAGCCCGCGACTTGATGTTATCCTCGCACAATCTGTTACTACCGGCAAATGGCGAGCCTGTCGTAGGCGCTTCAAAGGATATGGTCTTGGGTTGTCACTACATGACTTCGGAAAAGCCTGGGGCCAAAGGCGAAGGCAAATCCTTCTCCAGTCCCGACGAAGCCATACTGGCGTATGACTTGGGTAACGTGGATCTACGGGCAACCGTACATATCCTCTACCGGGATACCCAGGATGGAGAACCGGAATTGCTGGAAACTACGGTGGGCCGTGTGATTTTCAATACGATCCTGCCGTTACCGTTGCGCTTCAAAAACTACGTGATGGACAAGGGAACGCTTCGTGAGGTTGTCGCCGAGTGTTACCAGAAGATGGGCGAAGAGCGCACGGCCGAGTTAGTCGACGACATCAAACGGCTGGGATTCACATTTGCGACGCGTTCGGGAATGACGATTGCGGTAAGCGATATCATCGTGCCCGACGACAAACCGAAGATCCTGCAAGACACCGAAACGCAGATCGAAGCGATCGAGAAGCAGTATCGCCGGGGGTTGATCACCGAAGACGAACAATATGTAAAAACGGTCGAGCTGTGGACACAGGCGCGCGAAGACATCAACGCAGCGGTCGCCCGTGAGTTGGATCCGCTGGAATCGGTGGGGGCGATGGCCACCTCTGGTGCCACGAAAGGTGGCATTCAGCCGATCGGACAGTTGGCAGGGATGCGCGGTTTGATGGCCGATCCTTCGGGACGCATTATCGCCTTACCCATCCGCTCCAACTTCCGCGAGGGGTTGACCGCACTGGAATACTTCCTCTCTACCCACGGAGCGCGCAAAGGTCTGGCAGATACTGCACTGCGGACAGCTGATGCCGGGTACTTGACCCGGCGGTTGGTGGATGTGGCCCAGGACGTCATCATCAATGAAGACGATTGCGGGACGCGCAAAGGCGTCTGGATCGACAAGATTTCGTCTTCGCGGATGGGTGAGAGCTTCGCCGAGCGCGTCGTTGGCCGGATTTGTGCCGCCAATGTGGTTGACCCCGAGACGGGCGAGATCATCGTGGAAGCCAATACAGAGATCACAGAAGACCACATGAAGCGGATCAACGACGCACAGATCGAGCGTGTGTATGTCCGTTCGCCGCTTACCTGCCAATCGCGCTATGGCCTGTGTAAACTGTGTTATGGCCGTGACCTGGCGCGTGGTGGTTTGATTCGGATGGGTGAGGCTGCCGGTATCATCGCGGCACAGAGTATCGGTGAACCGGGTACGCAGCTAACCTTGCGGACCTTCCATACGGGTGGAATCGCCGGCACCGAGGACATCACCCAGGGGTTGCCCCGAGTAGAGGAACTCTTCGAGTCGCGGGTGCCCAAAGGAAAAGCAATTATTGCCGAAATCTCCGGAACCGTCGATGTGTTGTGGGAAGGTGAGCAGCGCAAACTGCGGATTTCTGACGCCAAGATCGTCAAGGAAGAATATCAAATTCCCGAGAATTTCACACTGACAGTTCAGGATGGAGCCGAGGTTGAGGAGGGGTCTGTCCTGGCAGAGAGCGCAGATGGCCAGGTCGTCAGCGGCATGCAAGGGAAGGTGTTCTTCAACGAGGATGGGACTGCGCTGGTGCGCCGTGACGAAGTGGAGACCTGGGAGTGTGAAGTGCCCCCGGCGGCCCGGCTGCGCATCGACAAAGGGGATTACGTGACGGCCGGCACCCAACTGACCGAAGGCGCGAAAGATCCTAAGGACGTGTTGCGCATCGAGGGACGAGATGCCGTGCAACTCTATTTACTGGAAGAAGTGCAGCGCGTGTATCGTTCCCAGGGTGTGAATATCAAGGACAAGCACATCGAAATCATCATCCGCCAAATGCTGCGCAAGGTCAAGGTCAGGACGCAGGGCGATACCGATCTCTTGCCCGGCGAGATGATCGATCGTTTCACGTTTGAGGAAATCAATCAGGCGGTCTTGGCGGATGGCGGTAAACCGGCTACCGGGTATACCGTGCTACTCGGTGTGACCAAGGCATCGCTGAACACCGAAAGCTTCCTGGCCGCGGCATCGTTCCAGGAAACAACACGGGTTCTGACGGAGGCTGCTGTCAAGGGCAGCCGCGACAACTTGCGTGGCTTGAAAGAAAATGTGATCATCGGAAAGCTGATCCCGGTTGGAACCGGCTTCCTATCTCACGAGCGGAAGCGGACCGGCAAGCGGCTTGAAGCGGCGACCGTGGTCGATGATGATGAACAGGTGGAGTTGATCGCTGATTTGACTAATGAATGAAAACGTGTTAGAATAGCTTTCTGTGGGCTTAAAAATACAGGAGTGGAATCCTGTGATCCACGCCCGTGAGCGTGTCGAAAGAATTCGAGGCCATCGTGCGTCTCTATCATTCGACGATGGCCTCGTGTATTGACATGGATCGGTTGTAGAGTTCTTGTTGTGTGTGACGAAAGGGAGGACTGGTTTTGCCTACTATCAATCAATTAATACGGAAGGGTAGAAAACCTCAATCCAGGAAAGCGAAATCGCCGGCGTTGCTCTGGTCATATAACGCGTTGACTGGGCGGACGAGCAGAACGGGTAAGGGATCACCGCAGCGGCGGGGAGTGTGTACCCAAGTCAGAACAACCACACCCAAGAAGCCGAACTCGGCCCTGCGGAAGATCGCTCGTGTGCGTTTGACGAACGGACTAGAGGTAACCGCCTATATTCCGGGAGAGGGGCATACTTTGCAGGAACACTCTGTGGTATTGGTACGCGGCGGTCGTGTTAAGGACCTGCCCGGCGTTCGATACCACATTGTTCGTGGAGCATTGGACTCCTCTGGTGTTGAAGGTCGGCAGCGTGCCCGCTCCAAATACGGAGCCAAGCGACCGAAGTAAGCGCAAGTCATTAGCAGGAGGTAGCAGATGCCCAGACGTTACAAACCTACCGCGCGAGAAGTATTGCCGGATGCGAAATACAACAGCGTGACAGTTGCCAAGTTCATCAATCGTTTGATGTACAAGGGCAAGAAGAGTACGGCTGAACGGATCATCTACGATGCGTTTGAAATTATCGAGGAGAGGGCCAAGCGCAACCCTCTCGATGTCTTCGAGCAGGCGATCAAGAATGCAACCCCGATCATCGAAGTGAAGCCACGTCGTGTCGGTGGCGCTACGTATCAGGTCCCGGTCGAGGTCGCTCCAAATCGCCGCCTTTCTCTGGTAATGCGCTGGCTGATTCAGATTTCGCGGTCGCGCTCTGGTAAGTCGATGGCCGAAAAAGTGGCTAACGAGTTGATGGATGCCGCACAGGGAACTGGTGCGACAATCAAGAAGAAGGAAGACACGCACAAGATGGCCGAAGCCAACAAGGCTTTCGCCCATTATCGCTGGTAATCTTTGCTCCTTGTGATGGGCCACACAACTCGACGACGGGTGATGGATTCATAGGATTGGTGCGGGTCCAGGGAGTTGATCAATGTCCCGAGAGTGTCCTCTCGAGCGAATACGAAATATCGGGATTATCGCCCATATCGATGCGGGCAAAACGACTACCACCGAACGTTTCTTGTTCTACACAGGCCGTACGCATCGCTTGGGAAATGTGGACGACGGGACCACGGTTACCGACTGGATGGAACAAGAACGCAGCCGTGGAATCACGATCACTTCGGCGGCGGTGACCTGTCACTGGCGCGATTATCAGATTAACATCATCGATACACCGGGCCACATCGATTTCACCGCAGAAGTGCAGCGTTCTCTGCGTGTTCTCGACGGTGGCGTGGTGGTCTTCGATGCGGTTGCTGGTGTGGAACCCCAGTCGGAGACGGTGTGGCGGCAAGCGGACCGTTACAACGTGCCGCGAATCTGTTTCATTAACAAGATGGATCGAATAGGGGCGGACCTCTGGCGGACTGTGAACATGATTGTCGACAGGCTGGGGGCAAATCCGGTGGTTATGCAGCTTCCCATCGGGGCGGAGGACACATTCAGAGGGATTGTTGATATTCTGGAGATGCGGGCCATTGTCTATCACGACGAACTTGGCCTGGAACCGAATGTCATTGCGATCCCCGAGGACTTGCGCGGCAATGCGTTTGAACTGCGCGAGACCTTTGTCGAGAAGATTGTGGAGACCGATGAGTCCTTGACGATCAGATACCTCGAAGGTGAGGAAATAGGCAATGGCGATTTGCGCAAAGCTCTCCGGAAGGCTACGCTTCGAGGTGAGTTGGTGCCCGTCTTCTGTGGGGCCGCTTTTCGTAACAAAGGGGTACAACCTTTGCTCGATGCGGTGATCGACTATCTGCCCTCTCCGCTGGATATACCACCGATTATCGGGGTGCATCCAAAAACGGGCGAAGAGGTTTCGCGGAAGGCGGATGAAGCGGAGCCGCTGGCAGTGCTGATCTTCAAAATCGTCTCGGATCCGTACGGGCGACTGGCTTATGGACGGGTCTACTCGGGCAAACTGAAGGCGGGCAGCACAGTACAGAATTCTTCCAAGGACCGGAAAGAGCGGGTTGGGCGGCTGCTGCAAATGTATGCCAATCGCCGGGAAGATATCTCTGTCGCATACGCGGGTGATATTGCCGCGGTAGTGGGGTTGAAACATTCCTTCACGGGTGATACCTTGTGTGACCCTTCATACCCGGTCATCCTCGAAAACATCAAGTTCCCGGAGCCAGTTGTTGCCGTTGCGATCGAGGCGCGTACCCAGGCCGATCAAGACAAGATGACCGAGGCATTGCAACGCCTCGCCGAAGAGGATCCAACGTTCCAGGTGCGTATCGACGAGAATACCGGACAGACTCTGATCCGTGGGATGGGCGAACTGCACCTGGAAGTCTTGATCGATCGGATGCTGAGAGAATTCGGAGTCAGTGCCTACGTCGGCCGCCCGCGTGTCGATTATCGTGAGACGATTACTACGAAGGTCCGCGCGGAAGGGGAATTCATTCGTCAGACTGGTGGGCGGAATCATTTCGCAGTGGTGAGTCTGGAGTTGGCCCCACTGCCATCCGGAAGTGGTTTCCGGTTTGCGTCGACTGTCTCGGGCGAGATTGCGGAGCAATTTGTGAATGCGGCTGAGGCGGGCGTAAAGGAGTCGATGCAGAGCGGCGTGTTGGCAGGGTATCCGATGGTTGATATTCAGGCCACCCTGGTGGATGCTTCCGTTGATGAGGAGGATTCTGCCGAAGTCGACTTCAAGATAGCGGGCTCGATCGCGTTCAAGAGTGGGATGCAGAAGGCCGCGCCGATATTGCTCGAACCTATCATGGAAGTCGGAATCGTGGTGCCGGAGGAATATACCGGGGATGTGATCAGCGATTTGGCTTCCAGGGGCGCACAGATTGAGAATATGGAACGCCGTGCTGATGGCGTGCAGTTGGTGAAGGCCTTTGTCCCGTTGGCCCAAATGTTTGGTTATGCGACAGATCTGCGATCTGTCACGCAGGGGCGAGGTACTTTTACGATGGAATTCGACCACTACGCCGAAGTGCCTGAAGAAGTAATGGACAAAATAGTGTTGGGTGGACGTCGCTAGCGATGTTGGTGCTGGACGGGCCCATTACGTGGGTTCTTGCAGACGTCTCCCATCTAATTGGATAGTTAGAAAGGAGATAAAAGGGAATGGCTAAGGAGCATTTTGAGCGAACAAAGCCACACGTGAACGTGGGGACGATTG
>CAZPTF010000227.1:0-6580 GCA_964589015.1 uncultured Anaerolineae bacterium
CATTGCGTGACGTGCGCGGCGATATCTGCATTCAACGACATGGTGTGCGATCTCCCAAACACAGCACGGCATCCCGTGCCTGTACCGACTATGACCACGCAGGCCGCGCAGTGGTGGCGCAGAGCGTGGCGCTCGCCCGCTGCACGACCGGCGCGCACGGCGTCCCGGTCGTACCGACGTGGGCGCGATGAATCGCGCCCCTACGGCGGGTTACGCCGGGCCCTGCCCATCACTGGCATGGGCACAAGCCCACCCGGATCAAGGCGCGTTGTCCCACCCGACGGAACGAGCGTGGGCGACGTTCTGCGCCAGCCCGCCCGGCGATGAATCACCGGGCTATTGCGCAGCGCCGGATGAATTCAGCTCGATCGATTCGCCGCGACGAAACCCGATTCAGCCGGCGCCGTTTGGTAGCGCGGGAAATTCATCGCCGCGCGGGCATCGCGATGCCACACCGGACCCCATTGGCACAAACCGCACGCTGTTTCGTAGGGGCGCGACATGTCGCGCCCACAACCGCCGACCGCATCGGCATCGCCACGAACAGGACGTCCCCACGGCGGGTACCCGCAAGGCGTGCCCCTGCGACGCCATCCGTCACCGCATCGGCCAACTGCAGTTTAGTGGGCAGCGGCTAGTGGAGACGCGACATGTCGCGCCTCCACCGGACAGCGCAAGCTCACCGGCACTTCCCACCAGGGTTTGCGTTGTTCTCCTGTCGATTGGTGCACACCCTGCATTTCTATCAGCTCTCTGTCCTTTCGCTTGGTCGCTCAAATGCCCGCTGGTTTTGGTTTTCGATCCCACAGACTGTAACCGCTCGGCGCGCAGTTTCGCTGCGCGCCTTACGCGCTGTCAGGCAGATCGCTCTTGACTCGTGCCCAACTAATGCCAGGTCTATCACCTTGAACCCGGCCCCATGCACAACCCGCGCCACCTGCGCAGGTTTCATGTTCCTGTTGGTCAAGGGTGGCGGGCCAAACGCCAGGAGATACCTGACCCCCATCTCCAGCTTCGACCACCACGGCAACCCGCTCGCGGTGGAATCAATCGCGATGACCTTCCCACCATCCTTTAGCAAACAATGTACTTCGGCCAGCACCAAAGCCGGATCGCCCACAATGTGGAGCACGTTTCCCAAGAACACGGTGTCGAACAGGCCAGCGGGTAGACTGACGCAGTAGCAATCCTCTTTCCGGACGGTCACGTTTTTGAACGGTTCCAGTTTGGATCTCGCCAGTGCCAGCATTTCGGCTGAACCATCGGATGCAATGAACTGCCTGGCGCCCCGCGCGATTACCTCGGAGAACTGTCCGGTCCCGCATCCCAATTCCAGAACGCTGTGTGCCGGATCGATCTGCGCCTGTAACCAGTCTTTCAATACCCGTTGCGTCTCCGCACCGACGATGAACCGTGTGGCGTCATCGAAACTCCGCGCCAGTCGACTCCAGTATTCCCATTCCGCCTGTCTGGCTGTCATTTCCCACTCCGTTTATCAACCGATCGCGCGATCGACTTCCGTAACCCTTGCAGAGCAGTGCACAGTGACACGCACGCGGCACGCAACCTTCTCGTGCACGAGCATGCAAAAATCCAGCAACGCACTGCACTGCACACCACCCTACCACCCCGTGCTTCACGAGAGATGGTGGACACCACACCCCATGGTGGGGAGGGGAGAAGACCAACTACCAGGCACAGAGGGTTGGGTTCACTTCTTATTGGTAGCTTCTGGGATACGGATTCGAAACTGTAAAAGCTGCTCAGGTCTTCTCCCCATAACCGATCTGCAGATATCCATCCGGTGAGTATGCCTCCACAGCGGCGAAGCCAGCTTCACGCAGCATCCGCGCCAACTCTTCGTCGGTGTAGAGCGTTATGGATGAACGATATGGCACCCAGAGCATATTGGCGAGCTTGTGTTTGGCCATAGTGACTACTGCGAAGCGTCCGCCCTGTTTGAGCACGCGGTAGGTCTCACGCAGAAATCGTACCGGCTCCGCAATAAAAAACAGGGCATTGGCGTTGCTTACAGCGTCGAACGAATTGTCATCCCAGGGCAATGCCTGGGCATCGCCCTGCCGTACGTCGAGACGCCCTTCAGTGACGGCCCGTGCGTTGTTGGCCTGGGTCAACGCGACCATGTCTGCGCTATGATCGAGTCCGGCAGCGTGCCGGACTGTCTGCAAAGCGAGGTGCAACAGCGTCCCACCGCCGCAACAGATGTCGAGAAACCCATCGGTGGGTGTGAGCTGTAGTTTGTCCAACAAGAAGCGGAACGCCTTGTAGTGCGGCTTGGGGTCACTGTACAACCACCGTCCTGCCCTACCGGAAGGCTTGCGCGCCGTAGCATCGACAAACCCACGATGCCACTTACTCTCGCGCAACAAGAATGCCGCTCCGGCGACGACCAAAACACCGCCAAGGATCCATCCCAAGATTTTCATCGAAGACTCTCCATTGTTCGAGTTCCTGCGTCGTATGGGGCACGGCATGCCGTGCCCCATACGACCGTTGCTACGCGGTGCAGATTCCGCGCTGCGGCCGTCTGCCCCCGACCCGGTCCAGTCTGTCAATCCTTGCGCACTAGGCGATAGCTCTTCGGTTGCGCCGGGGCAGGGCCGCAGTGACAGGCACCGCAGCGACTGCCGCATGACCCGCTCGCACAGCCGGCCTCCGCGCCGACCTCGACGAGCTTGCCTTTGCGCACGAGCGTATCCAGCATGCCCTCGAGCGCGCTCTCCTGCACGCCCAGTGTCCGCGCCATCTCGGACAACGACGTGGGCCGTTCGCTCTGTTCGAACATCCGAATGATATCTTTCAGCATCTGCAACTTCTCCTGTACACCGCCCGCCTAGACGTAGCCCAACAGCCTGCCGCCCTGGTAGACGATCACGGAGACGACCCAGGCCACCACCAACAAATACCCTGCACTGAATAGCATCCATTTGGTGCCGAACTCGGCGCGCTGCGCCGCGACCGCCACCATGCATGGTGTGTACAGCAGCACAAACACCATGAAAGACAACGCGGAGAGTGGGGTAAAGGTGCCTTGCAGGCCACTGGTCAACACCGTGTCCTCTTCCTCAGGTTCCTCTTCACCCATCAGATTGATCCCAGGAATGATACTGACGACAGACTTCACAAAATCAACCGTGGCATTGAAGAACGAAGTGATGATCTCGCCGACGTCCTCGAAGAAAGTGGGTGTCGCTTCCGCCTCCTCAGCCTCTACGGCAGCGCTAGCTTCGGGGGACTCGCTCTCTGTCACCGCCTCGACTTCCGCGGGTTCGGAGCCGGCGTAGATCTGCGACATGGTCCCAACGACCACCTCTTTCGCAACAAAACCGGTGATCAGAGAACCGGATGCTTCCCACGTGCCGAAACCAGCGGGGGCGAACACCGGCGCGATAGCAGCGCTAACCTTGCCAAAATAGCTATCACGCGGGTGTTCCACACCCCACGGCATGCTCATCAAGAACCAGATGATGACGGAGGTCACCATGATGATCGTCGCCGCCTTGTAGACAAACGCTGAGGTACGCTCCCACATGTGGATCAGTACGCCCTTGAACGTCGGCATACGATACGGCGGCAGCTCCATGACAAAGGGTGACTGCGGCTTGTTGGCGAACAGTACCCGTCTGAGGACGATGCCGGTCAGGATCGCCATCACAATGCCGAGGATGTAGAGCCAGAAAATCACCTGTCCTGCCGCCGCACCGAAGAACGCCGCGCCCAGTACCGCATACACCGGTAACCGTGCACCGCAGCTCATGAACGGCACGATCAGCCCGGTGAGAACACGATCGTCTTCATTCTCCAACGTACGTGTGGCATAGATCGCCGGGACGGTGCAGCCAAAACCAACGATCATCGGCAAAAAGCTCTTGCCGTGCAGTCCCACGGCATGCATCAGCCGGTCCATCACGAAAGCCGCGCGCGCCATGTAGCCAGAGTCCTCCAGGATCGCCAGAAAGATGTAGAGGATCATCAACAGCGGCACAAAGACGAGGACACCACCAACACCAGCGATGACGCCGTCGATGAGCAACGATTCGACCCACGTGCCGCCCAGACCGAGCACGCCCAGAATCGCGAGGACCCAATTAGTGAGCGGGCCGCCGATGACTCCGTCCACCCAGTCGATGTATGGTCCCGATGCATTGGCCGTAACCTGGAACACAATCCACATCGCCACCAGGAAAATCGGGATACCCAATATGCGGTTTGTCACGATCTTGTCGATCTGATCGGACGCAGTCATCCGCTGCTCGCTGCTGCGCTTGACGGTCTCTTTCACCAGACCGCTGATGAAGCCGTAGCGGCGGTCGGCGATGATTGTGTCGACGTCGTCGCCGTAGATGCTGCGCAGGTGGCGTACGCTCTTCTCCGCTTCGGCGAGCAGACCGGGGCCACCCGCGATGGCGCTGACGGTATTACGCACGACCGGATCCTCCTCGAGCAGCTTCAGCGCGAGCCAGCGCGGCGCGTACTTCGGTGGAAGGTGATCCATCTGTTCGATACGTTCCTGCAATCTGACGATCTCTTCTTCCACCTCGCGCCCGTAGTCGACGAGCACGAATCCTTTGCTATAGGCCAGTTCGTGTGCCATTTCTTTCTCCTGTAATATATACTTTCAATGGATTTATGGGATTAGTCATCAGGCGACGGCGCGCCCACTCTGCGGCTGTACGCGAGTGAGCGTGATGGCGGCATCCAACAGCGCGTCGATGCCCTCGCCTTTGCTCGCAGTCGTGCGGATCACTGGCACGCCGTCCAGTCCGGCGGAGAGCTTCGCCCGGTCGATCTTCAGACCACGCGAATCGGCGATGTCGCTCATGTTCAGCGCCAGGATCATGCTGGCACCCAGCTCCAAGATCTGCACGGCCAGGTATAGATTGCGCTCCAGGTTGGCCGCGTCGACGACGGCGATGACCACGTCCGGCGCTTCCTCGATGAGGTAGTCGCGGGCAATGATCTCCTCCTGCGAGTACGCCGCCAGGCTATAAGTGCCGGGCAAGTCGACGACCTCGATCGTGTAGTCCTTGTACTTACAGACGCCGGATTTCTGCTCGACGGTCTTGCCGGGCCAGTTGCCAACGTGCTGGCGCGAGCCAGTCAGCGCGTTGAAAATCGTACTCTTGCCGCAATTCGGATTGCCGGCCAGAGCAATGGTAAAGTCCTTGCTCATCTTACTCATTCTCCTTATCAAGCGGTTCAACCATAATCCGGTGGGCCATCCCACAGCCCAATGCCAGGCGGGAATCACCTTTCAGGGCCACGATCAACTGTCCGGATGTATCGCTACGGACCACGCGGACCGGAGTCCCCACGTTCAGTCCCAAATCCGCCAGCCGCCGGCGCAGCCCGGCCCCGCCGCGGATCTCTTTCACAGCGACTTCTTCATCCGCTGCAGCCATACTCAGCGGCATCAACGGCCCGGCAGGGATACGACCGTGCTGCCGGCACGTGTGAGATCCATGTGAATGGTGGTGTCCAAGACGCATCGATTATGCCTCCACCAGGATGTGTTGCGACTCACTCCGGCGCAGGGTAAGGTTGTACCCCTTGATCCGGAACTCGATGGGGTCCCCCAGCGGCGCGACACGCAACACCTCGATCTCTGAACCGGGAACGACTCCCATGTCCAGAATGCGGCGGCGGATGCCTCCGTCATTCCCGATCTTGGCAATGGTCGCCCGGTCGCCGGGTTTCAGGTCACTCAGCAGTTTCTGGGCCATTTGAACGATTTCTCCTTTACATGATTAAGATGACACTTTTTAAGTTTGTCATGGCTAACATTCTATCACTAACCAATCTTTTGTCAATAGCGAAATGCCACTGGATTTGACAGATTCGAGAGAACGCACTATAACCGGACGGGAATATCCCAGGAAGGATGGATACCTGTTGTCGATAGACGTTGTTCCGCGCAAACGCAGTCGTCCGCCACGGTTGTGGCTCGCGTTGGGATTGCTCGTACTGGCCCTGGCTGCACCGCTGTCGGGCATTCTACCGCCCTCCCAAATCGTCGCTGCTGTGCTCCGTTTCCCGACGTTCGTCACGATTTTTTTGGGTATTTTCCTGGAGGCGGTACCCTTCCTGTTGGCGGGCTCGGTCGCGTCCGGTTTCATCAGCGTCTACCTGGATGAGGAAACGCTTGCACGGTTCGTTCCTCGCCAGGCCATTCTGGCGACTTTCATAGGGGCCACGATGGGGCTGCTCTTCCCTGTTTGTGAGTGCGGAGTGGTTCCCCTGACGCGTAGCCTGTATCGCAAGGGCCTGCCACTGTCGATGGGTATCTCCTTCATGCTCGCGGCGCCGGCAATCAATCCAATTGTCCTGATCGGGACCTACACGGCATTTGGGTGGGGAGCGGTCTTCTGGGGGCGCATCGGACTGAGTTTTTTGATCGCGACAGCTGTTGGCCTGACATTCACCCTGGCGCGGCCTGCGGATGTGTTCAATCCCCAAATGCTGGAGACGCACTGCGCTTGCCACGCAGTGTTGCCGCGTGGTACAGAGCGCATGCCACGCTTCTGGTTGGCGATGGTCGCGGCCGGCGACGAGTTCATCG
>CAZPTF010000228.1:0-6580 GCA_964589015.1 uncultured Anaerolineae bacterium
TGGTTAGAGTTTTTGAGCGTTTCTACCGGGTGCCCAACTTGGAGATTGCAAATGTTGAAGGCACAGGCCTGGGACTGGCGATCTGCAAGGGGATCATTGAATGTCACGGAGGAAAAATCTGGGTCAAGAGCACCCCGGGCAAAGGGAGCGCTTTTTCCTTCTCCCTCCCTTTGCATTCAGGTCGCCTTCACGGTCATGGTGCGGAATGACCAGAATCTTGGTTGTTGAAGATGACCGGAGCCTTGCCAGGCTGGCTCAACTGAACCTGGAGGCGGAGGGCTACGATGTGACAATATGTCACGAAGGGCGGCAGGCGATCGCCGACCTGCAAACCAATGTCCCAGATCTTGTCCTGTTGGACCTCAGGCTCCCGACATCAGTGAGTGGTTGGGATGTCTTGACTTATCTGCGTCAAGATCATAGACTATGTGCTGTTCCGGTGGTCATTCTGTCTGCTTTTGCTCACGACCAGGATAAAAAGCAGGCTGCTGCTGCCGGGGCGAATGTGTATCTCGTCAAGCCGTTCGGTATCGAAGAGCTTTTGGCGTGTGTGAGAGGGTTGCTAGGAGGTGCAAGTGAAGCGTGAGGCCAGAGTACTGGTGATCGACGATGATCCTCGCCTTCGACGGTTTCTCGAGCTGAACCTGCAGGCAGAGGGCTACACAGTTTCGAGTGCAGCTTCTGGACGGGCGGGCTTCGAAGCTCTTCTGACCCGAAAACCTGATACAGTCATTCTCGATCTCATGTTGCCGGACATGGATGGATTTGAACTTTGTGAACGAATACGTGAATTCTCGGACGTTCCAATCATCATCTTGACGGCACGTACCGAACAGAGCGACATGGTCCTTGGCCTCGACATTGGCGCAGATGACTATATGGTCAAACCGTTTGGCAGGGAAGAACTGCTTGCTCGTATACGAGCTGTACTTCGCCGCGTCGGATTCTCTGAGTCTGTGCAGCAGTCACCGGACATCGTGCTTGGGGATATCTCTCTGAGTTGCCGGGAACGAAGGCTGACTAAGGATGGAGTATCTGTGAAACTCTCCCATACGGAGTTCAAACTCCTCTATTTCCTGATGGCAAATGCCCACCGGTTAGTGTCGAACGACGATTTGATACTCAGGGTCTGGGGGGCAGAGTTCTTGGGAAACACGGACAATCTACGTACCTACGTGCGCTACTTGCGGCAGAAGATCGAGGCTGACCCGCAGAATCCGACCCATATTATCACGGAACGTGGTATCGGTTATATGTTTGTGTACCCTGGCCAGTAGACGATATTGTCCAGGGGTGCAAAGAAGCTATACCGTATGTTTGGACCTCTGGCCCCACAGAATAACCACGAATTTTCACATACCTCTCACTGTGCAGACAGTATCTCTCACATTTCTCTCACGAATTTCTGCTAAGATAAGTATAAATGATTCATGCCGGTGGTTGAGCGGCGCCGCGAATTCCTCTTGCCGCCCGCGGTGTGAGTCTTACTGTCTGCTGTTTCTAATTGCATGTGACATAGGAGTCGTGTTGGCGATGGAACCAGTTCTCTTAGCCCTCAAAGGTGTCAGCAAGGCTTTCCCCGGAGTGCAGGCGCTTGATGACGTTGATTTTGACCTGCAGCGGGGAGAGGTCCACGCACTCGTCGGCGAAAATGGTGCCGGCAAATCAACGCTTATGAAGATCCTGGCTGGCGTGTACGAGAAAGACGCGGGACAGGTCATACTGGATGGGGACCCCGTGGAGATTCGAGACGTGCATCACGCACGACAGCTCGGCATCTCGATCATCTTCCAGGAATTGAGCCAGGTTCCACAACTTACGGTCGCACAGAATATCTTCTTGGGTGAAGAACCGCATGGCATATTCGGCGTACTCAATGACAGTGTTATGGCACGACGGGCCGCTGCACTGTTGGCAGAATATGAAATCGGGCTGGAGCCTACGGCACGTCTGTGGAGTCTCAGTGCTGCGGAACGACAACTCGCCGAAATTGCAAAAGCTGTTTCGCTGGGCTCAAAGATTCTCATCATGGACGAGCCAACTTCCGCGCTTACCATAGACGAGACGGAGAAACTGTTCCGGCTTATCAGCGTTCTGCGTGGCTCTAATGTCGGCATCGTCTACATATCCCACCGTATGAACGAGATTTCCCGGGTTGCAGATCGTATTACTGTTCTGCGGGACGGGAAAAATGTAGGTATGTTCGGGGCCCAGGATGTAACCATCGACGAAGTTGTGCGGTTGATGGTAGGAAGGGAGCTGGAGACTGTCGATAGTGCACAACGGGCGTATGGCACAGGGCGCAAGATAACGGACAAGAAACCAGTGTTGGAGGTCAAGGGACTGTCACGTGCTGGTGTGCTGCATGGTGTCTCTTTTTCTGTGCACCCCGGCGAAATTCTCGGACTGGCAGGGCTGGTGGGCAGCGGACGCTCTGAAGTGGCGCGTGCGGTCTTTGGGATTGATCGTTTTGATGAGGGTCAAATCCTCATCGATGGGCACGCCGTGCACATCCGTCACCCTGGTGATGCGATGGCTGCTGGTGTGGCGTTGCTGCCCGAGGACCGGCGTCAGCAGGGACTGATCCTCCGGCATACGGTGGAGCGCAACTTAGTTTTGCCGGTCCTGGATAATCTGTCATGGGCCGGAGTCGTCAACCGGGCGGCCTGCCGTCGTGTCACGAGTGAATTCATCGCACGTTTACGTATCCGGCCTCCCGACCCGGAGAGAATCGTGCAGTTTCTGAGCGGCGGAAACCAGCAGAAAGTAGTCTTGGGCAAATGGCTGGCTACCGGGCCCAAGGTGCTTATTGTCGATGAGCCAACCGCTGGTATTGATGTAGGCTCTAAGGCGGAGATACATCAGCTGATGCGGACCCTGGCGGATGAAGGGGTGGGTATCCTGATTATTTCGTCCGACATGCCGGAGATCATCAATGTTACGGATCGGGTGCTTGTAATGCATGATGGGACGGTCCTTGGAGAATTCACTCATGAAGAGGTCACACAGGAGAAAATCATGGGTATGATTATGAATAGTGTATTGGACAAAGGAGGCAGCACTCATGGCTGGTGATTCATTTAACCCGACGGTTGGACCGCAACGCCCTTCGTTTCTGACAACTGCCTGGACAAACTTTCGGCGAAACTACCGTCAATGGGTGATCTACCTTGCGCTCGTGGTACTGGTGCTGGGTTTCACCTTAACCAGCTCGCAGTTCCTGTCCCTGTCCAACTTCATCAACATTTTTCGCCAGACAGCGATTGTCTCGATCATTGGTTTCGCTATGACTTTTGTGCTCACATCAGGAGAGATTGATCTCTCCATCGGTGCCGTAATGGCCGTGTCCAGCCTGGTTGCTTCAGTAACTTTGCGCGACCATTATCACTGGCTTCTCGCCAGTGTTGCCGGTCTAGTGGTCGGCGTTGTTTTCGGCCTGTTTAATGGATTGCTGGTGACACGGGCCAGAATCCCTTCATTCCTGGTAACTCTGGGCAGTATGGGAATCGCCCGCGGTATAGCTCTGACTGTGACAGGGACCCTTACGATCGTCTTCGTCAACGATACTTTCACGGAAGTGTGGGGCGCGGGGGACATCGGACCGATACCCACTATGGTTGTTTGGACGGCAATAGTTTTTATCGTCACCTATTTCCTATATAGCCACACCATCTTTGGCCGCTACGTTCAGGCGACGGGGGGGAACCTCATGGCGGCGCGCTTCTCCGGTATCAATACCAACCGCATCAAACTGACCACGCTGACCATGTCCGGTCTGGCGGCAGGTCTTGGCGGATTGCTCATGACGGCCCGGTTGTATTCGGGTCGCCCATATATTGGACAGGGTCTGGAAATGGATGTGATCGCCGCGGTGATCCTGGGAGGCACCAGCCTGTTTGGCGGCAAGGGGACCATTATTGGTACCCTGGTGGGCGCCCTGATTATCGGTGTGATCAATAATGGTCTCGTGTTGCTTGGTATCGGGACGAACGTGCAGATGATTGTTAAGGGAGTCATTATCATTGCAGCGGTTTTCTTTGGAGAAAAGGCGTAATTCTATGTCGAATCACTTGGGAACGAAAGGAGGTACCCAATCCGGAAGGCATCGGTCACTGGTCGGATTAGATCTCGAGGCGGAGTTTTACTCAGAAGTCTTAGTTGACAACCAGGGAGGTATGAGATGTCGAGTCGAAATACGAAACAGCGTTTTCTGTCGTTATTCTCGGTGCTGTTGGTAGCTTCCATGTTGGTTTCCACTATCCCAGTGGGGTTGGGAGTTTTTGTGGCACAGGCAGAGGAGCCTGCTGCGGAAGCAATCGCATGTTCGGGCGAGCTGCCGCTGGTCGGTAAAGGTCCCAATGGGGAGGAACCGGTCGCTCTGGCGGCGATGTCATTGACCGAAGAAGAGGCGGCAAAGATCAAAGCAGGAAATTACAAAGCTGCTATCGCGATGCACTACTTCGCTGCTGATTGGCCGCAGCTTCAGATCAAAGGGATCACCGACACGTTGGAGAAGTATGGTGTGAAAGTGATCGCTACCACGGACGGAGAAATGAAGGCTGAGAAACAGGTCTCCGATATCGAGAGCTTGATTCAGTTGAAACCCGACGTGATTTTGACGATTCCGGTAGACAACGATGGTCTGGCGGCAGTGGACAAGAGAATACAGGAAGCCGGTATCAAGCTGGTGCTGATCGACAGCAAGCCTACTGGGCTCGAGCCGGGCAAGGACTATGTGGGCTTGGGTGCCGCAGACAACTTCGCTAATGGCGCGATAGCAGCTGAGATCATCGGTGATGCGCTGGATGGTAAGGGCAAAGTCGCGATTCTACGCTGGGGTTTCCATGTCTTCCAGACCGAACAGCGGAGAGACGGCGGGCTTGCCACGTTTGCGGAGAAGTATCCTGATATCGAGATTGTCTATGATGATGATGTGAACTCGGTGGATGAGGCGGCGACGCTCTGTGAGAACCTGCTGACAAAGAATCCGGACATCAAGGGATTCTGGACGGCGTGGGATGGTCCGGGAGGAGCGTGTGCCCAGGCTGTGATGGGCATGGGACGTAACGACGTGGTAGTTGCATCGATCGATCTGAGCCAGGATTCCGGTTTGATGATCGCGCGTGACACGGTGTTCAAGGGGACCGGTGCGCAGCACCCGTATGACCAGGGTGTTGCTGAGGCCATGATCGCTCTGTATGCTCTGATCGGTAAAGAAGCGCCGGCGTATGTTGCGATTCCGGGGCGGAAAGTTGTGCGCGAAAACGTGGTGTGCTCGATGGAATCTGTGTTCCACGCTCCCCCCTCTCAGGATCTGATCGACGCGGCTGGACCGCAGTCGCCGGTTGAGGTCGCTTCGCTGTCAGAAGGAACGACGGTTGCCTGTTCCGGTGAGTTGCCCGTGATCGGGAAAGGTCCAAATGGAGAAGAGGCAGTTGCTCTGTCCGAAATGGCGATTACCCCGGAAGAGGCGGCACAGATCAAAGAAGGAAACTATGAAGCTGCTATCGCGATGCACTACTTCGCTGCTGATTGGCCGCAGCTTCAGATCAAAGGGATCACCGACACGTTGGAGAAGTATGGTGTGAAAGTGATCGCTACCACGGACGGAGAAATGAAGGCTGAGAAACAGGTCTCCGATATCGAGAGCTTGATTCAGTTGAAACCCGACGTGATTTTGACGATTCCGGTAGACAACGATGGTCTGGCGGCAGTGGACAAGAGAATACAGGAAGCCGGTATCAAGCTGGTGCTGATCGACAGCAAGCCTACTGGGCTCGAGCCGGGCAAGGACTATGTGGGCTTGGGTGCCGCAGACAACTTCGCTAATGGCGCGATAGCAGCTGAGATCATCGGTGATGCGCTGGATGGTAAGGGCAAAGTCGCGATTCTACGCTGGGGTTTCCATGTCTTCCAGACCGAACAGCGGAGAGACGGCGGGCTTGCCACGTTTGCGGAGAAGTATCCTGATATCGAGATTGTCTATGATGATGATGTGAACTCGGTGGATGAGGCGGCGACGCTCTGTGAGAACCTGCTGACAAAGAATCCGGACATCAAGGGATTCTGGACGGCGTGGGATGGTCCGGGAGGAGCGTGTGCCCAGGCTGTGATGGGCATGGGACGTAACGACGTGGTAGTTGCATCGATCGATCTGAGCCAGGATTCCGGTTTGATGATCGCGCGTGACACGGTGTTCAAGGGGACCGGTGCGCAGCACCCGTATGACCAGGGTGTTGCTGAGGCCATGATCGCTCTGTATGCTCTGATCGGTAAAGAAGCGCCGGCGTATGTTGCGATTCCGGGGCGGAAAGTTGTGCGCGAAAACGTGGTGTGCTCGATGGAATCTGTGTTCCACGCTCCCCCCTCTCAGGATCTGATCGACGCGGCTGGACCACAAACTGGCTGAGGTTGAGACGTGTTCCATGAGAGGTTACCGCTGGTAGCTTTGTGACGGAGTCTTAGGCCGGGGTTGCACCACCATTCGAGGGGCTGCGACCCCGGCCTGGTATACCCAGCATGGGTGTCACCGCGAGGTGATATCTGGAGAAAGCTGGCGGCAAACCTGCGGTCTGAGGGA
>CAZPTF010000229.1:0-4152 GCA_964589015.1 uncultured Anaerolineae bacterium
TGGCCGCGTCGAAGACCGATGCGCGGCTGCGCGCCGAGGAAAACCGCAAAGCGAAAATGTTCTCGAAAGCGGTGAAGAACTACTACAAGCTGACCGGGAAGGAATAGCAGGACGGGCAGGACGGCACTCACCCCTCTCCAACACCGAGACTGGAGATCGCCGGGCTAATTAACGGCGCCGGATCACTCCGTCCTTGCCGTCCGGTCCTGAGTCAAATGCATCGTAGCGGGGGCCGTGTCATCCGGTGACGAAGCCCAATTCATCGGGCGCAGTAGAACAGCGCGGCGACTTCATCGCCGCGCTGGCGTGTGCGAACCATTCTGCGCGGCGGAATACCGGCGTCCCCAACACCGTCACACGCCAATTACGACACCCATGCACATTCCGCCACGCTGGGGCCGGGCCCCACGCATCGCCGTCACAACTCGCTTTTCGGCCCGACTCCTGGGTTACGATTCTATCGCTCCCCGCAACCGTACACGTGCTGCGGTCGGCTCGCTGCCTGTCTGGGCCACGTCACGACGAATCACGAACGACGAGCTGGATCGGCAGCATGGCCGACGATACCGGCTCACCGCGGACGAGGGCGAGCACCTTGCGCGCGAGGAGGCGGCCGCCGGCATCGATCTGCTGGCGGATCGTCGTCAGGCGCGGCGAGCAGTGCGCGGCCAACTGGATGTCGTCGTAGCCGACCACGGAGACGTCGCGCGGGACGTCCCTGCCATGTGCCTTGAGCACCTCCATCACGGCGACGGCCATGAAGTCGCTGCACACGAACAGCCCATCGACGTCCGGTGCCCGTTCGAGCAGCTCCCCGGCGGCGCGGCTGCTCTCTTGCTGGCTGAAGTCGGTGAAGACGACCAGGTCCTCGTTGAAGGGCAGCCCGAGTTCATCCAAGCCCTGCTGGTATCCGCGATAGCGCTCCGCCGTCTCGACCATGTCGCGATTGCCGCCGACGAAGCCGATGCGTCGCCGGCCACGTGATGCGAGGTGGCGCACGGCCATCGTTGCACCGCTGCAGCTGTCGCCGCCCACCGAGAGGTAGCTCTGGCCAGCGACCTCCGGACCCCAAATCACGACGGGGGTGTCGAGCTCGCGCAGCCGCTCCAGGCCAGCATCCGCGATCAGCCGGTCGACGGTAATCAGCCCGTCGACGCGGCGATTTTTGACGAACTTGTCGCTCCATGCGGGATCGTCCGCCGGGACGCGCGCGATGATCAGGTCGTAGCCGTGGCTATCGAGCTCCTCGGCGATCGCGCCCAGCAGCTCCATGTAAAACGGATCGGAGATCATGCGCCTGCTCGTGCCCGGAGAGGGGAACACCAGCGCGACGGTCTGCGTGATCTTCAGCCGGAAATTGCGGGCGCGCTCGTTGAGGACATAGTCGTGCTTGGCCGCGATTTCGTGGACGCGCGCGGCGGTCTTCTGCGCGACAGTCGGGTCATCGCTGAGCGCGCGCGACACCGTCGACGCCGACACGCCGGCGAGCCTGCCGATATCCGCCATCGTGAGTCGTTTCGCGGACAAGTGAGCCTCCTGATGCGAAGTAGCCCGAATAGGGCGCGTGGTCTGGATGCAGCGACACAAATATACCACGATTCCGTGGAAATTGAAAATCACAATCGATTGCAAAAATCGAGAAGTTGTGATATAATGGTCTCAAGTCGTGAATCGGTAGGTTGGACCCACACTATCACCAAGGAGGTTGAACGATGTCGAAGAAGCTGTGTCTGGTTCTGTTGATCCTCAGTCTTGTGTTGGCGTTCTTCGTTCCTACTGCGAGCTTGGCGCAAGAGGCGAAACCGATCCTTTATTGGGTTTCGCATGGCTCGCCCGCTGATCCCGTCTGGACGTACTATCTGGACGGTGCGAAACAGTGGTCGGAAGACACTGGAATCGAGGTGCGCACGTCATTCCACAGTGGCGATGTGCCCTCACAGCAGGAAGCCGTTCGCGCTGCCATTGCGGCCGGAGCAGCGGCGATCATCACCACGACGCCTGACCCCGGAAGTCTGACAGACATCATCACCGAGGCTCATGCGGTCAACATCCCGGTGATCATCATCAACACCGATGATCCGGCCAGCGGTCGCGATGCCTACGTGGGCAACGACCTGGTCGACCTGGGGCGCCGCTGGGCGCAGTACATGGTGGACAATGGCTACGTCAAAGCCGGCGACTTCGTCTGGCTGCCGGTGGAAGTGCCCGGTGCAACCTACGGCGTATCCGAGACGGAAGGGATCGCCAGCGTGCTTGACCCACTCGGCGTTACCTACGAAATCACCGACAACACGCTCGATCAGGCCGAAGTGATTTCCCGCATGGCCGACTACCTGACTGCAAATCGCGAAAAGATCACCGCCATTATCGGCCTGGGTGACCTGGTTACCGGCAGTATCAAGCGAGTGTTCGACCAGGTGGGCGTCGCCCCGGGTGAGATTCCGGTGGTCGGTTGGGGCAACTCGATCGACACCACCGGTGAAGTCCTGGACGGGTACGTCAACGCCGCGATGTGGTCGGATCCGCAGGCGATCAGCTATTTGGGTCTGACGATGGGCCTGATGGGTGCCTCTGGAATCCCGCCCGGATTCGACATCAAGTGCGGCACGCTGTACGAAGCTGCCACCGCTGAGTACTACCAGAACATCATGGAGGGCAAGTAACACCCTCGCGTGCACGCCCGGTAGGTTGCCTGTCGGGTGTGACGGCACTGGATGACCGGGGTGAGGCTGTTGCTTCGTTCCAGCCTCACCCCCCTGCTTGTCTCTGGAATGAAGGGAATCATACAACCACATGGGATTGATTTCATTTCTCAAGAAATTGACGGCCCGTTCCGAATTCGGGCCGTTTGTCTTACTCGTTGTCGAATTCATGGTCTTCACCGCCCTGGAACCGAAATTCGTTTCAGTCACGAACATCAGCAATCTGCTCGCCTTCACTCCGGAGCTGGGCATCATCGCGCTCGGCATGACCATGCTGATGACCTCCGGCGAGTTCGACCTGTCGGTCGGCTCGGTGTTCGGCTTCGCGGCGGTCGTGATGTGGACGCTCTACAACGAGAGTGTCACCCCCTTCGGCGTTGCCTGCCTGATCGCCCTTGCTCTCGCCGTCGTGGTCGGCTTCGCCAATGGCTGGTTCGTCACCATCCTAAAGATTCCGTCGTTCCTGGTCACGCTCGGCATGATGCTGGTGGTGCGTGGCAGCGCGCTGTACCTCACGGACGGTTTTCCGCAGCGGATCTGGAAGACCGATAACCTGTTGACCAGGCTCATTGCCGGTGACTTCTGCATCGGCGGCATTCGCCTTCACGCGACGGTCCTGTGGTTCATCCTCATAGCGGCGATCCTCGGCTACGTGCTGACGCAGGCAAAGCTGGGCAACTGGATACTGGCGGTGGGTGGCAACTCGGTCTCGGCCCTGGCGCGTGGCGTGCGCGTGGGGCGCACCAAGATCATGCTGTTCATGCTGACTTCGGTCCTGGCCGCGTTTGCCGGCATCGCCAGCTCGATCCGTGTCCAGACGGCCAATCCGAACAGCGGCACCGGCTACGAGCTGGAAGTCATCGCCATGGTCGTGATCGGCGGCACTGCGCTCACCGGTGGGCGGGGCACGATCATCGGCACGATTCTGGGCGTGCTCATTCTGCGCTCGATGCGCAACGGCATCGTCATGATCGGTGTGCCCGGCCTGGCCTACAACATCTTCATCGGCGCAATCATCCTGGGCATGATGGCCCTGCACTCGTCGCTCGAACGCCGACACCACAGGGGGACGTGATGACTGTAACCAACGAACTCGTACGCATGGAGCACATCAACAAGTGCTTTGGCCTCGTGCAGGCGCTCAACGACGTCAGCGTCATGGTTCACCGCCAGGAGATCGTCGGCTTGCTGGGCGATAACGGCGCGGGCAAGTCGACGCTGATCAAGATCCTTTCCGGGGCGCTCACCGCCGATAGCGGGACCATCCACATGAACGGCAGCGAAGTCCACATTCGCAACCCCGTCGACGCGATCGACCACGGCATCGAGACGATCTATCAGGACTCGGCGCTGGTCACGCAGCTCTCGATCGCGCGCAACCTGTTCCTCGGTCGCGAGCCGCTCGTTGGGCCGCACTTCCTGAATCGGATGGACCAGGAAGCGATGAATG
>CAZPTF010000229.1:4252-6556 GCA_964589015.1 uncultured Anaerolineae bacterium
GTGGCCGACGACATCGACCCGAAGCAGACGACGATCGAGGATGTCGAGCGCGTCATCACCGGGCTGAACAATCACGCCGGCCCGCACCGCGCGTGGGAAGACGGCGACTGCGGCGACGCGGATGATGCGTAACACAGGGACGCGGCCCAGCGTGGCCGCCCGGTCTTGTAGCTGGGTGGGGGCGGCTTCATTCGCGCGGCTGGTACGAAGAATCGGGCACCTGTTGCAGGTGCCCCTATCGTTGTGACGATGCGTACCAGGCCAGGCGTGACCGCCCTGCGCCGCTTTACGCCGGCTCGGGCGTGCATTCAGCCTGCCAGACGGCGGCGTGCTCGCGGGCGAAGGCGCTCAGGTCGCGCGGCTCCTTGCCAAGCACGTCGCGTACCGCCGATGTGACCTCGGCCGCCTCGCCCTGACGCACGGGCCGGAACATCTGCAGCATGAATTCGATATTTGCCGGCGGCCAGCCCTGCGCATTGAGCGCCTGTGCGATGGCCTCCTCGGACAGGTCCACGTAACGGATCTCGCGCCCGGACGCTTTGCTCAGGATATCCGCCGCCTCGGCATAACTCAACGCGCGTGGACCGGTCAGTGTGTAACTCTTGCCCATGTGGCCCGGCTCGGCAAGCATAACGGCGGCAAACTCGCCCACATCGCGGGTATCGATGAAACTGGTCTTCGTACCAGCAGCGGGCAGAAAGATGGCGCCCTGCTGCCTGATCGCATCCGCCAGGAACGCGGTAAAGTTCTGCATATACCAGTTTGGACGCAGGATCGTGTGCGGAATGCCGCTTTGCGCGACGTACTTCTCCAGGCGGTTCAGCGGCAGGCCATCCGCGTGGTCCATGCTCATCGCCGAAAGCACGACGAGATGCTCGACACCTGCTTCTGCAGCAGCGTCGACCGCCGGGGCCAACAGCTCCGCCAAACGCGGCTCTCCGCCCGGCGCGACGAGCAGCGCGTGCTGCACGCCGGCAAACGCCGCTGCAAACGTCTCGGGCCGGGCGTAGTCGAACGGCGCAATCTCGATGCCGTGCGGCAATGCGGCTGCGGCCCGTTTGGGGTCGCGTACCGCGGCGCGCACTTGCTCTCCGCGCACCGCCAGGACGCGGGCCGCCGTGCCGCCTACGTTCCCAGTCGCTCCAGTAATTAGAATTCGGTTAGCCATGTTCGTATACCTCCGGGTTTTCACCCATCGAAAAGCGGGCGGTCACCGTACGGGACCCGCCCGGCTTGTCTGACAACCCACAGAAGAGCGACGCTCTCCATACCGTGATCACTATAGCACCACAGGCCCGCATGGGAAATGATGTAGATCACATCGCCAGCCATCGCGATTTGATTTGCTCTCCCGGCCTGCTATGGTACAATAGCGAAGCTCGATAGATTGGAGAAAGGTTCATGCTCATTCAGCGCATCGCCATCCGCGAAACGAATTGCTATCTGCTGCATGGTGACGCGGGGACCGTGCTCGTCGACCCCGGTCCGCCGTCCGGCGCAGCACAGGTCATCGCCGAGACACAGCGTGCCGGGTGCGCAGCGGGCGACATCCGCCTGATTGTGGTGACGCACGGTCACCTGGACCACTTCGGGGCCGTCGCCGCCGTGAAGGCGTGGTGTGGCGCACCGGTCGGCGCATATCGCGACGAGTCTGCGTCCAGCCGTGATCCGCGTTATGCGCTGCCACCCGCCGGGACGATCCGCGGCAGCCTGTTTCGCTGGGCATATCTCGCACTGCACCCGCTGTTGCGCTTCCCGCCACTGGAGATCGACATCGCACTCGATGAAGGCGACAGTCTGGCACCCTATGGCGTGGATGCAACGATCTGGCGTGTCCCTGGGCATGCTTCCGGCTCGCTGGCAGTAGTGACTGCCGAATCGGACGCATTCGTCGGAGACCTGATCGTCAACTACACGGTCCCGAGCCGTCCACTGTATATCGCGGACGCCGCCGCGTGGCAACGGAGTTATGAAAGCATCCTGGCACTACAGCCACGCATGGTCTATGTCGGGCACGGCGAGCCTTTCCCCGGCGAGAAACTGAGCCACATCTATCCCGCACGCTACCAGCTACGCTGGTGGGTTCATTAGCAGAATCCCCTCTGGTTGGCCCGGGCGTATTACGAGACCGGCAGCATTTCGTCCGCAGTGACGGATAAGTTTGCCGGCTGTGAAGCACAGGTCGCCAGTCGCGAGCAAATCAACCAAAACGACCAGGAGAGTACGATGCCGGACGGATTCAAGATAATGCTCAGCACGTTCGCGCTGCTGTTCGTCGCCGAATTGGGCGACAAAACGCAACTC
>CAZPTF010000230.1:0-6508 GCA_964589015.1 uncultured Anaerolineae bacterium
CCGACACCGTCACCGACACCCATCCCCTCACCAACTCCTGAGCCAACAGCTACGCCCAAACCCAGGCCGCAGCCACAGGCACAGCCCGAGGCCAGCAGTGAAGGGGACAGCGGCGGGGGGCAAGAGGCTCCACCTCCCGCATCAGCACCCGCTAATCCCGGTTTCGGTTATGGTATGCAGGCGCACATGTGGGGCAACGACCTGGGCCCGATCATCGGAGCAGTGCAAGGGTTGGGCTTCGGGTGGGTCAAACAGCAAGTTGAATGGAAAGTCATCGAACCCGGCAAAGGCGATTATCAATGGGGCGAGCTGGACCGCATCGCCAACGGACTGACGGGAGCGGGGCTCAATCCGATGTACAGTGTGGTTAAGGCCCCCAAGTGGGCACGCCCCGGCGGAACCGATTTTGGTGTCGAAGGTCCTTCCGAGAATCCACAGGACTATGCGGATATGATCGGCGCTATGGCTGGACGGTTCAAAGGCAAAGTGAAAGCCTATGAGATCTGGAACGAGCAGAACTTGCACTACGAATGGGGTAACGAACAGATTGACCCCGGTCGCTACATGCAGATCCTCAAGCTGGCTTACGCCGCCGTCAAAGCCCAAGACCCGGGAGCAGTCGTGATCAGTGGCGCATTGACACCGACCGGTGCACCCGCACCCTGGGCTATGGATGACTACGCCTATCTGGAGGGCATGTTCCAGAATGGCCTGAAGGATGTATGCGATGCGATCGGCGCGCACCCGAGTGGCTACAACATGCCACCCGATGCCGACTGGCAAACGTGGGAACGACCCGGGCTGATGTTCACGGGTCCAGTCACGAACCGCCATCATAGCTGGAGTTTCAGGGCGACGATGGAAGGCTATCGGAACATCGCCGTCAACTACGGTGCCAGCGATAAGACGATCTGGCCGACCGAGTTCGGATGGGCTTCGGTGGCCAGTCCGGTCAAGAACTACGAGTATGCGGGCGACAACTCGCTCACGCAGCAAGCGGAATATACGGTCAAGGCCTATCAGATGGGCAAGGAGTGGGGCTGGGTTGGAGTCATGTTCTTGTGGAACTTGAACTTCAAGGTAGTCGCCCCCGGCACTGAGTTGGCCCAGTGGGGTATCGTCAACGAGGGTTGGGGACCGCTACCGGTCTACAATGCCCTGGCAGCGATGCCCAAGTGACATCATACCGTTGACCATGTCGAAGACCGGAACGATCATCGCGCGTATCGAGGATAGACTATAACTATCAGCAAGGGCGCAGTGTTCTGCGCCCTTGAAGTCCACCCTATCATCCCTTGAGGCACAACACAATGAGAAACTATCAACGTATCGAGACAGATCGGCCTGCCGAAGAACGGGGCAAAGGAATCAGCATCGGTTGTGTGGTGCTTCTATTCGTTCTCTTCTGCATGGTCGTTTGCGCCGCAGGGTTTGCGGTCTGGAGCGTTTTCGTCTACCATCCCCTCCCACAGCTCACCGCGGGAGAAAACGGACGCGCGACAGCGACACCTTTCCCGACGATTCCACCGCCGGTTGCCCTGCCCACCTCATTACCCGCAACAGTTCCGCCTGCGCCGGAACCGCCCACGGCGGTGGCCATGCAGCCGACCGATACACCGGTCCCGCCACCACCCGCACAAGAGGCGGAAATAGCCGTAACCGCTCCGGAGGAGCCGCAGCAAGGCGAACAGCCCCCGGCGGATGAACAGGCGCAGGCCGACGCATCAGCCCCTCCGCCGGGCGCGACCACAAAAGGCATTCACATGAATTCGCCGGAGTATGGTATGCAGGCATTTCTGTGGTGGCGAGCCGAAACCGCCGATCGTGACCTCAGACTCATTCGCGAAAGCGATTTTGGATGGATTAAGCAGATTTTTGGCTGGCGCGACATCGAAGGAGCAGGCAAGAATCAATTCGATTGGGAGCGGCCAGACCGGATTGTCGATCAGGTCGAGCAGTATGGACTGAATTTGATCGTCCGTGTGGACAACCAACCCGGTTGGGCAGGAGGCGGGTTCCCCGGCATCGGACCGCCCGATAATTTGCAGGACTACGCAGATTTTCTCTACACGCTGGCATCGCGCTACAAGGGACGAATCCGTGCTTACCAGATCTGGAATGAACCCAATCTCGCCCGCGAGTGGGGCGAGAGACCGCCCAGCCCTGCGGAGTACACCGAGATGCTCAAGGCAGCTTATGGGGCGGTCAAGCGCGCCGACCCCGATGCGATGGTCATCAGCGCCGGGATGGCTCCCACGAGTCGTTGGGATGACGTAGCTATGCCCGATGTGGAATTCGTCAAAGGGATGTACGATGCAGGGGCCGCGCCGTATTTCGATGTGCTCGGCGTGCATGGTGCCGGGTTCAAGGTGCCTCCCGAAACCGATCCGGCTGTCGTAGCCAAGGACCCGGTGCTTTACAACAACGATCCAAGCCCCGAAGAACGACGCAGGATTTATTGTTTCCGGCGGGTCGAGGATCTACGCCAGGTGATGGTCGATCACGGCGATGCTGCCAAACAGGTCGCATTGCTGGAATTCGGCTGGACTAGCGACGAACGGCCTGACTCTCCATATCACTGGCATGCCGTGACCGAACAAGAGAAGGCCGACTACTTCGTCCGCGCCTATCAATATGCAAAGAAAAACTGGTCCCCGTGGATTGGTGTGATGAGCTTGATTTACATGCCGTATCCGGAGTGGACGAGCGATGACGAGAAATATTGGTGGGCCATCATCGACCCCAAATACCCGGAACAACGGCTGCGCCCTGCCTACGCGCAGCTTAAAGATATGTCGAAATGAGGCGGGACTCGTGTATGAAGGGCAACAACAGACTGACACTTGCGGTGGCCCGCAAGACGAACAGAGACGCGATTTCTCGCGTCTCTGTTTTTGAACAGGACAACGCAACATGAAACTGACCGGGCTGGTATCCCTCGTGGAACACGTGCCAGCTTTCTCCCAGTTAATTGAAGACTTGCAAACGCGACCGTCAGGCCCTATCTCACTGGGACTACTACGCGCGGCCACACCTGTCGTCCTGGCTGCCCTACAGCACAGTTTACAACGTCCGGTTGTCATCCTGACGACCCACTCGGCCCACGCAAGGCAATTAGCGGAATATCTGAAATCCTGGGTGTCTGATCCGACCACGATTCACCGTTACCCCGAGCCGGATGTGCTCTCTTACGAACGCATGCCCTGGGCAGTCGAGACGCGACAGCAGAGACTGGCCGCTCTGGCTACACTCAATTTGAGGGGTGGGGCAGCAGAGACTCCCTCCCCGATTGTGATTGCCTCCATCCGTGCTGTATCACGCAAAACACTCCCACCCAGAGAATTTCTCCTGGGCATACGTACGCTCAAACAGGGCCAGACAGCACGCCTGAGCAATCTCCTGGCCCATTGGTACGCATTTGGTTACGACCCGGTCCAGGTTGTCGAAGAGCCCGGACAATACAGCCAACGCGGCGGTATCATCGACATCTTCTCCCCACAGGCAGACCTACCGGTTCGTATCGAGTTGTTTGGCGACATGATCGACTCGATCAGGACCTTCGACCCGGCCACACAACGGTCCCTGACCAGGCTCGACGCAGTGACTCTGATTCCCGCACGCGAGGCATTGCCCAAGTTCGGCCCCAGCGCCTGGCAGAAGTTCGCCGCTCTGGACATCTCGACCTGCCACAGCGCCGCGCACACCGAGTTCGAGCGCGACGCGGAGACATTGGAGCAAAGCGGGTTGTTCCACAACATCGAGTTCTACATTCCGTACATGTATGCACAGAGCAGCACCTTGCTGGACTATCTGCCGGACTCCGGCATCCTGGTGGTCGATGATCTCGCTCAATTGGAGGCAAAAGCACGCGATCTCAGCGCGCAAGCGGAGAAGCTGAGACGCGATATGGTTACCTCCGGAGAACTGCCGGAAGGGGTTACGCCAACACACCTGTCCTGGGATGACATCGCCCCCACGCTGCAGAGATCGGTATCCCTGGTGTTGGGCGACTCAAGCAGAGGAGAGTCCCATCCACTCGGGCAGACGTTTGGTGTCAGCCCACGCTATGGCGGGCAGATCAAACGAATCCTGCAGGAATGGTCCACGCAGGCCATGCCGCTGCAAAGGGAGATCGTAATCAGCCGCCAGGTTCAGCGGCTCGCCGAATTGCTCACCGACGACGGTGCGCCGGCATCGTTACAGCAGCACATCGATACCCCCCCGCCACCCGGTACGCTTACACTCGTACACGGCACATTGCCGGAAGGTTGGACATTGGCGAACACCGGCAATCTGTCCGAACCGGAGATCGTCCTGCTCACCGATGCTGAGGTGTTTGGCACCAGCAGGCCCGAACCACGCCGTCCAAAGACGCGCCAATCGATTACACCGGAGGCATTTTTCGCTGACGTATCACCCGGCGATTATGTCGTCCATATCGAACATGGCATCGGGCTTTTCCAGGGCTTGGTAAAGCTGGCGGTTGAGCCCGGCGGTCCTGAACAGGAATACCTGCAAATCAACTACGCGGCGGGTGACCGGCTCTACGTTCCGATCCATCAGGTGGACCGTCTGAGCCGTTACGTTGGTGGTGGCGCGGAACCACCAGTCTACCGTCTGGGGACAGCCGATTGGGATCGGGTGAAAGTGAAAGCCAAACGGGCGATCGAGGACATCGCTGAGGAACTGTTGGACCTGTACGCGGCACGCCAAATCATTCCCGGGCACGCGTTCTCGTCGGACGATGCCTGGCAACGGGAACTGGAGGCCTCGTTCCCCTACGTGGAAACACAGGATCAATTGGAGGCCATCGAGAACGTCAAGAAGGATATGGAAACCGCCCACCCCATGGACCGGCTCGTCACAGGAGACGTGGGCTACGGCAAAACAGAAGTCGCACTGCGGGCAGCGTTCAAGGCGGTATCGGACGGCACGCAGGTTGCCATCCTGGTCCCGACGACTGTGCTCGCCCAACAGCACTATCAGACATTCCACGAACGGTTGAATCCGTTTCCGGTCACGGTCGAGATGCTCTCCCGTTTCCGCTCACGGAAGAGCCAGCAGGAGATCCTGAAACACCTCGCCGAAGGCCACGTTGATATCGTTATCGGGACACACCGGCTCATCCAAAAGGACGTGCATTTCAAGAACCTCGGATTGCTCATCATCGACGAGGAACAACGTTTTGGCGTCGCACACAAGGAACGGTTGAAACAGATGCGCAAAGAAGTAGACGTGCTGACCCTGACGGCAACGCCGATTCCGCGCACGCTGTATATGTCGCTCACTGGCGCACGGGACATGAGCACCATCGACACACCACCCGACGAGCGTCTGCCTATCAAGACCCGCGTCGCCGAATATGACGACAATCTGATACGCCAGGCCATTGTGCGAGAGCTCAATCGGGGCGGACAGGTCTACTTCGTGCACAACCGCGTCCACGGAATCGAACAGATTGCGCAGCGGGTGCAGAATCTGGTGCCCGAAGCCATTGTGGCCATCGGACACGGGCAGATGCGCGAGGCGGAGCTGGAAAAGGTCATGGTGGAGTTTGCAGCAGGCAAAGTGGATGTGCTGGTATGCACGTCGATCATCGAGAGCGGGCTGGATATCCCCAATGCGAATACGATCATCATCAACCGTGCCGACCGGTTTGGGCTGGCCCAGCTGTACCAATTGCGTGGTCGTGTGGGGAGAAGCGCCGTACGCGCCTACGCATATCTGTTATACGCGCCGCACCAACCGCTATCCGAAATCGCCACGCAGCGTCTGGAAGCCATCGCCCGGGCGAGTGAACTGGGGGCCGGGTTCCAGGTCTCCATGTACGATCTCGAAATCCGCGGAGCGGGAGAATTCCTGGGCAGCAGACAGCATGGCCACATCACGGCGATAGGCTTCGATCTGTATTCGCGAATGCTGGCACAGGCCATCGAGAAACTCAAGCAGGCAAAATCCTTCCCTGTTCAAGACGATCTCGCCACGCGCGATGAGTCACCCAGCGCAGAACCCGTCCGTGAAGTCCAGCAGTTCGCCAGCGTGCTCCTGGAACCGTTGGAACGAACGGTGCAGGTCTCGCTCCCTATCCCTGCGTTCCTGCCGGAAGACTACATCGGAGATGCGGAATTGCGGCTGAAATTGTACCGCAGAATGGCACGTTTGCGATCCGAGCACGACATCGTCGATATGCAACAGGAAATGGAAGATCGGTTCGGCCCGCTACCTCCGGAGGCTACACAGCTCATGTACCAATTGCGGGTGAAAGTATTGGCACTGGAGGCCAATGTGGAATCGATCGCGACCGATTCAGGACAGATCGTAATTCGTTTCGGGCAGTTGAGCGAGGCTGACCGGCTTTACATCAGCCGCATGTTGTCTGGCAAGGGCAGACTGGGAAGGGAGCAGATCTGGCTGCCGTTGGACGAGCGGGGTGCATGGCCTGACCTGCTGCTCGAGGCACTCGGCACGCTTAGTGCTGCCCGTTCAACACACATCGTGTAACCTTAGT
>CAZPTF010000231.1:0-4804 GCA_964589015.1 uncultured Anaerolineae bacterium
CGCTAGCCAAGTTTCCGCTGGAAGAAGCTGGCCATCTCCTGGAAGGCGTCCCCAGCTACCTCGTCGGTTCTCATCTGCCCATTGGCGAGCATGAACCCGTGGGGTTCGCCAAAGTACACTTTGAGCTCGAACGACTTGCCGGCTTCGGTGAGCTCCGTCGCATAGCGGTAGATGTCGGCCACCGGACTGGGACTGTCGGCGGTTCCGTGGAGGATCAGTATGGGTGCCGTGAGGTCCTCAACCAGGCTCGCCGGTGCGGGCTCACCCCGGTACGGGAAGCCATACCAGGCCACACCAGCGCCGAAAGCGTCGAGTTGTGGCAGCAGCAGCATGGTATAGCGGCCTCCGGCACAGAAGCCAGTCAAGCCAAGTCGTTGCGGATCGACGTCGTCGCGTGCCGTCAGGAAAGCGATGCTATCCTGAACCAGTTGGCTCACCAGCGCGTCGCTGGGGCTTTGTTCGAAGGTTTGCCATCCCACTGCAAACACAACAAAGCCTTGTCTGGCGAGTTGGTCTGTCATCGTCCGGTAACCTGCTTCCAGCCCGTTGAACGAATGGATCAGCACGATGCCGGGAAAGGGTCCGCCATCTGTGGGAGCCGCCAGATAGGATTGATAGACTTTTCCATCGCTTACCACTTCGACGTCGGCACTTTCAATCGCCATAGAATCGCTAGTCTGAGCCACGGCAAGGGATGGGACGAGTGCGATCGCCAATGCGCTCAAAAACAAACTTGCGGTTTTCATCTTTTTTCTCCTTGTCGGTTCCGGATCTATCGATACTCCCATGCGAACAATTCGCTCAAAACAGGGAGCGACGACCACACCGACTCAACTGGCCAATTTGGCGTACGTTTTGGCCCGATCGGTATTCTGAAGTACTCAATACTTTTTAGCACAGCTCGGTCGGATCGGGTATGATACGTGTCATGTCCCGTTCTGCTGCCAAATGACTGCGCTGGGCTCACTCCGGATATACCGGTACCTCCGGCCCATGCAAAGGCTTGTAGATGACATGCGCAAGCTCTTCCGCCAGACCCTGAACTAACGCGTACCGTACGCACACGACGACGGCCAGCCCGCTATGGGCTGGCCGTTTTCACGTTCCAGTACGGATCACCTACGGTATTGGCGGGCGGCGTCCCCCCAGATCCGTACCGGAACGCATCGCGCGGATCCGCCGCCCCCTGCGGACCTACCGCACCGTCCGCAGGAGATCGTACCCGGCGGCCTGCCAGGCATCGAACCCGCCGGCCAGGTTGTAGACCTGCGTGTAGCCGAGCTTCGCCAGCGTCTCGCTTGCGCTGCGGCTCATCGCATCCGACCGGCAATACAGCACGAGCGACGCGTCCTTGTCCGTGGGCAGTTCGTCTACGTGTGCTGCGATCTCGTCGTACGGGATGAACAGGTCGGTGTTGCGCAACTCCCCTTCATACGGCACATGCACGTTGATCAGCAGGAAGTTCTTGTGTTGCAGCATCGCGGCCAACTCGCCGGGTGTGACGTTCCGATATGTCGCCAGTGCGCTCTCGCCCGCCGCACCACCGGCGATCTCTCCCTCATTCTCGTCATGCGTCATCCGCACAAAGTCGCCATGCCAGGTGTGCGGCCACACCTCGCCGCCATAGCCATTCACGCTGAGCATCCCATCGACAGCACCATCTTTCAGCGTGTGCAGCGTATAGTAACCATAGAAGGGTGTCACGTCCTCGTCGTCAACGGTAAGGCCCGTATCGCGATCAGCGAGATACTCCGCCGCCAGCCTCACCGCCTCACTCGCGCTGACAGGCATCTCTGCCGGGTCGCCGCCCCCTTTCGGCGACCACAGGCCCATCATCCCCCAGCCTCTCCCGCCGTGCATACCGTACTTCTCGTTCCACATCATGTTCGGCCCCATCTCCGGGTATACGTCACCGTCGTAGCGGTCCACGAGCACTTCATACGCACCACTGCCGGTGTCCTTCTCCACGATCTCCGCGTAGAAATGGTTGTCGAATTCCATGACCTCCGCCAGACGCAGGTCGGGTTCCGCCTCAGCCAGGGACGCCGCGAGTTGCACCGCAACCTCCTCAATGGTCAACGGCTGGCCCGTCTCCACTGACGACCGCCCACCGAACAGCGAGCTGTCTTCATCACCGAGAAACGGACACCACTCGTTCCACGCATCCCGGTCGCCCCACATCATCCCACGCCCCATCATTCCCCGGCCAAAGAACTCACGGCACCATCCCGGGCTATCGGCATATACGGAACTCAACAGGATGCCGCCCGCCAAAACACCAACAACCAGGACCATCGTCCCCAGTATACCGGTTATCATGATCTGTTTTGTTTTCATATTGCTTGTTCTCCTTCCACAAGTCTTCCCTGTATCCGTGGTTTGCTGCAATCGTTTTCCCAAAACGCCCATATTGTGAGCTGCTACTCAATGCGCGTCCCGTCGTACGGGCATACCTGCCAATCCGCCTGCAATGGACGCCGGCAAAATGGACAGCTCTTGTTGCTAAACGAGGGAGCCGCACTGCAATGCGCTTCGCCAACCGTTTCCGTTCTGGTCCCGCGTGAAAGGGTCCAACCAGCGCTGCCCGCGGTCATTGCAATCAGCGCCACGATCCCAAGCAGCAGCAAAGGAAACAGCAGCATGAGCAAAAAACCGCCTCCCATCATACCCATCACCCCCTTAGATGACCTTCAAGCGATCTGTACGATATGCTTGTTCACATCCTAAGGATAGCACAGGGGACATGTTGCGGGCAGCGCCGATTGGCGCACAGGCAATTAGGCATTTTTGCCTGGCAGATGGAAGATGGCAGATGGAAGTTCACTCGAAGCGAAGGTGGTCCCGCGTGCGATTGCAGTTTACGAGGGGGGACATCACAACGATCCGGAGGGAATAGTGGAAATGGTGGCAATCAGCGTTGTCCCCTGGCCCGCCTCAGAACGGACCGAAAGGTACCCTCCAGAGCGCAGGGAGCGTTCATGGATACCCATCAGTCCGAAGTGCCCGTCGCGCGTCATCTCGTGGGGCGTTTGGGGGACAACGAAGCCCACACCGTCGTCTTGCACCGTAATCACCAGATCGCGCGCGGTAAAGTCGAGCCGCACCAGTGCAGATTTCGCCTGTGCGTGCCGCATGACGTTCATCAATGCCTCCTGGATAATCCGGAACGCGACGATTTCGACGTCTCGGTCCAGTCGTTTCGGATTACCGTCAACGACGATCTGAACCCGTAGCCCGCTGTCATCGCCGGTCACGTCCTGGACGAGTGCTTCAACGGCTGCGACCAGCCCCAGGTCCTCCAGATACACCGGGCGCAGATTCTGGATCAGCCGGCGGGTGCTGTCGATCATAGTCGTAGCGAGGTCGCGGGTTTCAGCCAAACGTCGAGCCAACAAAACCGGCTCTTCGGCGGCTTTCTCGCACATCTCCACCCGTTGGAGTAGTGCAATCAGGTTCTGAACGGTGTCGTCGTGCAGCTCGCGCGCCAAGCGCAACCGTTCCTCTTCCTCGGCACGGGTCACCGCGGCCAGGTAATCGCGCAATGCCGCCTGGTAACCACGGATCTGCGACGCCATCTGGCTCAGCGTCTGGCGCAGTGTCTCGATCTCCTGCACGCCACCCACCGGTTCCTCGGTCGCATCGAAATCGCCCCACGCCACCCGTGTTGCTTCCCGTTCCAGAACCTGCAGCGGGTGAATGATGTAGCGCATCCCGAAGAAGATCACCACCAGCGCTGCGACTGCTGTTAGCACGACGATGAGCGGCGTCATCTGCGAGACCTGCATGATCGGTGACACCGCGTCGGCCCACGGCTCGTGGATGACGATGCTCCAGTCAGCGATGTGTGACGGCGCATAGCTGATGACCACTTCTTCACCGTCCGGCTCGCGGTACAGCGTTGCGCCGGTCTCGCCCTGTTGCAGCGTCGCGACCCCTTCGCCGACGTCGCTGTCCAGGCCCTCCTGGCGCGCATCGGGGTGGTACAGTACGATCCCTCGCCCATCGATCAGCGAGGTCATGCCGCGCTGTCCTGTACCCAGCGCGTCGATCATCGTCGGCAGCCCCAGGTGGCTGAATGAGGCCAGGCCGAGCAAAGTCTCCTGGTTGGGAAGCGGAATCGCCACAAACAGCGATCTGTACCCGCTCACCGGATCGATGAACGGATCAGAGACGTAGGGCTCTTCGGTGGCACGAACGGCCTCCCACGCCCTCGTCACCCAGTTTGCACGGTCCGTCCAGACTGCGTCCGCAGGTGTGGAGGAGAGCATTCGTCCGCCCGCATCCAGCCACAGCAATCCGCCGTCGAATTCGGGAAGATCCGGCAGCGTACGTCCCTGTGCTGCCACCACCTCCAGCAGGCGGATGTGCAGCAGCAACCGCTCGTCCAGTAGATCAGCCGCCACGCCGGCGAGCTGCGCATCACGCTGGGCGACCATATCGCGCATCGACGTCTGATGAACGAGGATACCGAGCACTGCCACCCCAACGACGATAACGATCAGCGGGAGAATCGCCCAAAGCAACAGTTGCACGCGTAAACCACGCAAGCTATGCAACATCGTAGACCAGCTCCTCAGGGGATCTCATCGAGCGCTATCCAGCCCATCTTGACCGCCACGAGCGCAACTTCGGTACGGCTGCTCACGCCCAATTTGCCGAACAGATTCGCCAGGTGCCCCTGTACCGTACGATGGCTGATGTGGAGTTGCCGCGCGATCTCGCGATTGCTCTGCCCTCGGACGACCAGCCGCAAGACATCCATCTCGCGCTCGGACGGTGACTCCACCATTCCCTCACCCCGCGC
>CAZPTF010000231.1:4904-6508 GCA_964589015.1 uncultured Anaerolineae bacterium
AGTACGGCAACATCGGGCCGCAATGACCGCACGGCGGCGAGCGCCTCCGCCCCATCCCCTGCTTCGGCGATCACCGCGATGTCGTCCGCTTCCTCGAGAAACTCGCGGATCCCTTTCCGCACGACCGCGTGGTCGTCCGCCAACAATACCTGAATCGACGCACCCGCATGCTTCACACCCAATCTACCCCTCCCCACAGCCTCGCTTCACGCGCTGCACACTATCAGACCGGTCCATTGTAGCACGCAGTTTGGTCAGGTCCAACTGCCGTACGCACCAACAGGCCAGTGCTAGCCATCTTCAAATATCACGCGCATACACGAAGACCTTCGTGCCGGCCAAGACTGTGCCAATCTTGAACGCCTCCCGCTTGCGCTGGGGATTCACATGAACGGGCGTTGCCAGACACCCGCACGGCCTACGCGGAAATTGACCCAGTCTGGTCCGGCGGGTGCACTCTGCAGCGCATTGGTCGTGTCGAAGGTTCTATGCGCCCGTCACCAAGATCCCTCGCTGCACCCCCAATCATCGTTCGTTGACTTGACAACAAGACGTTATGGAAGTATGATCGGTGACTGTGTAGTCAGTTGCTTTACCTGCAATACAAACAGAAACTGTGAGATCATGAAAGAACACGAACCCGAAGACGGCCCTCCTCTGCGTAGCCGAGGGGAGCTGTCTTCAACCTGCCAACCACATAGCTCGACCACTCCGGTAGGCAGGCCCCCGCACTGATTCGGTCCACCTCCGGAGTAGTCTGTAACCGGAGGTGTCTCATGGAAGCACGTATCGTCGATGCCACCCTTATGCGCTTGCGTGCCGCTCTCGAGGATGACGATTTGGAGGGTGCAGCCGCAATCATCGAAACGCTGCGCCCGGCTGACCAGGCCGAAATCTTCTCCGAACTGAACGATACGCACCAAGTCGCCTTGCTGCAAGAGCTCGATCCTGCCGAGTCGGCTGACATTCTCGAAAAGATGGACGATCAGCAGGCCGCACGCCTCATCGATGGGCTGCCGACCGAATCGGTGATCCGTATCGTGGACGAGATGCAACCCGACGAGGCTGCCGACCTGCTCGGCGATATCCATCCCAGCCAGGCACAGGCCGTCCTGGCCGGACTCGAAGCACCGGACGATGTCCAGCCCCTGCTGGTGCACCCCGACGACAGCGCCGGTGGCTTGATGTCATCCGAATTCCTCGCACTGCGCGGTCGCATGACCGTTTCACAGGCGATCCAAGCCATCCGCGACTGGAATCCCGAGACGGGACACCTCTTATACCTGTTTGTTGTCGATGAAATGCGCAAATTGCGTGGCACCGTCAGCCTCCAGCAGCTCATCCTCGCCGATCCGAATATGCGCCTGGAAGACATCATGAACACGGACGTCATCGCGGTGCAGGCGGGAACGGACCAGGAGCAAGTCGCGCACCTGATGTCGCGCTACGACCTGCTCGAGCTCCCCGTCGTCGACGCCGACAACATCCTTCTCGGTGTGATCACCGTAGACGACATCGTGGACGTGCTCGTCGACGAGGCGACGGAAGACATCCAGCGCCTGGGCGGCGCACAATCGCTGGAAGGTTCCTACCTGGACACGCCG
>CAZPTF010000232.1:0-6475 GCA_964589015.1 uncultured Anaerolineae bacterium
GGTGGTCATTGCCCACACGTCGTACAGGCTCAGCACGATCGAACTACCACCCAACAGCGGACCACCCGGTACCGCCAGGTGCGGGACGTCCTTCGCGGCGTTGGAGCGTGGGTTGCATACCTGGATAACGCGGTCGATCCACATCGGCGGCAAGATCTCCAGCTGCTCTCCGGAGGGTGTCTGATAGCCAGCTTTGATGATCACCTGCGCGCCACGTTTCAACGCTTCGTGTGTGGCACCGCTCAACCCGTAGCTGTCATAGCGCCCGTCGCGGTTGTCCAGGAAGACATAGCCGTACCCCGGCTGCACGTCGACGTCCTCGATCAACGCGTTGTCGAAGACGTGATGTTCGAACGCGACGACGTCCTTTGTGACGTTGACGCGCCACGCGGCGCCGCCGTCGTAGATGCGCGAATTCCACAGACTCTTCGACGAGCCAGCAATGATCGTGTTGTTCAGCCGGCAGCAGCCCAGGGTGTACGGGTGGTTGGTGATCCGGAAGGTCTGCCGTGGTCCGAAGGTCAGGTCTTCGCCGCTCAACAGTTCGTGGATGTAGAACCAGTACGCTTGCCAGCGTTTACCTACCGCCAGGCTACCGTCGTACCACTGAATCAGCACACGTGCGCGGTCGTTCTCTGTTTCCGCAATCATCGCCGGATAGTGCGGACCGACGCTCCCGCTCGAACCTTGATATTCGCAACCGACGTGCGTAAACGTGCCAGCATGCAGGGCGTTGACGTGCAGGTGATACGCCTGCAGGTTGAATCCGCTCGTCACGGTCTCGAACTTGCCCGTCACCACCAGGGTACATTCGCTGTGGCTGCCGTCGCAGTCGTGCGCGACAGCCGCGATCCCGCGACACGATTTCCCCAGGGTGCGCCCCCAACTCGCCAGGGCGGACCAGTCGCCACCGCTCGGCAAGTATGCCCAACGCAGGTCTTTGTCCTGCGTGGTCTGGTCGTCCGTCGGACTGTCCGCGACGAACAGCAGCACGTCGTGCAGCTCGTTCCCCGGGCACACGGCGGCGAGGGCGTTACACTTGTGCCCGTCCGCCAGTGCACCGGCTGTTTCCACGCCGGACCAGTTCCCCGCCGCGTTCGTCGAGACCTTATACTTGATCGTCTTCAGGTCACTATCCACCCAGAAGATGTACACGCTGTCACCGTCGACCGCCGCGGCGATCTGCGCATCGGTACGCACGCCCGAGGCCAGGCGCGTCCACGCGGCCAGCGCCGGGTTGTCCCCCAGGGTCATCCGCCGGCAATACAGTTCTTCAGCGGTCGTGTTCACCCGAAAGTCGATGATCCAACCACCAGCGCTCGCCAACGCGCCGTGCGCGACGTTGACCTCCGTGCCGGCATACCACTGTGACCACACCGTCGGCGAAACCCCCGCATTGCGCCGGTCATCGACCGTAATCTCTACCGCCGGCCGCCATACCCGCTTCTTCAACGCCGCTTCCAACGCCGCCGCTACACTCTTCATCCCGCTACCTCCCCACGCTCGCCCTCGTCATTCTGCGCCAAAGGCGAAGAATCTCGCCCCGGCCCTCGTCATTCTGCGCCAAAGGCGAAGAATCTCACCCCCGCTCCGTGTCATTCTGCGCCACAAGCGAAGAATCTCGCCCATACAGCCCTCTCCCCTTCGCCCCTCCCCCAATCTTGGGGGAGGGGTTGCGGTGGGGGCCAAAATACTACCCGCTCCGTGTCATTCTGAGCCGCAGGCGAAGAATCTCACCCCCGCCCTCGTCATTCTGAGCCGCAGGTGAAGAATCCCGCATCGCAGCCCTCTCCCCTGCGCCCCTCCCCCAAGATTGGGGGAGGGGTTGCGGTGGGGGCCACTCCCATCTTTACCCGGCGATCTCGCGCGTCTCTGTGTCCGCCGCGCCACGCCGCTCTCCGCGCACGATGCCACGGATCGCCAGATGGCGGCGCATCTGCCGCCGGCGGTGGCGCAGCGCAGGCAACGAGCAACCGAGCTTCTCCGCGACCTCTCGTCCCGTGTAGCCCGCCACAGCCATGCCCACGATTTCCCGCTCGATATCGGATGGCAACAGATCCAACAGATCCCGTGCGCACGCCCGCTCGAAACCCGATGCGTCGTGGACGAACTTTTCGGGATCGAGTGCATCCTCCAGTCCGCCCGCCGGCTCTGGCACGAGCTGCAATTGGGGATGCAGCGGACCGTAGCGCCGCAGATAGGTGCGCAGCGAACGCTCGAAGGTCCCCGCCAGCATGCGGTACAGCGGGATCGCCGGATCACACGTCATCACGAAACGGTGAAACACCAGGTATGCGTCCTGAATCAGATCGTCGCTGTCGTACCATTCGCCCACGACCTTCCTCTCCCGCTCGAGCACGCGCCGTACCCGCGACTTAAGCAGCGGCAGCATCGACCAGTACAACGCCTCTAGCGCACGCTCGTCCCCGGCCTGCGCCCGCTGGTGCAGAGCCCGCTGGTACTCGATCTCTCTGTGTGCAGCAGTCAACAACTTCACGCCATCACGCTCCTTTCTTGCAGTCACAACGGAATCGCCTTTCACGGCATCACTTTTTACCCCATGCACCACTTCCATGTACATTGCACTTATTGTTACACGTTTGTTTATTCACATTAACCTTAAAATATTACTATTACACATCAAATGCATTGATTTTTATGTGGTTATATGTTACAATATATCGTATAATCGAGTGATCGATCACCGCATATCGGGAAGGGAAACAGGCGAATGGCACGCCGTTGGAATGCAACTGCGCTTCTGCTAGCGGGTCTGCTGGGCATCTCTTGTTTCGCCATGCTCAGCGTATTATTCGGCCTGCCGGCAGAGGCTGCAGCGACCGAACCGCCCGCAAGCGTTGCCGGCGTATCGCTTCCCGAGCATGCTCCAACACTCCCCATTTCCTCATACCAGACCATCGCCTCATCCGAGGTGCTCACTTATTCGATCTCCGGCCAAGTCTATGACCGCTGGGGCGGTCCGCTGGCAAACGTGATGTTAACTGCCACCGGAAGGTTTCTTGCGTACTCCGACGCACATGGAGTGTACCGTTTCAGCGACCTGCCGGAGGGCAACTACGTCCTGCTGCCATCCAAGATCGGTTACACCTTCGCGCCAGAGTCGCACTCCGTGAGCGTACCGCCCGATGCCAGTGGTCACAATTTCAGCGGCACGATCCCATTGATCTCCGGACGCGTTACCGACGGATATGGTAACCCCTTTCCGGACGTCGCCGTCGGGATCGGTTCGGGCCAGAGCGGCGTAACCGATGCAAGCGGCCTCTACACGATCACCGAGGTGATCGCCGGCGATTACACGCTCACTCCCTTCAAGGTCGGCTACGTCTTCGCGCCGGCCTCGACGTTGGTCAGCGTGCCGCCAGACGCAAGCGGGCATAACTTCACCGGCACACTGCCAGCGATTTCCGGACAGGTCGTGAACCTGCAGGGCGCTCCGGTCGCCGGCGTCGATGTCAGCATCGACGGAGGGCAGTCCGCTGTCACCGGCGAGGACGGGCGCTATGCAATCACCGACGTCTACAGCGGCACCTACGTGTTGACCCCGCAGAAGATCGGTTACGCCTTCGCGCCGACCTCCACCCTGGTGAGCGTGCCGCCCAACGCCAACAACCGCAATTTCACCAGCACGCTCGCCTCGCGCATCGGCGGACGGCTGACCTACAACAGCACTGGCCTGCCACTGCGCCACCGGCTCATCAAAGCGCGGCGCAATATGGACGATGAACAACCCGCGTTGCTGGAGGATTTCGCGGGGTTTGCCCTCGAGTACACCACGCGCACCGACGACGATGGCAACTACACGTTCGATACCGTGCTGCAGGGTTCGTACATCCTGTATTCGGGCGAGATCGGTTTCACATTCACGCCCGCCAGCCATTCGGTCAGCGTGCCACCGGATGCTGAGGGGCACAATTTTACAGGAACGTTCCAGGTGCATTTGCCGTTCATTATCGAGGAACGGTAGGAGCGTTCGCGGTGCCACTGCAGATGGCACCGGCGCAGCACCTTTCGAGCATAGATCGGCGTCACGGTCAAGCATAGACGACAGATCTCTTCCGTGTTTTCGAGTATGACGCGCGCAAGACCGCGCCGGGACGCCACAGGACAGTAACGAGAACATCCGAAAGCTTCTCATTTCTTTCCTCCTTTTGGTGCTGAGCGGGGGGCGGGCTATCCATCGCCCCCCGCACGGTCGTTCACTTCGTTTCCGTCTCGCCCGCGAAACGGTACGTCAGCCGTCGCGCCGTCGCCTCGTCCACCCAGCCGCGGTCGTACAGCGCGCCAAGCGCCGCGACCGCCTCACGCAACGCCCGTGCCAACTGCAGGTTGTCCTCGCGCGTCAGGTCGGGCAACACGTACGTCAAACGCAGATCGCCATCCACCGGCAGGGACAGCTTACCCAGTGCCACAGCCCGTTGCACCGCCAGCGTGATCACTTCCTGCAACAGCGCCACGAAGTGCAACTGGCGGTGATGATAGTGCCGCAACGTCGGCCCGCCCATCTCCGCCGCAGTCGCCTTCGTCGCCGATTCCCCCTCGCTCAGGAAATGCAGCGGCACTCCCGCGCCGGCAGCGATCATCAGGCGCAGCGCCTTGCCGTCACTGGCGGCTTCCGGACCGTCCAGCCGCGCCGAAAGCGCCGTCCATTCCTCATTCTCGTCGCTGACGATGATCGAGCCCGGCGATGGCGGGTGGCGGTACTGCGCCTGTTTGCGCTCGACATCGCCCGGCAGCGCATTGTGTAGCCGTACCTGCCAGAGGAAGCTGTTGCGCAGGCGATTGACGCGTACCCGGTCCTCCAGCCATTCGCGATAGCGACGCAGCCACGGCAGCAACGGTGCCAGGTCACCTTCGCCGCGCAACGCGCCCAGCGGACGATTGATCGCGAAATGGCACATCACCGGCTCCTCCAGCGTCGCCGTATGTGGCGAGGGCCACCAGTGACCAGCGAGATCTCCCGTCACCAGCTCGTGGTAGCGCAGCTCCCGCTCCAGGTCGTCGGGATCGGTCTCTACCCGATCGATACGCGCCGCCGGCACCGTACGGAAATAGCTCAGACCATCCGCCGGATTCGTTGCCAATACGATGAACAGCTCTCCGGCGCGCGTCAGCTCATCGCACCACGCATACATGCGCAGCGCCAGCCGGTTCAGCGGGTGGGCCCACAGCCTGCCGATGAAACCGTCCACCGTGGGCACCTCCGATCCGAGTGTGATCCCATCGCCCACCACATAGTCCGTCGTCAGTGCGACGATGCGCCGCGCCAGCGGGTTGTCGCGCCACGCGCTCAGGCTATCGCGCAGCTCCCCCTGTGCCTCCGTCCACGGACGGTCCTGCGGCCCGGTCGCCCCATCAATGCGCGTCCACCACTGGTCGTCCACCACTTTCACCGCCTGCTGCACCCGCCGCTCGATTATCCCTCCGAACAACCGCTCCGCCACCCGTTCCCGCCAACCCATCTGCCTCACTCCTTTCGTCCTCTCTCGTGTACGGCTGATTAGAACGTATGTTCTAATCATAACACAACGGGGCGCTCCCTGTCAAGACCTGGCGCACCACTTTTTGCCTCCAGGCAAAAATTCAGCAATCGAGATTTCCCTACACAAACTGTCAAGAACTCCCTACACGAATTGTCAAGATTTCCCTACAGACACGGTGCCCGAGTTGTGATATACTGGAAGTTGGGCACGCCTCACTGTGTTCCGGCATACCGCTCATTCTGGGGAGGAGAGGAGATCTCGTTGCATGGATGCACTATTCGCGATTCTCGCGGCGATAGTGGGCTTAGTCGGGCTCGGTGAGTCGACACCGGCGACGTTTGGAGTAGCACTCATTGGCTGCGGCTGTATCTGCGCTGCCCTGGCACGCATCTTACAGGCCGAGAAGCAGCAGAAAAGACTGCTGGCGGCACTCGACCGGAACACGCGCCGGACTCACGAGCTGATGAAATGGCTATACTCGCTGCAGACGAAACGCGAATTCCAGCGCCCACCATTCGCTGCGGGCGACACGGTGCGGGTGCGCACCATCGACCAATACGGAGCGCGCATCCGCGCGGTGACCCTGTGGGATAGTATTGGCGACGGGGCGCAGCCCGTGACCAGGTTGATCGGTGGGACCACGCTGAAGATCCTACGCGACCGTGAGACAGCCCTCGAGGTCGAAACGATCGGCGGCCGGTTCACCGGCTGGATTGATGAGGCGCTGATCAACGACGAGCGCTGAGGCGGGAGGCGGTTCGCGCTCTGGCTCGCCGCCATCGCAGGAGGGAACAAACGATGTATAGACGACAGGGTTCGCGCCACGTGGGTGGAGCGCTGCTCCACGTACTGATCGCCCTCACGCTCGTCTGCGTCGTCGCGAGCGGAGTCACACTGCCAGCACGAGCGGATACACCCTTGCAGGGTCCACGTACCCTCACCGAAACGCACATCCTCTACTTCCCGTTCATCGC
>CAZPTF010000233.1:0-6472 GCA_964589015.1 uncultured Anaerolineae bacterium
GTTCGCCGCGATAAGCATGTGGTGTGGGATATGGCCAGGACGACCAAACATGTCGATGCCAGCAGAATCAACGAAACGTCCAAGTCGATTGGGTCTCAGCCCAATCGTTCCGGACGGTAACGAAGCAGGAAGTATCGCTGTGAGGGTCAATCTGGCCATTTGAAATCATTCTCGAGTATGCCTGAAAGGTACTGAGCCATTGAAAGACAGATTGCTGACAGTCCTCAAGATTGTAGTGAGCGTGGGGCTGATTGCCTACTTGTTCTACAAAGCTGATTTGAATGTCGTGGCCGAGGCTATCCGGACTGCGAACTACCTGTATCTGTTGGTCGTCGTTATTCTCTATGCCGGTGCGGTGACCAGCGGTGGCTTGAAATGGTTCATTCTGCTTAAAGCACAGGCGATTGAGATCCCGTTTCTGGAACTGCTCAGCTATACGTTTGTAGGTGTGTTCTTCAACAATTTCCTGCCGGCAAATGTCGGTGGAGATGTCATGCGTGGCTACGGGTTGGCCCGCTATACCGATCGCACCGCCGATGCTGCGGTATCGGTTGTCGTGGATCGTTTCGTGGGTCTGATCGCCTTCATGACTGCAGCCTTCGCGGCGGCGATTTTCGTCGTGTTCTACGTCGGGCAGACCGATCTGTTCCCAATCTTCGTGGCTTCGGGACTGGCGACGCTCGCTCTGTGCTGTCTGTTCGCGGCTCTGCTGAGCCGTCGTGTCCGCGCTCTGGTGGAGCTCCTCTTCCAGGGCAAATTGCTCTCGCCGCTCGCGGCGGTTTATCACAAGTTGTCTGACGCGCTCACGGCATACCGGTTCAAGCTTGACCGGCTGTTCGTGGCCTTCTGTGTTTCGTTGCTGACGCTGGCTCTGTCGTGCCTCGCCATCTATGTGGCGGCGGAGGCATTGGGCGGCGGGGTCCCTTTGTGGTCCATATTCGTATTCAATCCGCTGATCGCATTCGTGTTGTTGGTCCCGATCTCTGTCGGTGGGCTGGGGCTCAACCAGGGGGCGTTTGTGTTCTTCTATGGGTTGGTTGGCATCCCCAAAGATGTCATTTTCCCGGTCTCGCTGGTCATGCAGTTCGTAATCTATCTGACCAGTTTGCCGGGCGGGTTGCTCTGGCTGCGGTCGCGGAATCAAGCGACGCCAGCTACTGGCCCGCAGGAAGCATGACTGTGGGACCGCTCGTCGAGCGAATTCTCCGTTTCCGGCATAATGCGCATTGACGGTCCGCAGTTGGCAAGTGATGACCGCACACTGTAATGAAGAGGGACAAATCATATTATGAAGTTTCTGTTTGTCAGCCCAATATCGGATGTGTGGAATGAGCGTAAGCACGTTCCCCTGGGGCTGGAATATCTCGCTGCCGTACTATTGCAGGCTGGTCATGAGGTGCAGATGTTCGACGCTGCCGTCGAGGAAGGTACGCTGCGCGATCGCCTGGAGCGGGAGCATTTCGATGTCGTTGGCGTCACTGCTACGACGCCTCTTATCTACGAGGCCTGGCAGGCAGCGCTCACTGCCAAAGAGCGAGGCGCGGTTACTATTCTGGGCGGTACTCATCCGACACTGATGCCCGAAGAGAGTCTCGCGCAGCCACAGGTGGACATGATCGTACGTGGCGAAGGCGAAGACACCATCCTGGAAATCGCTGCGCTGTTGAATCGCGTTCCCGGCCAGACCGACGGTGACGGGCAACTCCGTTTTTCAAAAATCCCCTGGGAAGGCGTGGCAGGGATCACGTTCCGTTCCGTCGAAGGTGAGGTTGTGCATACCGCAAACCGTCCGCTGCGTCGCGACCTGGACAGTCTGCCCTTCCCTGCGCATCAGATCGTGGATATCTCGAAATACACGAACATGCAACCACTGACTGATGGCCTCGACCCTGATGCGCGCGCCTATACGATCATCACATCCCGCGGGTGTCCCTACAACTGCATCTATTGTTCGAAAGCGATTACCGGGCGAAGTTGGCGGCCCAGGACGCCGGAGAATGTGCTGGCGGAATGGCGTTGGCTGGTGCGCGATCTCGGCGCGACTGAAATCGGCGTAACCGACGATTCGATGACCACAGATCTGAACCGCGCCAAGGAGATCTGCCGGATGCTGATCGATGAGCGTCTCAACACCGTGCCGTGGATTACCGTGCATGGTATTCGGGCGGGGGATACCGATCTCGAGTTGCTCGAATTGATGAAGGAAGCCGGCTGCAAGCGCGTTGGGTTTGGCGTCGAGAGTGGAAATCAGCGCATCCTCGATTCCATCAAGAAAAAGCAGACCATTGCTGAGGTCCGCGCCGCGTTTGCTAATGCGCGTAAGGCGCGCCTGCAAACGATGGGGTTCTTCATCTTCGGCTTGCCGGGTGAGACAGAACAGACAATGGAAGACACCATCAACCTGGCCCTGGAGCTGGAGCCGGATTTGGCGAATTTCATGATGGCAGCCCCTTACCCTGGCACGGAAATGTATGAGATCGTGCTTCGCGAGGGGCATCTCTTCAGCCACAATTGGAACGATTTCGCTATTCACGACGAGAAGGCGCGCTTCGAGATCGGGAACGTGACCGCCGAGTTGGTCGAGCGCAAGTGGCACGAGGCGTATCGCCGTTTCTATCTGCGGCCGTCTCGTATATGGCGCAAGGCGACCAATCCGCGATTTTGGCGGGATGTCCCCGCAGTCATCACGAATTTCCGTCGCTTCTTTTTGAGCAAGGGGTCGGATCAGACACGCGCCAATTAGATGCCAGCAGGTAGTCACCGGGCGTGCTGGAAAGCCAGTTACCCGTCATTCTGCGTGATCGCCGGGAACGAAGAATCTCAGGCGTACTGTCCCGCGAGTTTCTTCGCTATCGCTCAGAATGACAACAGCTTGCTGAATCCGATTTCTATTGACTTCAGTGGACTGCCAGCACCGGCAATGTGCGGACACAACCGGCACACAACGGAAAATACCAATCATGAACATAATTACTGAAGACCAGGCCCGGCAGTATTACGATAACAATGATTCGGCACATAGCTTCGAGCACGTGAAACGGGTCGTGGCGATCGCGCGCCGTATCGCCGAGGCGGAAGGAGCGGATATCCGCATCGTGCAGGCCGCAGCTTTGTTGCATGACATTGGGCGTGCGGAACAGTCACGAACTGGTGTATGCCATGCCGAGGTGGGCGCTCGCCGTGCTCGAGAAATTCTACAGGGATACCCGGTGGAGTTTGTCGAGGCCGTGGTGCACGCGATCGTCACACACCGCTATCGTGACAAGCAGAACATCCCTCAGTCGCTGGAAGCGAAGGTCTTGTTCGATGCTGACAAGTTGGATGCGCTTGGGGCGATTGGTGTCGGGCGGGCTTATGCGATGGCAGGACAACGGGGGCAGAAGTTGTGGAGTCCTCTACACACGGCTGCCGCAGATGACCTTAGCAGTGCCATTGCGGGCCAGCCGGAAGATCATACGCCGGTGCAAGAATACCTTTTCAAGCTTCGTTACCTCAGGGAGACCATGTTCACCGCAACCGGACGCAGGCTGGCTGCGGACCGTCATGCCTTCATGGTATCCTTCTTCGAACGTCTGGATCGTGAGGTATACGGTCTGTTGTGATCGACGGCGGGGCGTCCGGAACTTCTCTGCGCCGTCCTTACCGTCTCAATCCCCAAACCAGTCGGATGCAACCGCGACCATGTCTTATCCGAGCGGGACGGCCCGCGGTCTATGCCTGGGCACCCGCGATCGAATTGACCCGTTCTTGATTTGCAGGCTGAAGGAGGTTGTGTGGATGGAGAGTGCTGGTACCAAATCCAAGGGCTGTTCTATGAGAATCGAATCGCTGTTTCGGATTGCTGTCGTGGTTCTGGCAGTGTTCATCGTTCTCGTCGTCGTGCTGGGGGTGGGACGTCTGGTTATCTATAAGATACATCCGTACGAGAAAGGGCTGCATCTGCGCGGAGGCTCATTCCTGGGCGTGGATGAGCCGGGTTGGCATGCCCAGATTCCATTTTGGGATACCGTTGTAATCGTCAAGGTGAACGAGCGTTTGGGGTATATCGATCAGATCCGTGCAGTAACCGCCGACGATCTCACGATGGTCGTTTCTTTCCAGTACACGTATCTGGTGAAGGATCCCAAGAAGTTTGCCCTGGATGTGGATGATCCCGAGCGGATTCTGTTCGAGTTTGCCCAGGGCAAGCTGCGCGACGTCATCAACACCAAGAAGATGACTGACATCATGCATGGCCGGGCTGAATTGAACGACGATCTCAAACACGAGCTGCAGAGTATGGAAGAACGATATGGGGTCGAGTTCATCACAGTCCAGATGCAAAGTGCCTCGCCGCCGGAAGATGTTCTCAAGGCGATCGAAGCCCGCATGGTGGCGGGACAACTCCAGGAACAGGCCGAAGCGGAAGCGGCGCAGAAACGCATCGTAGCCGATGCCGACTATTACGCTGCGCAACGGGATGCCGATGCCGAAGCCTATAAGATCACCGAAATTGCCAAGGCAAAGAGTGCCAGTACAGACATATTGCTCAAAGCCTTGAGCGGTCCGGATGCGGTTGTCCAGAAATACCTGGATTATCTGATCGCGCAGGAATTGAGTGCTAACAGCAAATGGGTGCTTGGAACTGGCGGTACGCCCATCATCGATCTGCGAGCGGAGGAAATCACAGCGCCGGGTGTCGCCGGTGGACGGTAGCCGGAAGGAGGCGGATGTGACCCACGTAACGCGCTGGAGTATAGTGCTGGTCGTGTTGGCCGTGTTCTCGCTGTGTATGTTCACCGGATTTCTCGCCGCCCAACCGTGGCGCCCTATCGCTCATGCGGTGTCCGACCAGCAGCGAATTTACGCCTATCGTGGTTGGCAAAGCACCGGCCAGACGATCCACCCGGGCGACATTCTGACCATCAACGCCGAGGGGGAGTGGATGTACAGCCCGCAGGCAGGGATGAACGGGCCACAGGGACATCCGGTGTTCTATTCCCCGGCTTTCTATCCGGTATCTGGGATAAGGGGCGGCGCACTCGTCGGAAGGCTCGGTGATTTTGGGCAACCTTTCTACGTCGGCAAACACTTTCATCGTGTGCCGAACACAGGTGAACAGGACGACAGCAAGCTGTTGTATCTGCGCATAAATGACGATTTGCTTGGGGACAATCGCGGGTATGTGACGGTGCGGATCGAGCGTACCGAACCTGATTGAGCGGCTAGCGCAAGCAGCCGGCGCAGTCTGACATTAGAGAAGGGTACGAAGACAACCATCTTCTTCGTACCCTTTCTGTTGGCCACGTTGAGTTGGTATCTCGAATGCCAGGATGATACCTACCCGCGCTGTTTTCCGCGCGAGCCATGTGTGCGAATCCCACCGCTTACCCGTACTGCTGATTTGGATCCCAGTTCTGCTGGGGTTGCTGATTGCCATAGGGCGTCGACCCGTATGGCCCCCAGCCGTACGGATTCGGAGAATTGTACCAATTGTACGGCGACTGTGGGTTGTTCCAGTAATCGTAAGGATTGGGCTGTGCCCAACCATAGGAATCGCCCCACCCGTATGGATTGCCCCAATAGTAGGGATTTCCCCAACCGTAAGGTTGCTCCTCCTGATTCCACCCATAAGGCGTCGTGGGCTGGTTCCAATTGTAGGGAGAATAGCCGTATTGATCGCCTTGTTGTCCGTAGGGATTGTTCCAGTAATACGGATTGTTCCAGTCATAGGGATATGACCACCAGTAGTACGGCGTGGTTGGGTTCTGCGGATTCTGCTGCGGTGGCTGATAGTATGGTATATTAGGCGGCACGTTCTGATAATCTCCCTGCGGAGCCTGGTATGGCTGTGCGGGCTGTACCGGCTGTGCAGGGGCTGGCGGTGGGACAGGTGTAAGCACCAGGGAACTGCCCTCTTGCCCTTCCTCTGCGCGGACAATCGACGTGAGCCCGAAAGAGCACGCCAAGAGCAGCGCTATCAAGATGACAACCCATTTCCGATTTGTTCGTTTCATGGAAAGACCCTCCTTTTTGAAGGTACGATTTCGGTTACCCTTCCGCTTCGGGGAACTCGAAATCTTCGCCCACGATGATCCGAATATCGACGTCACTCTGCAGAATGGAACCGGAACGGATTTCTTCTAGTGGGACATTGAGCTCCTCTGACAAGTGCTCCAACGTGAATGTTTTGCCGGTATAATCGACGATGATCGTCTTGGCATAATCATTCCGGTCCGCATTACCTACTTGCGTAATGTTATACCCTTGCTTTCGCAAGTGTGCTGCCACCTCGTCGGCCAAACCAGCCTGCTTCGACCCATTCATAATGGAAATCTTGGCCTCATCCGCCGCCAACGGGTTGGCTTCGACAACCTGGACGGTCACTTTGACGGGTACATCCACCGGGGTGGAGGCGAACATCTTATCGACGAGCGGTCTGATCTTGTCCCGCACCGGGACCAGGACATCCGCACCGGTTGGCGTGATGTGT
>CAZPTF010000234.1:0-6462 GCA_964589015.1 uncultured Anaerolineae bacterium
GCGATGATCGTAAAGAATGGTGTGGTCGACATGAACGCCTGATAAATGGGAAGCGCAAGAAACGCTCTGGGAGAGCCGATCACAAATGCGATCCAGACCAGCAGGGCGACCGCGACGATGCCGATTTGCAGGCCATACTTGCGTAGCAGGTTACTCAGTGCGCTGCGCTGCATCTGCCGTGCCTGATTGATCTGCTCTACCTCTTCTTGGTTTACATGAGAAGTCATAGAAACACCTTCCTGAAAGAGTGTTTGAGAACAGCGCTGGATAGGAATACCGCATCAGTCCAGGTGTCCCGTCTGAGCGACCCGGTACATCTTTTCCATCAACTGATCCAGCGTAATGTCTTGGGTCATGAACTGGCCGGCAACCATGCCGCGGTCCAACACCACTACGCGATCTGCCACCGAATAGACATGGAACACGTTGTGATCGATGAAAACGCATGCCTTCCCGGCGTTACGGATATCGCGGACAAATTGCAGCAATTTCTTGGTCTCGGAGAGGGATAGCCCCATCGTTGGCTCATCGAGAATGATGAGCTCGGCCTGAAAGTGCAATGCACGGACGATCGCAACTCCCTGTTTCTCGCCTCCGGAGAAGGTCCTGACGACCGAGTCGGGTGTAACCGCAGTCGAAGTGAAGCCCATCGAGCCTTTCATCAGACTCAGGGTTTCCGCGCGCATGCGTTCGACATCCAGGAACCCCATTTTGTTGGTCAGTTCCCGGCCCATGAATATATTGCGCCACAGCGTTTGCTGATCGGCCAGGGCACGTTCCTGGTACACCGTCTCGATACCCATATCGCGTGCCTTGGCGACGGATGTCTCGTGCAATTGCTTGCCGTCGAAGAACAGCTCGCCGCTATCAGGAAAATGATACCCGGTGATGATTTTGATGAGGGTCGATTTGCCGGCGCCGTTGTCGCCCAACAGACCGACCACCTCATTTCGCCCCACGGCGAAATTGATGTCGCGCAACGCCTGGACCTCACCAAAGCTCTTGCTGATATTCTTCATTTCGAGGATATAATCCATTCAAATCTCCTTGCGTGGTCATTCGTTCCCCGCGGAGGGCGAGCCGACTGATTTGCGCCCTCGCTCACGGTATACACTGCATAATATCTGCCACACACCCGGCGTTCGCGGTATTCTCATGCAAACACAAAGAGAGCAAACGGTGTGAACGGGCAATCCTTTTGGTACACCTGCATCACCTGTGCAGTCTGACCTGTGACGCGGGAGCGCTGTAGCCCGGACTACCGCTTGCCCTCCTATCTCACTTCCGCACGTCGTCCGTTCAGCTCCCTGTCCGAGCGCACTTCGACGCTGAAAATGCACCCAGACTGCTGGGTTGGACCTAGCGGATTTCTACTTCCACCAGCGGAGCGAGGAACTCGATGTTGTCTTTGTCTGCGAACCCACCACCGGTATCGATGTGCAGGCCGGAGAACCCATAGACCTTGCTCAAGCAGACTTGCAGAACGCCCATGTAGCCCTGCAGCCACGGTTGCTGATCGATCACCAGGTCGGTCCAACCGCCGCGAATGGCGGCCAGAGTGGCCGGGGACATGTCGAAGCCGGCACCGTAGACGTCATCGGTGCCCTTGCCAGCGGCCTTCAAGTAGGTCTCGAGCGTGGCGGTCAAGCCACCATGATCGGTCACAACCAGCTTGACGTCGGGGTGTGAAGCGACGTAACCGGCGAATGTCGGTGTGCCCGCAGCAGGATCGGCATTGGTAGCCGCATCGATCTCAAGATAATCGACTGTCATGCCGGCTTCTTCCAGCGCATCGATGACACCCTGGGTCCGCAGGCCACGACCCGGCTGGGAGAGCAGCCCCCAGACCATGCCCAGATCACCTTCCTTGAGACCAAAACGCTTCACGGCCTCTTTGCCCAGCGCGTAGCCGGAACCATACAGGTCCTGCCCGACATAGCCGAAACCATTAGCGGCGTAGCTCTCCTGGATTCGCGGCAGAGACGTGTTCATGCTGGTGACGACGATACCGTTCGCTTCAGCATCCTTGACGAGGGGTTCGAAGGCATCCTCGCCCGGGTGCCCCATGATGGCGATACCGTCGGGCCTTGTGGCAGCCGCTTCTTTGAACTGCTGGATCATCTTTTGCGGATCCCAATCGGAGAAGACATAGTCGACATCGGCTCCGGTGTCGAGTGCAGCCTGCATCGCACCGTTATAGACGTTGTTGGCGAAGACACCACCAGCCGGGCCGCCCGGGAAGAAGACGATCTTGACGGCACTACACCAATCCTGGGTGGGTTCGGTGGCGGATACAGTGGGGACAACCATAGACATCAGGAGCAACACAACGATTACCCATGCAAACCTCTTCATCATTTTCCTCCTCGAAAAGACCGAAACATCGGTCATCTGTTTTGAACAGGCTCAGATCACAGCAAATCGATCCAAATCGTTAGTTCTCTTCTGTCCGCCACCTCCTTTCCAACTCACAGGCAAATCGTGCATGGGGGCGGCAAAGCCGCCCCTCTGGCTTCGACTCAGGCACGAAACAGGCACGAAAATGACGCAATAGACGTGCCGTTAACGTTCACATTATAACACGAGTCGCCTCTGCTTGTCAAGATCGATGGCGAAATGGAACGATTAACGCCGATTCGGGTATCTGTCCAGGGTGACCGGTACCTCTACCTCCTCTCCGTCACGGAGAATGCGCAGCGTGATCTCCTGTTCCGGCGCCGCCCCCACTACGAAAGTCTTCAGGTCTTCGACCGACGTGATCGCGTCCTCGTCGGCCTGGATGATGACATCACCACCGATCAGGACACGGTTCTCCCCGATGATGACCGGTTTGTAGCTGCCGCGCAATCCGGCCTTGTCCGCCGGACTGTCCTGTTCCACCTGCTGAACGAGCACTCCCTCTTGGCCGAACGGCAAACGCATCGCGTCGGCTACGTCTTGTGTCAGGGTGACGCCAACCACGCCTAACCAGGCGGCATCCCGCGCAATCACGGCGGGCTGCGCGGTCTCGCCATTCTCGCCGGGCCGCGGCTGGAGCCTGACTTCGACCTGTTCTTCTTTACCGTCACGGATCAGCCTCAGCGTGATGGTCTGTCCTACCTCGCCTTTACGCGCCAGGAAGGTCACCAGATCGTCGAACTTCACGACCGGCTCCCCGTCCGCAGCAGTGATCACATCGCCACCGACGCGGCGCTCGATGCCCTTCACCGTGATCTGCCGGTCGCTGCCACGGAGACCCGCCTCATCCGCTGGGCCGCCCGGCATCACATCGACAACCAGAGCGCCACGCAAGTCGTCGTCCAATCCCATCGCTCTCGCCAGCTCCGGCGTCAGTGTATAGCCACTGATCCCCAGCCAGGGGTGCAGGTAGCGGCCCTTGTCGATCAGCATCGGGACTATCTTTTGGACGGTGTTGCTGGGAATGGCGAACCCGACCCCTGCCGATGCACGGATCGGAGAAATGATCGCAGACGTCACACCGATCACTTGGCCCTGGTCGTCGAGGAGCACCCCCCCTGAGTTCCCGGGGTTGATCGGTGCATCGGTCTGGATGACGTCCGGGATACTGAAAGACCCAAGCAACGGCGTCGCAGAAACGGTCTCGATGGGCAACATCCGCCCCAACGCGCTGACAATTCCCGCAGTCATCGTGCTTTCCAGGCCGAACGGATTGCCAATCGCCACGACCAGCTCGCCCACCTGCACCCGACTCGAGTCGCTCATCGTGACCGGTTTCAACCGCGCCGCCGGGCTATCGATCAACACCACAGCCAAATCACTGTCCGGGTCCGCCCCCACGACCTTCCCATCAAAAGTAGCACCGTCACTGAAGATGACAGAGATCTCCTCAGCACGTTCGATGACGTGGTTATTGGTCACGATGTGCCCGGAGGTATCCCAGACAAAACCCGAGCCAGTTCCGTACTGCGGCGGCAATTCCAGATCGTCGGGCAGATCCGGACGGCCCGGGACCGTTCCATTATCGTCAGGGGTTTCCGGAAGCTCGGGATGATCCGGCGGCAACAACGACAACACGCTGGCCCCGCGCTCCACCACTTCGATGTGCACCACCGAAGGGCTGACGCGCTCATAGATCTCCCGCAGCACACCCTCGAAGGCTGCAATCGTCACATGGCCGGGTAAAACCGGCGCCGCAGTCTCCGACGCCGGCGTCGGTGCGGGTTCCGTGTCCGATTGGGCGATAGCCTGCACACCGGGTAGAGTAAGCGTCAACATGACGGCCAGTAACAGGGTAAACAACCAATGATGCTGTTTCATAATCTGTAATACCTCCTTGCGGGGTCATTTCTTGGTCTCCGTCTGCGTTTCGACGAAACGAACGACACTACGTGTATACTGCATATTTCAGTCTGACTGACAGTATGGAAATTACACTGCTTACTTTCTGTTGCTTCCCGTCGCGCGCTCTGCCTTTCCGACGTGACCGTATCGTTATATTATAACATACTTCAGCAGCCAGGCGAAGACATCCGCACGTGCGGATTTCCAGGATTCCTGGCGAGTTGCCCGCGCGGCGACTTCATCGCCGGTGGCCCTGGGTACGGCTGTCCGCGTGGGATACCCGCAACCGCAGTTCCGAGCAAATACGAAGCCTGCTGATGCCGGCTATTCCGCCCAGCATGCACCAGTCCACAGGACTTCGTATCCTTAGCGCCGGGCTTCAGCCCCGCAGCACCTTCGTCTGGTTGGCCCGGTCACAGGCGTAAAGTCTGATTGGGCCAAGCTCCGGTCATGCCTGGCGTGTGCCGGGTAGTCCGTTCGCGTGGACCGCCGCACAGGCGGAACGCGTCCAGGATTGGCAGACATGACCCCGGCTGCACCGCGCGGCGGTTTCGCGAAAATCTCGGGAAGCACTGCAATTGCGCGATGCACCCTGCTGTGGTAAGATGCAGGCATGGATTCCACGGAGTACATCTTCAAAGGGCTTCGCCGGTCAGTATTCGACTCCGAGCTGCTGCGCCAAACGCTTGCGCGACAGCTCGACCTGCCTGAGATCGACCAGGTCACCGTCGAACGGGAAGCGCTCGACGCGCGCCGGAAACCCGCTCTCGATTACATTTACAATCTGCGATTCACGGTTTCCAGGACGAGCGAGCGGCTGCAGACGTTGCTGGACACGGGAGAGATTGCGCTTTTCGCTCCGCAGCCACTGCCCAGGCCAGAGCCACGTCTTGCATTGCCGGACCGCCCGGTGATCGTGGGTTTCGGGCCGGCGGGGATGTTCGCCGGTTTGTTTCTCGCACAATTGGGCTACAGGCCGATCATTTTCGAACGGGGCCAGGAAGTGGCCAAACGGACACGAGCCGTGCATACCCTGTGGGAAGAGGGTGTCCTGAACCCGGATTCCAACCTGCAGTTCGGTGAAGGCGGTGCCGGTACTTTTTCCGATGGCAAACTCGCGACCGGCAAGGCAGCGCCGCTCGATCGCCTGATTCTCGAGACTTTCGTCGAAGCCGGTGCGCCGGAAACAATCCTGTTCAATCACAAACCGCACATCGGTACCGATCACCTGCGCCAGGTCGTCTCCAATCTTCGTGAGCGGATCGTCGGTCTGGGCGGCGAGGTTCACTTCGAGCAAAAACTGACCGGACTGCAGCTGCGTGACGGCGCGGTCGAAGCCATCACCGTCTCCGGGCAGCGGGTGCCGACGCGCTGTGTCGTGCTCGCGATCGGACACAGCGCGCGGGATACGGTCGCCATGCTCGCAGCTGCCGGCATCGCCCTGCGCCCGAAACCGTTCGCCATCGGTGTGCGCATCGAGCACCCGGCCGCCTTCATCAACGAAACGCAATACGGGCGCAAAGGCGCACAGGTCATGCCGGCAGCCGACTACAAACTAACCCACCACTATCAGGGAAGCGGGGTCTATTCCTTCTGCATGTGCCCGGGGGGACAGGTCGTCTGCGCGGCCAGCGAGCCGGAAAGCCTGGTGACCAACGGGATGAGCCGCTACGCCCGCGATGCCGTGTGGTCGAACAGCGCCATCGTCGTAGCCGTCGATCCGGCACGGTTTGGGTTCGAGTCGCCTACTGCGGGCGGCGCATTCCAGCAGGAGATCGAGCAGCGTGCTTACCGGATGGGAGGAGGAGGCTTCATCGCTCCTGCACAACGTGCGGCAGACTTTTTGACCGGCACCGTCTCAGCGGTGCTGCCGGAGACGTCCTACCGGCCCGGCGTCCGCCCTGCAGACCTGGCGGATATGTTGCCAGCGTTCGTCACCGCAGGGATCAGGTCGGGACTGGTCCGCTTCGACCGCATCATGCCCGGGTTTGTGAAACGTGGGGTGCTGATCGGCCCGGAGACGCGCACGTCCAGTCCCGTGTGTATCGTGCGCGACGAGAATTGCCGTTCGGTCTCCGCCGCCGGGTTGTACCTTCTCGGCGAGGGGGCGGGATATGCCGGGGGGATCATGACCTGCGCACGCGACGCAGTCCAATGGGC
>CAZPTF010000235.1:0-6446 GCA_964589015.1 uncultured Anaerolineae bacterium
TGGTACACATGTCTACCGCACGGTCACTATCAACGTAGTGGGATCGTGTCCCACCCCAGCTTATCCCGATCTGTCGATTTCTGGTGAAGTAATGCCGGCTCAACTGCGCGTCGGTGAATCCGTGGTGGTCTCGTATACCGTCTTGAATCGAGGTGATGCCGTTGCAAGCGGTTTCGATGTGGTTTTCACTCCTGATATCTCTGCGACGCAGTTGCTTACAGTTGCGGATGGACTGGCACTCGATCCCGGCTACGGGCTGCGCTCTTCCTTTTCTTATACCTGGCCGATATCCGGTGTGTTCGAGGCGGTGTTATCGGTCGATGCAGCGAATGGATTGGAAGAGAGCGATGAAGACAACAATTCGAGCGCTGGTTTAACCGTACTCGTCGAATGAATTGTGCAGAACGACTCGCGATCCTGCCACGTGGCCCGAGATTGCGGGCGACTGGTGGTCCCTTGAATGGAATTGACAACGCGAAATCTCACAAGCCTCGTTGAAGTGCTGGTTGCACGGCGTTGAAACGAGGCTTCTCGTTATCAGTCAGATGAGTCTCCCATTCCCGCGTTCTTTCTTGACGCTGTTACCCTTTCATGACAGCGATGGGTTCCAGACGTGCTACCTTGCGAGCCAGTTCGGCTCGTTCGATCGTGTCGACGACATGGTCGATCTCTTTGTAGGCTTGCGGTGCCTCCTCAGCCAACCCGGAAAGCTTGCCAGCTCTGATCGCAATTCCCCGTTCGGTGAGTTGCCTTTGGAGAGCAGCACCATCTACCTGACGCTGTGCGGCTTTTCGGCTCAGCACCCGTCCTGCACCGTGACAGCACGAACCAAAACTCTTTTCCATGGCCTGCGCAGTTCCGACCAATACGAAGGAAGCTGTTCCCATGTCGCCGGGAACCAGGACCGGTTGTCCGCTTTCGCGATACGACGCCGGGAGTTCGGGATGTCCCGGCCCGAAAGCACGTGTCGCGCCCTTTCGATGGACGCACACTTTGACCTGTTTCCCGTCGATGGTGTGCATCTCGATTTTGGCGATATTGTGTGCGACATCGTACACGGTGTACAGGTCCCGATTTCTGCTGTGGCCGGCAAGAATCTGTGCGAAGGCATCCTGCACCAATGAAGCCATCATTTGCCGGTTAGCCCAGGCGAAGTTGGCGGCCGCCGCCATAGCGCTCAAATAATCCTGCCCCTCCGGCGAATTGATAGGTGCACAGCCCAATTGACGGTCTGGCAATTCGATCTGGTATTTCCGCACGGCCTGTTGCATGACCCTGATGTAGTCATCGCAGACCTGATGCCCCAGCCCGCGGGAGCCGGAATGAATCTGGATGACGACCTGGCCCTCGAACAGACCGAATGTCTCCGCTGCCGCGCGATCGAAGATCTTGGTCACCTGGTCGATTTCCAGGAAATGATTGCCCGAACCCAATGTTCCCAACTGGTCTTTTCCCCGTTCGCGAGCCCGCTTGCCGACCCTGTCCGGATCTGCTTCCGCCATACATCCCTGGGATTCCAGGCGTTCCAGATCGTCCGGGTTCCCATGTCCTTGGCTGATTACCCAGGCCGCACCCTTCGAGAGCACCTGGTCCATCTGTTTGGGTGACAGTTTGATTCCGCCAGTGCTACCGACGCCGCTGGGCACCGTGTAGTAGATGGCGGTGATCAGATCGTCCTTGTGGGGATGCAGCTCGTCGATGTGAACGTGCGATGCAAGCAATCTGACACCGCAATTGATGTCGTAGCCCACGCCGCCGGGCGATATCACCCCATCAGGATGCCGGACAGCTACGACGCCTCCGATGGGGAAACCGTATCCTTCGTGAATGTCCGGCATTGCGAGGGCAGGGCCAATGATCCCCGGCAGGGTCGCCGTGTTGACCAGTTGTTCAACCGAGTTGTCCTGCAATGTGCGGTCCAGAAATCGCTCGTCTACGTAGAGACGGGCGTCGACACGCATATCAGCCCGGTAGCTTTTCGGAATCTCCCACAACCAGTCGTGTATCTTCTTCATATCATGTTTGCTAACCATAATGGCTCCTGTATTACCCTGCGTGCTAATGCACGCGTTTGCCCTCTTCCACATAGGCCATCAGTTCCCCAACACTCATATCTCTCAGGCCCAGTTTGTCTAATGTACGCCCCCTCCGCCAGTAATCCGTCTGGTGAATGATGCATGCCAGGCGGATGATGCTGTCGATCGCGCGCACTGAAACGCCGTTGTGCCGGCCGAGTTCAGCAATTGGGACGAGGCTCATTGGCACATCTTCGAAAATGTAACGGTGCTCCAGTGTAGGGGGCGCCTTGATACCATAGTATCCGATGTTGTTGTGGATGGCCTCGTAGAGGTGGCTGCCAGTGACATTGTAGGCCATCTCGAGCCATTCCAATGCGGTCTGCGCGCGAATTCCTAAAGACGATGCGACGGTTACCCGCTCGCGATCCAATGCCTCAAGGACCCGTGCCACGGATGGGGTGACGCCATCGATGTAGAACTGAAAATCACCGAAAGTGGACTCGATGCGCGCGGCATTGAGGATGGTCAATGCCGGATGGAAGATGGCCCCCATGTTATCGAGGCTCGTCGCTAACACATTGCCGCCATCGATGTATTGCGGATAGGCGACATTAAGTTGGTCCAATACCTCCGGCGTGCGTGTCGCAGGCAACGCGGCCAGCGGGACCGTCTCTTTGATGCGGAAGATGCGTGCCTGTGCCGGACCCTCACTGCGGCTTGCGTAAATGAACGTCCCAGCCTCCGCTACAACCACATCCGCTTTACAGTCATTTTCGTCGAGGACACGAGCGAACTCGATTGCACCACAGGTCCGTCCGGGGTGCAAGACAATGATCTGTCCATTCTTGAGATGGGGTGCAAGCGTCTGTGCGATGTCTCGATGCGCCGAGGACGGGGTAACCACCATGATGATGTCGGCGTTTTTCAAGGCTTCCCTGGTGTCGGCAGTCACACGGCTTAACTTCCCGAAGCCGGACGGACCACCCTCATAGGACGTCAGGTCGATTCCGTGTCGCTTGTGGATCGTTGCGATGTGTTCGAATGTGCGGTTATACAGTGTGGTTTCAAAGCCCATGATTGCCAGGTGAGCAGCCATCGCTTTCCCACCTTGCCCTGCTCCAACAACCGTATACCTCGCCATTTTTTCCACCATTGGTATTCTCCTTAGTGTGATGTGAAGGTCGAATGCGGCAGACGGGCATGATATGCCGCTGATAAACCGTAAGGTCCGATTCGGAATGTTCCCGTAGACCCAAAACGTAGTCGATTGCGCGAATATGGGGAGCGTGTAGCTGGTAGAAAAGCTCGTCGTAGCCCCTGGTGTGGTGGCTATCTTCAGTATCAGTGTAGCATGCCCCTGCCGGCTTGTCAAGAATCGGCGTTGTTCTTGTTAGTCTTTGCCAAAACGATGCGATTTGTCTATAATACCTGTTATATGTTGGCTCATTGTTGCTGGAGGAATCGTCTTGAGTTATCGCCACAAACATTGGGAAATTGCTCCACCGGCTTCAGAATCCACTCTCCGCGAACTTGCGGGAGCGTTTCACCTGAGTCCGTTACTGGCGCAGCTACTCGTCAATCGAGGGCTGACCACAGTGGAGCAAGCTGACCGGTTCATCAACGGCGGTGGGGCCGATAGCGCTCCATTCACCATGCGGGGCATGAACCAGGCGGTCAGTCGTATCCGGCGGGCGATACGGACGAAAGAGAAGATTGTGGTCTACGGCGATTTCGACGTAGATGGCATCACTGCGACGGCTGTATTGACCGAAACGTTGCAGGCTCTCGGGGCTGTGGTCCAGCCGTATATCCCCAATCGTTTCAGCGAGGGATACGGACTGAACAATGCGGCACTGAGCACACTTGCGGACGAAGGGACGAATCTGATCGTCACGGTGGATTGTGGCATTCGCTCACCTGCTGAGGTCGTCCATGCCCACCGCGTTGGCATGGACATCATCGTGACCGATCACCATTCCGTAGGTCCCGCGCTGCCGGAAGCTGTGGCAGTCGTCAATCCCAAGCAGGATAATTGTGCGTATGGGTTCCGTGCGCTTGCCGGCGTGGGCGTTGCTTTCAAGCTGGCGCAAGCCCTGTTGCGGGTGAACCAAAAGGTCCCTCTTGTCGGGAGTGTCGATTTAGAGGAGTCGGATCTGCTTGACCTGGTTGCTCTCGGGACGGTGGCAGATCTGGTCCCGCTGGAAGGTGAGAATCGGGAGCTGGTCAGGAGGGGCCTACCGGTTCTACGGGAGATGCGGCGGCCAGGTATCAGGGCTCTGGTAGAATTGACAGGCATCGCAGCCGAACGGATTGTTTCATCCACTATCGGTTATTCGCTTGGGCCGCGCCTGAACGCCGCTGGACGGCTTGACGATGCGATCAGGAGTTACGAGCTGCTGACGTGCCGCGATGCCGTTCAGTCGGTACAGCTTGCGGAGCACCTGGACCAAACCAATCGTGAGCGTCAACGGCAGACCTACCTCGCCATGGATTTGGCCCGGGCGCAAATTCTCGAAAGCCAAGAAGAACATCTGTTGATCGCGGCCCATGAAGATTTCCCGTCTGGTATCGTCGGCCTTGTCGCGGGCCGGCTGGTGGAAGAGTTCTACCGTCCCGCAATCGTGGTCGAGTTGGGCAAAACCGATTGTCGTGCTTCGGCGCGGAGTATCGAAGAATTCGATATCACCGGCGCATTGGATCTCTGTTCTGACCTGCTGATTCGATATGGAGGCCACGCTGCGGCCGCTGGCTTCACCGCGGATAAGGGCAACCTGCCCGTGTTGGTCAGCCGTCTTCGGCACATCGCGCGTGAGAAGTTGGCCGGACAAGCGCTCCGGCCCTCCGTCCAGGTTGACGTAGAAGTCCCTCTGAGCGTGATGGATTGGGATACCTTGGAGCAGATCGAGAAATGGGAACCATTCGGTATTGGGAATCCTTACCCGCTGTTCATGAGCAGGCACCTTACGGTCCGAAATCCGAGATCCGTGGGCGCGGAAGGCCAGCACCTCAAGTTGAGCCTGTACGATGGGCATACGACGCGCGAGGCGATTGGGTTTGGCATGGGATCGCTGCTGGCGGATATCGCGGCATTGGCCTCAGTCGATGCCGTCTTTAGCCTGGAGCGCAACGAATGGAATGGCGACGAACGTCTGCAATTGAGGCTGGAAGATATCGGGCCCGCGCAAACTGCGTAGACGGGGTAGCGCACGCGAGTACGGGAAGCGAACGGGCGAAAGCACAACTTGGACGCAAGGAATTCACGAGACAATATCGAGGTAGCAGACTGACTTGAGCATGTTGGTGCGCCGAATTATTCAAGCAGGGTTAGCCTGGATCCTCATGGTGGCGGTGACGGTTTTGAGCATGTGCCCGATCAACCAGGTGGAGGCGCAGGATCCACCGGTGGATGGACGTCTCGGTGCTGTCGAGGCCTTTCGCTACCCGGAAGGTGCCCAGGAGGTCCGTGTTGGCTGGGAAAGGGTGCTCTTCTGGTGGCGCGGCATACAACCCAACAATTCCGACGAGTGGAACGTTCATTATTTTCCGGACGGTACACTGAACGACGAATTGGCTGCCGGTCGCGAGGTGATCGGTATGTTGTCGAACCCTCCGGACTGGGCGAACGGCGATCAAGGCCCCGCCGGGGTTCCGCATGGACTCTTCCTGCCTTATGATGACCCGGGGAACCTCTGGGCGCAGTTCGTGCAGAAGATCGTGACGAGGTACAAAGGGCGCATCCGGCACTGGGTGATTTGGAATGAGCCGGATGTCTGGTCCGAAGAGCAGCCAGGCTATACCTGGAAAGGCACCGTCGAGGAGTTCTACCAACTTCTCAAAGTCAGTTATCTGGCGGCCAAAGCGGCGGATCCCAATTGTGTGGTCCACCTGTGTGGCCTGACCTATTGGTGGGACCAGGAACACCATCGTGAACAGTATTTCAGTAGACTGCTGAAACTGATCGACCAAGACCCGACGGCGGCCGAGCACAACCAGTATTTTGATGTGGTTACGCTGCATCTGTATTTCCGTTCTCAGGGTGTCTATGACATCGTGCAGGAATTTCGCAAGATGATGGCGGCGCATGGTCTGGACAAACCGATATGGATCAACGAAACCAATGCGCCCCCTTCTGAAGATCCAATGGACCCGGTGCCCAACACCGTTTTCCACGTCACGCTCGATGAGCAAGCGTCTTTCATCATTCATTCTTTCGCATTGGGTATCGCCGCTGGAGCGGAACGCATCGCGATCTACAAACTGATCGACCGTCCGAAAGCGCCTGGCAGTCTCGAGCCTTATGGGCTGTATCGCGAAGACGAGAGCGAACGACCAGGTTTGCATGCGTTTAAGGTCGTGACCACATATTTTGCGGGGTTTCGAAGCGCCCAACTCGAGCAGAAGGGATCGATTCAGGTTGTAACCATCGAT
>CAZPTF010000236.1:0-2360 GCA_964589015.1 uncultured Anaerolineae bacterium
ATGTTCTACTCCTTGTTTCGCCGATACCGGCCTGCGCTGATCCATCTCAACAACCATGTGAATTCCCATCGCGCAGAAATCATTGCGGCGGGTATGACGGGCATTCCCTGCGTGTGCCATCTGCGACAGGTCCTCAGCGATATTCCTGCGCTGGAGTTGAGGACGAGCCGGTTCGTTTCGCGGTTCATCGCCGTGTCGCAATCTGTGAAGGATGCCGCTGTCAGAGGTGGGCTACCCGGTGATCGCATCGACGTCGTCTATAACGGCATAGACTTTCCCTCTCATCCGGTTTCTCAGCTCGACAAGGTTGAGCTGAGACGCAAGTTGGGGCTGGACGCTAACTGCACGTTGGTTGTCACGGTTGGGAGGCTGGAGCCCATCAGAGGCATGGAACGGATCATCGAGATATGGCCGGAGGTAGTGCGCAGCCAGCCGAAAAGCCGACTGCTGATTGTCGGTGACGGGAGCGAACGCGAGCGATTGGAGTCGATGGTTGATTCTGGCGGAGTCAGAGAAACGGTGAAATTCGTTGGCTTTCAGGACGATGTCTGGAATTATTTGCAAGCCGGCGATGTGTATGTTACGGGCGTCAGTGTCCCCGAAGCGTTTGGGAGGGCACTGGTCGAGGCGATGGGCATGGGACTGGCGGTGGTCGCGCCCGCCTGGGGATCGACGAGTGAGTTGATCGAACATGGCGTCTCGGGTCTCGTTTACGAGCCACTCAACACCGAAGGGCTGCGGCAAGCGGTTATCGACGTGGTCAACGACCCCGCACTCCGGCAGCGCCTGGCGGCCCAGGCTGAGCTTCAGGCAAGACGCCGTTTCGGGATGGCGCAGTATGTCGAAGGAGTTTGGGGTGTGTATCGCGAGGTGCTGAATGAGCGCGGGCTGCATGAGTGATTTTCGGGTAGTGTTCCCTAACCAATTTCTACAGAAGACGGGAGGTTCTTTCGCGTGGTGATAAGAGGCAATGCGGGAAAGCGTGTGGCGTATGTATTGGAGGTTTACCCGGTGCTCTCACAGCTTTTCATATTGCGTGAGATGCTGCAGTTTGAGGCCAGGGGATATCTGCTGACCGTGTTTGCCGTTGGTCGCCCCCTGCAATCGGAGCTGTCTCATCCCGAGTCTGGGCAATTGACAGCAAGAATAGTCTACCTTCGTATAGGCGGCAGTGTCACAGTAGCGATCAAGTCAATCATATCCCATCTGTATTGCCTTCTCTATGATCCTATCAGATATGTGAAGACGCTAGCATTCGTCCTTTCCAGGCGGAACGTGCTGTTGATGCGTTTCCTTCACGCCGGTCAGGTAGCCGCTGGTGTTCGACGAAATGGGATCGATCATATTCACGCACATTTTGCCGGCGAGGCGAGTTCCGTAGCGATGCTGGCATCTATGCTCACCGGCCGGCCATATAGCTTCACGGTGCATGCCAGAGATGTTTTCGTGACACCAGAATTCGTCAACGAGAAGGTTGTTTCCGCTCTCGCTGTGATCGCAACCTCAGAATACTGTGCAAAGTATTTGTTTGCCTTGTGCAGTTTACCCGTGGAAGAATTCTCTACCAAGGTCCACGTCATCTATTTGGGGATACCGGTACAGGAATTCGACAAGCTGCGGGAACAGAAAGTGGCCTTGTCATCGGACGAGAGTCCTATCTTGCTTACAGTCGCACGGCTTGTTCCCAAAAAAGGACATAAGTATCTTCTTGATGCCCTATCGGTTCTTGGAAGTCGTGGCATATCTGCTCATTGGACGATTGTGGGAGAGGGGCCTGAGAGGGATAGCTTGACTGAGCGAGCTGCGGAGCTAGATCTGTCGGATCGCATAAGATTCGTTGGCGCTGCTGACAGCACTCACGTCAAATCTCTGTTGGCGGAAGCCGATCTGTTCGTGTTGCCGTGTATCAAGGATAGCGAAGGCGACATGGACGGTATGCCAGTGGCATTAATGGAGGCTATGGCGGCAGGGGTGCCGGTCATATCCACACCGATCTCGGGTATAGCCGAGTTGATCTCCGACCGAGTCAACGGGCTGCTCGTTGAGCCGGAAAATGCCGACGCACTGGCTGATGCGATCGAATCTTTGGTGAAGGATCAAGATCTGTGTCAGAGATTGGTGGCTTCCGCCCGGATGCGTGTGCGAGAAGCGTGCGATCTGGCGGCCATCGTCCGCGAAATGGCTGACGTGTTCTTGCTGGATCAGGGCCATCGCGGCTGAAGCTGGGGATGCCACGCCATGTATTCATCTTCGGGAAGTTTCCGTTCACCCAGTCCCGAGTGTCGGAGGGGGCTCCAGGGCGCTGGAGACACAAGGTAGTCTTCGAGGAGAATCCAGCGCGCCTCTCACGGATGGGAGAA
>CAZPTF010000236.1:2460-6432 GCA_964589015.1 uncultured Anaerolineae bacterium
GGGAGAATGCTCCGGTTTTGGTCGCATATCTGGTTCGATTGCAGGTGGGTGGTGCCATGAATGGTGGTTGATAAGGCTGAAAGTCGCGTCCTTTTCATATCGCACATATTCCCGCCGGACGGGGGGCCTGGCGTCCAGCGCTCGGCCAAGTTCGTCAAGTATCTCCCGCAGATGGGTTGGGATCCGGTGGTTCTGACCACCGATCGCTCGGTAGAGAGGGTCCGCGACTCAAGCTTGCTGGCGGAAATCCCACCCGGCACGGCGATTGTTCGCGCACACACGATGGAACCGGACGATGACTGGCGGGGTGTGGTCCGGTACTTGATCTGGGGACCGCTGACCCCGCTGTCGGTGCCGGATCTGGGCAACTGGTGGTTTCCGTGGGCCATTCCCGCGGCACTACGCGAGATTCGACGACGACCGGTGGCCGCGATCTACGCGACGGGTTCGCCTTATTCCAGCCACGTTCTCGGTGCCATCCTGAAAGCGTGCACGGGTTTGCCGCTGGTTCTGGACTTCCGCGACGAGTGGACGATCGATCCCTTATATTGGGTACAGCGCCGCGGATACTGGAAGCTGTTCAAACCCGTTGAAAGCCGGATGCAGAGATGGGCGGTCCGCAAGGCCGACCGGGTGATTCTGGTGACGGACAGCGCGCACCAGGCATTCGTTCACGCATACGGTGATCTGGACAAGTTTGTGGTCATCAGGAACGGATTCGACGAGCCGGATTTCGAACATGCGGCAGCGCCGGACTTGCCTGAGAACCGCTTTCACGTGGTGTATTCCGGATCGACAGCTGAGCTCAACTCGCGGCCGGCCGGCTTCTTGCAGGCGGCAAGGGAGGCCATCGACCGTGCGGCCTCTTTGAGGGACAACCTGCAGATCCATTTCGTTGGAGAATTCGATCGGGAGAGCCGGGAATGGGTTTCGCGGCTGCAACTGGAGACTTACGTCGATATCGTTGGTCCCGTGTCGCACAGGAAAAGTGTCGGCTATCTGACGAGTGCGGACGTATTGTTGCTCATTTCGCGGTTGATCCCAACGCGCGTCGCCGGAAAGGCGTACGAGTATCTGGGTGCACAAAAACCAGTGCTGGCGCTCACTCCACCAGGCGCTGAAGTGGTGCGCCTGTTCGATCAGGCGGGCGTTGGCTATTGGGTCGATCCGGAGGACATCACCGGCATTGCCAACACGCTGATCGGCCTCGCAGAACGGTGGCGGAGCGGGGGGCTGCACGTCCCGAGTAACTCAGCCGCTCTTCGGCAGTTCACGCGCAGGTACTTGACCGCCAGACTGGCGGAGGTTCTCGACACAGTGACAAGGTGATCGTGGCTGGCGGATGCCACGCGCATTGTAGCCGCGCACGACGGCTCTAGCGAGGAAATCTACATTGAAGATCGCTATTCTAACCAACAACGAATTCACCGATGCTTTCTGGACAGACCCACGCGTGTACAAGCAGGCGCAGGCGTTGATGGCTGCCGGACATGAGGTCGTGGTGCTGGGGACCGGTAAGTACGGGCAGGTGCCACTCCGGCAGGAAGAGAAGGATGGGATCCGCATCCTGAGACGGCCGACGTTGATGCACCTTCTGTACAGCGTCATCAGACCACCCTCGGCAGCAGCCAGAGACGGGAAACGCCAACGCAACGAGTATTACCAGCGTGACTCCGCCAGTCTGGCGAACAAGGTGGTACAGCACGTCATGCAGTTCGCGCACGATCTGAACACACTGCTCTTCGTTTTCGCCGTACTGCCGGCAGCCGTCCGTGAAAAAGCCGATGTGTACGTCGGACGCGGGCTGGAGGGACTGGCCCCGGCCTATCTCGCGGCGTGTCTGACCAAAGCGAAGCTGGTCTACGATTCGCTGGAATTGTGGGCGGACCGTGTCCGTGCTGTCCCCTATGGTCCCTGGCACCAGGCCATCGTCAAATGGTTGGAAAAGGTTATGTGCCGGCGCTGCGACCTGGTCATCGTGGTCACACAGTCCATCGCCGAGATTCTGGCTGACTGGTATGGGATCCCAGAGCCCCTGGTGATCCCCAATGCCTATCACTCCTACGTCGAAGCGACCGCCTCGGATGAAGTGCGAGAACTTCTCGGCGGCGGTCCAGATCGAAAAGTGGTCATCTACGTGGGCTTTCTCGACCGGGGAAAGGGTCTCGAATATTTGATCGATGCGGCGCAGTATCTTGACGCCAATATCGTGATTGCGATTGTTGGAGATGGCGTCTTGCGTTCGGCACTCGAAGCCAGGATTGAAGACAGACACGTGACAGACCGCGTTCGGCTGATCGGTTGGGTAAAATCCACGGATCTACCCACATACATCGCTTCCGCGGATCTCGGTGTCACAGCCATGCAGGGGGATACGCTCAACTACTACTACAACATCGATTACAAGCCGTTCCACTACATCGTCAGCGGAATACCGCTCGCGGTCAGCAACCAGCCCGAAAAAAAGCGCCTTGTCGAGCAAAACCGGATCGGCGCGGCGTTCGACGAAAAGGACCCGCACGATATCGCACGGGTCATCAACGAGCTGCTGGCGGATCCTGAACGTTACAGCGCGATGCGGGCACGCGTGCAGAAATTGGGGCGCGAAGAACTGAACTGGGAGGTCGTCTCCAGAGTTTATGTCGAAGCGATCGAACGGATTGCCGACAAGAACCGGCGGAGAGAATGAGCGCGATGAAGGTGTTGACGATCCTGGGCACGCGGCCTGAAGCGATCAAGCTGGCCCCCGTCATCTTAGAGCTTGAGAAAAGGAGGGCCGATGCCGCCATTGAGTCTGTAGTGTGTGTCACGGGCCAGCATCGGCAGATGCTCGATCAAGCGCTCGACCTGTTTGGAATTGTGCCGCGTTACGATCTGGATGTGATGACCGGGAACCAATCCCCCACGCAGTCCGCCTCCAGAATCCTGACGGAGTTGGAGCCGATCCTCAACCAAGAACAGCCCGATTGGGTATTGGTACAGGGAGACACCACGAGCGCAATGGCCGCAGCTCTGGCTGCATTCTATGCCAGTGCGCGGATTGGACACGTGGAGGCAGGACTGCGCACCGGAAACAAGCAGCAACCCTTCCCCGAAGAGATCAACCGGCGCGTGGCAAGTGTTGTCGCTGACCTGCACTTCGCGCCGACGGAGAGTGCGAAACAGAATCTGCTACGTGAGAACATTCCGGAACAGCATATACGGGTCACGGGTAATCCGGTTATCGATGCGGTCTATTGGGCCGCGAGAATGCCGTTTGACTATCGCTCAGCCGGATTGGAACACCTCACTGCAATTCCTCCGGCTACAAGATTGATATTGGTCACTGCACACCGGCGGGAGAACTTCGGCATACCCCTGAGGAACATCTGCCTGGCACTGCAGCAGATCGCCTCGCAGTACGCCGATCGGGTGCACATAGTGTACCCGGTACACATGAACCCCAACGTGCACGAGCCGGTACACGACATGCTGGATGGAATCGCCAACATTACGCTGACGCCTCCGTTGGACTATCTCGCGTTGGTTCAACTGCTGCAGAGATCATATCTCGTGCTAACCGATTCCGGCGGGATACAGGAAGAGGCACCTGCCTTGGGGGTTCCCGTACTCGTCTTGCGGGAAGTTACGGAACGTCCCGAGGCAATCAAGAGCGGGTGCGTGAAATTGGTTGGCACGGGATCCAAGCACATCGTGGCGGAAGTAACGCGCTTGCTGGAAAGTGACGAGGCTCATCGCGAAATGGCACGGCCCGCAAGGGTCTACGGCGATGGCCAAGCTGCGCCACGAATTGTAGCTGCGCTCCTCGGCGAATCCGTGGAACCTTTCGCGTCAGAGGTGCGGTTATGAAAGGCGATGTGCTGTGGTAAAACTACACCGGCTTGCCACTGCGGCGCTGTTTGCCATGCACGGATACACACCGGTTCGTCGTCTCACTGCACGGTTAGCGTGACGCGGGTAGCTCATTGCGCG
>CAZPTF010000237.1:0-6405 GCA_964589015.1 uncultured Anaerolineae bacterium
CTACCGACAGGCCATTTGTGTTGCGCGTGCACGCACACTGAGACATGCGAAACGACCCGCTTCGCGGTGAGAGCCGCCGCATCGCTGAGGTTGTCGGTGATCTGTCTGGTCTCTGATCTGCTGCTGTCCGCTGGCTGCACGGCTTGCACTGGAAGGGAGGATGGTTCCCCTGCCCTCCAGTGCTCCCAGTTTCACGCCATCCGATGCGATGGAGCACCGGTCACAGCGATGTTCGTTTCATTGGCGTGCGCAGTGGCGACTGGCCTACCTGATCGGCTCGCTTCTTTCGCGCTTCCACATCTCGAGCCCTTCCTCGACTCCGACGTTAATCCTGCCCAGGACTTTCTCGGTGTGTGTCACATCCAGACAGGTTCGCGGTGGCAACGGATAACGCTTGGAGCTTGAGTCCATTTCCAGGTCGGTTGCCGCTCGGATCTTCGAGTCGTCCATACCGAATGCCTTCGCAACATGGCGGGCTAACTCGACTCGGGTCACGTGATCCCGCCCACCGAGGCCGTACAGGCCACGATTCGTGACCCGGCGGCGTCAACCAATGTGTATGGACCCGGCTTTTCGCCCACACCGTTCAGGTCGAGCCCAACCGCGACGGACATGGACGCTTCGGTTGCGCCGGGTGTCGCAAAATACGTGCGCTACCGGCTGAGCAATGCGACGGTTGGCACGCTCTACGCTGCGACATTCGTGCTGTTCGTTGGGAACGATCAGAGCAGTCCTTCGATGACCAGGACGATGGGGTTCACTCTTTCATAGACAATAGATGCCGGAGGAGAAGTAGCGCATGTTTGAGAAGTACAGCACAATGGGATATGTTCATGCTTCAGCAGGAGTCGAACGTAAGACACTGGTGTATGGCACGCGCACGTTGATGACCGAGTTCCGAATGCAAGGGCCGCGAACACTCAGCGCACATGCCCATCCTCATGAGCAGATCGGATACCTCGTGACGGGCCGGCTGTACATGTCGATCGGAGGAGAAGTGTACGACGTACAGCCGGGTGACTCCTGGTGCATCCCTGGCGATGTCGAACATCAGGTCGAAGTTGTCGAAGACTCGGTTGTCATCGAGGTATTCTCTCCAGTGCGCGAGGAGTATCTGCCGGAATAGCACGAGTGGGACGACAGACCCATGACCTCAACCGTCGTCCCACCCTGAGGTTTTTGGTTGTGCGAGGTGCTAACGAACCAGTAACAGTCTCTGAAATACGGTAGCGTTCCGCGGATGCCCGTCAGGGCAGAAGGTTTCCGACGCAGGGACAGCTTATCAAATTCTTGGATGGGAATTTGCTCAACATGCGGTAGCCATCCTTGGTTACTACGACCATTTCCTCGATTCGTACGCCATCGTTGCCATGACCGTAGTAGGTTTCCAGGGCGAGTACCATTCCTTCCTTAATCTCCTCCGGATGATCGAAGGAGAACATCCGGCTGATCACAGGTTTTGCCCAGTGTGTGATCCCGATGCCGTGGCCCAGCTCGAGTGCGAATGCCTCCGCCTCGTTCGCTAGGCCGACTTCACGTGCGTCCGGCCAGACGGCAGCAACGTCCGCCGTCGTGATCCCGGGCTTAATCAGCTCGATGGCATTGAACAACCAGTCATACGTCTTCTTGTACACATCCAGTTGTTTTTGTGATGGTTTGCCGGTGACAAAAGTCTGGTAGTAACAGGTCCTGTAACCATTGAAGGCTGTAACCACATCGATGAAAATCATGTCTCCCATCCGCAGCAAGCGGTCCGAGGCATCGTGCGGGTGTGGGTGTGAACGGTCACCGGTAATGACATTGATGTTCTGGATTTCCTCCGCGCCGAGACGGTACATCACGTTGCGCATCAGCCCGTTGATTTCGTTTTCGCGTACGCCGGGTCGGGCAAAACTGATGACTTCCCAGAACGCGGCCTCCACAATCGAGATTGCCGTCTCGATCAATTCGACTTCTTCAGGAGTCTTGATCGCTTCGGCATTCAGTATGGTTTGCTGTCCGTCCACGACGCGGATACCTTCCGCTTCTAACGCGCGCAAGACGGGAATTTCTGCAATGTCTACACCCAGCGGTTCGTTGGCCGCACCCATGTCCTTCAAGTGTGCTTTGATCATGCCGGCGAATTTTGCCGCATTCTCGTAGACGGTCGGCTCTGGAAACGAACCGCGCATTGACGCGATGGCCGGATAGATCCGATCCTTGATCCAGGGGCTGAGGCGTTTCTTCGTTTCGATTGCACTCCCGATCTCATACAGGATCGGTTCGTGATCCGCCACGAGTAGACAGCTCCGCGCCAGTTTATTGTTGGTCCAGTCATTGAGTTTCGTGCTGGTGATGTATCTGATTGTGTCGGGATCGAAGGAGAGCAGCGCACCTAAGCGATCCGTCTTGAGCTGCTCGTTCATCTTGCTCAGCCTGTCTCTTCGCAGCTTGTCGTAGTCGATCCGAATTTCGCAATCGGTTGCCATGGTCCCCAGTGTCATGTGACATTCTCCTTGGAAAGAAATACGGTTATGCTTCGATGCCGTTCGTCAGCGACTCGGCCCGAGCCTCAAGAGCTCTGATAATAAGCTCGCGTCGATTCCTGAAATGCGTTGTCAGTGCGCTGCGCAATCGTGAAGCATCTCGGGCCTTGATTGCTGCGACGATGACCTCGTGCTCGTGATGCGTTTTGTCTGCCTCTTTTGCCACACCGGGCGCTCTCTGATACGCACGCACAATCTTGATCTGGTGGTTGATGCTGTCGAGCAGTTTGGTCAGCAGCATGTTGTCGGCCAGCTCCAGGAGCCTCATGTGGAACCTGGTGTCCAGTTCGAGGAAAGCCTCAAAATCCGTGTAGTTGTCACCGACGACGAAACCACCCAAACGTGTCAATACGTTCTCGAACCAGGCAATATCCTCGTCTGTTGCGCGTTGAACGGCTTGTTCACCGGCAAAGCTTTCGATCATCGACCGCACGTCGAACAGCTCTCTGATGGACCTGGCTGTGACATCGGACACAAAGGTCCCCTTGCGTGGAACGACCACGACAATCCCTTCGACAGCCAGGCGGTTGATGGCGTCTTTGACCGGTGTACGGCTCACTCCGAGCGCCTCGGCGAGCTCGACAACGCGCAGCCGTTCTCCAGGGGCGATCGTCTGCGTGACAATTCTCGAAAGCAACAACTGGTACACCTGCTCATTGATATGTGTATGTGAGATGGTGGGCCACGTTTCGTGATCCAATGGGCTCCTCCTGATAGTTGGTGGACAGAGGCAGTGGGCAAGGCACTTTGGCTCCGGCCCGATCCACCCGTCGAGCGTAAACCAGGGCATGGCCCAGAGCGCTCTGGACCATGCCGAAAGGTTCATAACGGGACGGCTGGCGATTTGCTAATAGGTTGCGCCGCAGGCGATCAGTTCGTCGCAGGGGAACTTGGTGATGATATCGACGCCATCGGCAGTGATGACACATTCCTCCTCGATCCGTGCGCCATCGGTTCCTTCACCGGCGTACGTCTCGAGAGCGATGACCATCCCTTCCTTGATTTCTACCGGATGTTCCAGGCTATATAAACGTGACACGATGGGCCTCTCCCACAGCCCCGTGCCGATTCCATGCCCAAACGCCAGACCAAATGCCTGCGCTTCATTAGTGAAACCCCAGTAGCTGGCATCCGGCCATGCGCGCACGATGTCCGCAGTGGTCATCCCGGGACGAACGACATCGATACCGGCGTACAGCATTTCGTACGTCCGTTTGTAGATGTCCTTCTGTTTCTCCGAGGGCTTCCCACAACACAACGTGCGATAGTAGCAGGTGTGATACCCGTTGAACAGCGTGTCGATGTCCAGGAAGACCAGGTCGCCGGGCTGCAGCAACCGGTCGGAGCTCAGGTGCGGGTGCGGATGGGTACGTGACCCGCTGGTGACCTGGACGTTGATGACCCACTGGCTGCCAAGCGTATGGAGCACACGGGATGCTTCTGCCTGGATGTCATTTTCCCGTACTCCCGGTCGGATCATCCGCGCCAGCGCATCGAAAGCGGCGTCGACCGTTGCGGCAGCGTTACGTAGAATCTGGATCTCATCGCTTGTTTTAATCATCCGCGCGTCGAGCATCACAGCCTGCCCGTCGCCAAAACGATAGCCGGCGTCCTGGAGAGCCAGAATCAGTTGCGAGTCGAGGATATCGATGCCAATCGGTTCGCTCTTGGCGATGCCGTGTTTATCGAGTACCATCGCCAGGTCCTTTATAAAGTTCTGTGCAGCGCCCCAATCGCTGGGCAACGCGCCAAACATCGTTGTGTGTGCAGGATAGGCTCTGTCCGCGATCCAGGGGCAGTTGAGCTTGGCAGCAGCGACTTCCGACCCGAACCCGAATATGTACGGCTCACCGTTGCGCGGGATGATCGCGTATCGCCCGTTGTTGTCGCAGTCCGGAGACGTCGCACATGTCGCTGTCGCATAGCGCTTATTGCTGCTCGAGAAAAGCAACAGGCTCCCGAAATCAGTCTTCGCCATCTCCGCTTTGATCTTGCCAACACGCTCCTTGCGCATGCGATCGAAGTTGATGCGTTCTTCGTAGTCGACGGCCATTATTCCTTGCGTTCCAAACTTCATTGTTCAAGAATCCTCCTTCAATGATTGGTCCCCGGATGTCATTTCAGGCGTTGACCGAGATACCTTCTCAGTATCAGGTCGAAAATCAAGGCCATGAGGATAACGGCCCCCTTGGCGAAGACCTGCCAGTACGATGACATATTCACCAGGTTGAGAATGGTGTTCAGTACAGCGATGATGACTGCGCCGACAGCCGTCTGGACGATGCCGCCGACCCCTCCGGAGAACGGCGTCCCACCGATTACCACGACGGCAATCGCATCCAGTGCGAATTGGTCACCGATCACTGGTTCCGCTGCGTTGACATAAGCGACATATACGAGACCAGCGATCCCAGACAGGACCCCACTTACGGCGTAGACGGTCAACAGCAACAACGGTACATTGAATCCGCTGAAGCGTGCGGCGATAGGGTTAGCCCCCACTGCGTAAACACGGCGGCCCCACGTTGTGTACCGCAATACGAAGTACATAATCACACACAGAATCAGGGCGATGATGACCGGTACGGGGATGCGCCAGATGAAACCGTTTCCGATCCACCGGTAGGCGGGAGCGAAGTCGTACACGCTCTTGCCGCCGGTATACAACAGTGCCAGCCCGCGTGCCACACGCATCATGGCGTAAGTCGCAATGAATGCTGGAATGCGCAGGTAGGCGATCATCCCCCCGTTGAGCAGACCACACATGAGGCCCACGAGCAGTGCCACGAGGAACCCCTCGATGAAACGTTCCTCCAACAGTAGTGGTGCCGCTACGACTGACGAGAGCGCTACGACGGAGCCGACCGACAACTCGATGCCCGCGGTCAGCAGCGATAGCGTCATGCCAATCGAAATCAGAGCCAGCAAAGCGGCATGACGAACCATGTTGATGACGTTGAAGATGTTCAGGAAGTGTTCGCTAATCAGAAGCCCCAGGATGACGAGCACGAACAAGAGCACCACGCGTGACAATCCCATCGCCAGGGAGGCTACTTGGAGTCGCGGTCGCTGCCGGTCTCTGGTTTGTTCCACAGCCAGATCAGTAGAAGTACTCATAGTTGCTCACTCCGCAAAGATTGCATAGTATACGCCAGAATGAATACCAGCCCGATCACGACCAGCTGCCAGTACAGACCGATACCCATGATACTCATGCCGTTGCGCAAGATGGTGATGATGAACGCACCTGCCAGAGCTCCCAGCACTTTTCCGCGCCCACCAGATAGCGGGATGCCACCTACTACTGCCGCGGCAATTGCATCGAATTCGTAACCGGCGCCTGACCCGGGGTGTGCTGCGTTGAGGCGCGCCATGACCATGATCCCAGCCAACCCGGCGAAGAGTCCCGACAGGCTGAACACGATGACTTTGTTGCGCAGCACGCGGATGCCGGCCAATCGTGCGATTTCCATATCGCAACCGATAGCGAACAGTGATGTTCCGAAAGACGTATGATGCAGCAGGACATAGGTCAGTCCGACCACGACCGCCACGACCCAGAACGCGAACGGAATTCCGAATGTGTCGCTTTGGAATAGGGCAGCGAACGAGTCGGGGAATCCGGTGATTGCGAAGCCATCGGATAACACCAGGGCAAGCCCACGAGCCATGCCAAACATGCCGAAAGTCACCACGAATGAGTTAAGTCCGGTGGCGGCGATGACGAGGCCGTTGAACAAACCGGCAGCCAGTCCAACAAGCAATCCCACAGCGATACTGGGGACGATACCCACACCGCTCACCAGGGTCATTCCGGTGGCGACGCCGGCGACAGCCATGACCGACCCGATGGACAGGTCGATTTCTTCGATCAGGATGA
>CAZPTF010000238.1:0-6399 GCA_964589015.1 uncultured Anaerolineae bacterium
TTCACGATCGGTTCGGTACTGTGTGGGCTGGCGCCGACTGAGTATTGGCTGATCGGGTCCCGGGTGCTGCAGGCGCTGGGCGCTTCCGCAATCATGGCGCTCGGCACCGCCATTCTGACGGAGGTTTTTCCTCCGTCGGAACGGGGCAAAGCGTTGGGCATCGGTGGCACGATGGTATCGGTCGGCATCATGGCCGGGCCGATGCTGGGCGGCCTCATCATCAACGCGCTGTCGTGGCACTGGATATTTTTCGTCAACCTGCCGATCGGCATCATCGGGTTCATCCTGGTCCTCCGCTTCGTGCCGGATATCCGGCCCGCCAGCAAGCAACGCTTCGATCTTCCAGGGGCCGTGATCCTCTGTTCGGGACTTCTGACCTTACTGCTATCGCTGACTTTCGGACAGCAGACCGGGTTCAGCTCAGCACCTGCCGTTGCGCTCTTCGCTGCGTTCCTGGTGCTTCTGGCAGCATTCCTCCTGATCGAGACCCGCAGCAAGAACCCGATGATCGATTTCAGCCTGTTCCAGAACCGGCTGTTCAGCGTCAACTTGATCACGGGCTTCACCTCGTTTGTTTCCGCCGCCGGGACAGTGATCCTGATGCCCTTCTATCTGCAAGACGTGCTTCGATACGGTCCCGAGGTGGTGGGGCTAATGATGGGCGTGGTTCCCATCGCAATGGGGGTGATGGCGCCCATCGCCGGCTGGCTGTCGGACCAGGTGGGACCGCGCCGCATCATCGTGTTCGGGTTGTTCGCCTCGCTGGTCGGGTATTACGCGGCCAGTACCCTGCGCATGGACACCTCGATCCCCGGGTACCTGCTGCGCTTCATTCCGATTGGAATCGGGCAGGGTGTGTTCAACGCGCCTAACAACAGCGCGATCATGGGCAGCGTTCCCCGTAGCAGACTGGGCGTTGCGTCAGGATTGCTGTCGATGACCAGGACACTTGGGCAGACCGTGGGCATCGCCGTGCTCGGCGCACTGTGGGCCACTCGCACGGCCTTCTATACCGGCAACGCAATTGGCGTTGATGCAACCAGCGCATCCGCGTCCAGCCAGGTAGCAGCGTTGAACGACACCTATCTGGCGACGACCGCACTCATCGCTGTTGCGTTGTTACTGGCGGTGTGGGGACTGGCCAATGAACTGCGCGGTGAGACCGGACCGATGGCCCAGCCGGAGACATCGCGATAAACCGGCCAAGGTGAACACGAACGTACGGCACCGAAATGACGCTGAAATTGCATTGCCTGCTGCTGATGATTCGCGCGGTTCGTTGCAGCACTGCAAATCCACGCAGACCCACAAGCGCTGGCTCCACTGCAATGCGCCCTATTGAGCCGGACTGCCGATCTCGATCCAATCCACTGCAACGGATAGCGGACGTTCATCAGTCACCCCGGGCAACACCGCACTGGGTGCTGTAGCGTGAGCGAAGTCGAACGTCAACGTATTGAGTCCGGGCTTGAGGTGGGCTCCTGGCAGCGTAGTGTTGATGATCTGCCAGCCGTCCTGCAGGGTGAACGGCGCATCCAGCAAATGACCGTTCAGCGACAGGGCCACGGTCTGCGGGGGACCGCCGGAATAGACAAACGGGGCGATCTGCATAGACAGGGAGCGATTACCCGGGCCGCGCACCGGCAAGAATACCTGTGCTTCGGTTCCCAACGCCCAGTTCGCCCGAGCAGTGAAGATCTCCTCATCGTCGTTCCACCCCTCACCCCGATAAGGAGCTGCTGTCCACTCGCCAAAGTCGATACGCAATGGGTTTGGCAACGGCGGCTGATGCACCTGATAGACAGCTACGCCATCCCCTGCGGCGACTGGCTCAGCAGAGAGCGGAATCAGCTCCCGTGCCAGATCGAGAGCAACTGCCGTGGTATCGATTTCCGGATAGCGCAGCGGTACCGGCTCATGGACGATGAGGTAGCGAATGTCATACAAGGTCATCAATTCTCCAGCTTGTTCGGCGGCACGCTGCAGTGTCTCTTCGTCGACGGGGTTGTAGAGTTCCACCGCAGTCAAAGCGCGGAACAGCGGGATGCGTAAGAAGTAGTCGAACTTGAAGTCCGGTGCGCGTGAGGTATTGCCAGTGAGGAACCGTTTGTGATGGAATGTCTGGTAATACTGCACCTGGGTACGCTCCGACCCCTTGGTCCCGAAGCTGTCTCGCCAACCAAATGGGATCGTCATCACCACAAAGTCCTCGTCTTCCGCAGCGATGACCGCGTATGGTCCGGGGATCCGTGCATCTGTCAACGGCAGCGGGACGGACACCTGATCGAAGAGCGCAACTGCCAGAAGCAGCGCTCCCGCTACCCAGATCAATCCCTTACGACGGACGGGCTGCCTTTTTAGCAACCACAGCACCCCGTACCCCACCAACACCATCAATGCCAGACCCAGGATGACACTGAAGCGATTGGGCACCCGATTGGCCTTGAGAAACGGGATGTAGTGGAGCAGAGCGAACGGCAGCGGGAACGTCACATCCTGCTGGATGCCCTGTTCACGGAGCAGATTGTCCAGCGGAAAGAGGAACTGCCCTCTGATTTGGAGCAAAGGTCCCAGCGTGAAGATGGCAAAGACCGTCGCCCCGACCACCCAAACACGCAATCGCCTCCACGCCGTGACCGCTCCGATCGCTGCCAACAGCAATATCCCATACCCCAGAAAGACCGTGTTGACGTCCTGAAACGGCGTCTTGCCTTCGACCACGGCGCGCAGGTATGCAGGCCAATCCTGCACACCGAACAGCGGATGCAGGGCGGTCGGAGTGAACCAACCCACCAGATCAGCAGAGAGGCCAGCACCATGCCCCCAGCCCGGGATATCGAGATCGCCTTGCAGAAATGCGTGCAGCATCGCGACAAGCAACGGTGACCACAAAAGCAAGGTGACGAGACCCATCGCCAGCAATCGCCTGGCCACGTGCCACAGAGACTCCTCGCGCCGTCGAAACAGTTCGAAGAGGCTCAGCAGAACGGTCACGAAGAGCCAGAATACGCCGAAGAACGGCTCAGCCAGCAGGATGAAGGTCGTCCAAATCCCCGCGAGAATCGGATTCCGCCAGCCTGGCTCACGCCAGGTCTTGAGGAGAAACAGGGCATAGAGCGGGAACCACTGCGCAGTCAACACATTGTAATGGCCGAGCGCCGCGTAGATCATGCGCGCCGCCGTGAACGCATAAACGGCACCGGCGACGAATGCGGCCACATGACAGGTAAGTGGCAAACTGCGCTCGAAACGCTCGTCACGCCGGCTATCCGACGAGAACAGGTAGCAGACGAGCAGATAGGCTCCGAATCCACTCAGGACATACGTCGACAGGATGACCAGGTTTGAGGCTAGTGGCAAGGGCAACACGAGTTGAAGCGGCAGTCCCAGCATACCATTGAACAGATTCAGAGTGTACGAAACGAGATCAATCCCGAGAGGATAAAACGTAAAAGCCGTATGCAGGGGAGTCTGCGCGAGGTCAAGCAAACTGTATTTGAACCACCACATGTTCCAGATGAAGGTGTATTCGTCGAACGCCCACACCGCACTGCCAATGGTACGCGAGGACAAGTGCTTAACGAGAGGCCAGGTCAGCAGCACAGCCAGCAGGGTGTATAGAACCAGCGCAACCAGATAGGGTCGGAATCGTCTCATTGAAGAATTACCCGTCATAGTTAGATATCATAGTATGAAACATCCTTTGGGTCAACCATCCCCAGGCCACATCAACGTGCGGGGAACAAGCGACTCTGTTCGACACGACGAACCCGCTGAAAGGGCTGTTCCGGTACCACGCTGAGCCAATCTACCACGGTTCGTCCCGGCCTGGGGTACGCTCCAGAGCGTCGGAGCCAGCACAGCGCTGGGGGTACCGGAGAGTGGCCCCATCCAGCCTGCCAGGAATGAGACAGACCGCCGAACTCGTGGGCCACGTTTCCGGCGTGACCGGCCCATTGCGCTGCGGCCTACCAGAAATCCTGGCAGGGTGCGTCTCTGCGTAGCGGCGCACCACCCCACCCAGAGGATTATGGTGTCCGCGTTGCGAGTTCACTCTGGTGTTGGGCTGTTGTGCCGTTTCAAGCCGATGACGCGACTGACAGGCATGACGAAGAGCAACCCCGTGTTGGGCTGATCAAAGTCAATGGCGCGTTGGGTATCCTCCAGCACGCGTTCGAGTGTCTCCTCGTCGTTTACCACGGTGAATATCGTGCGGTTGTGCAGCTCATCCGCCTTCAGCAGATCGCGGAAAGAGGGCATGAACAGCAGATCATCTCGCAACTTGCCCTGAACGCGGCCCAAACCGGTGCTCTCCAGAATAGTCGCTCCCAATGCACCGGCATCCTCCCATATTTTCAGTATATCGTGACACTGTTCGGTACACTCAAGGATCAGGACAATCAGATGTGGCATAATGTCTCCCCTTTCGTAAGGTATTCGCTCGTCAATCGTCTCCGTTGGGCCGAGGCCCCACAATCACACATTGGCAGGCTGTGCCTGGGACCGCTCGTTCGTTTCCACCCGTGGGTACAGAAGGCGTAACAGAATCGGTGTCAACAGCGTCGTAGCCAGAACCATGAGCACCACCATCGCAAACTCATCCTGCTCGAGCAGCCCGGCATTGAGACCGACAGACGCGACGATCAAACCGACTTCCCCGCGCGAGGCCATGCCGACGCCAAGCCGCAGGGCATCTTTCGTCTTGAACCCGCCCAGCAAACCGCCAGCTCCGCAGCCAACGATCTTGGAGACCATCGCCACGACGATGAGCAGCACGGCCATGGGAACGCCCTGCCAGCCCACCGATTTGATGTCGGCCTCCAGACCAATGCTCACGAAAAAGACCGGCACGAGCAGCGCGTAGGTCAGCGTGTGCATACCCGTTTCGATGTGCTGGCGAAATGAGGTCCGCCCAAAGAGCACTCCCGCCAGGAACGCCCCGGTGATCGTCGCCATCCCGCCCACAGCTTCGGCCGACCAGGCATAGAGCAACGTGGTGACAATCACCAGCCCCATGATGCCTTCGCTGATCGGCAGGCGGTGCACGAGCCGGCTCAGAGACGGGACGATGCGCGCTCCAACCCAAAGCGCTAGCAGAACGAACACGACCATTCTGAGGACAACAAACGCAATCGCTGATACGCCACTCTCGCCGCCACCAACCAACGCGGTGAACAGCGACAGACCCAGGATCACCAGGACGTCATCTGCCACCGCACCGCCCAGAAGCGCGATACCAACGTTGGTGCGCAGTACACCGAGTTCCATAAGTGTCTGCGCGGAGATACTCACACTGGTCGCCGCGAGAATAAGTCCCATGAAAATCGCTTGCTCCAGTGTGAATCCGAAAGGCAGCACTGTTAAGGCGCCAAACAAAACCGGGGCAATGACCCCAAGTACTCCAGTGAGCACCGCCGTGCGCCCGGCGGTACGCATCGCTTGAATGTCTACCTCCAGCCCAGCCATAAACATCAAGAACAGGACCCCGAGTTCGGCGATGTTGAAGATAACCTCCCCCGTGTGCCCTCCGTGAGATGAAATGGGACCCCAATGCAGCATGTTCAACACGGTAGGACCCAAAATGAGCCCAGCCAGAAGTTCGCCCAGAACCGCCGGCTGTCCCAGTGCGGTACTGACGTAGCCTGCGGCCTTGGCGGCGAAGATGATGATCGCCAAGGCCAAGAGAAATTGCATCACTTGCTCCATAGTACTTTCCCCAATCTTTGGTGAACAAGAACATCGTCCGGTGATCGCAGTATCGGCCCAAGTCTAATATAAATGTGTCTCGATGTCAACCTCCGACAGTACACACCCATCAGTCCTACAGAATACTTGCACCACTTCTCCAAGCCCGCTTGATAGAATGTCCTGGAAGACAATGAGGAGGTGGTGTCTATGCCCACAGGGAGGAGGTGTTGATTTCATGAAACCCACGAGAGCGAACGCAGAAACTGCCCAGTTCGCCCACGAGTTTTCCACAGCTTTTCCATAATTCGTTGGTAAGATGGGATCAGGTCAAACAGGGTAGGATCTGAGAACAAATGAGAACGAAAGGAGCTATCAACGTGAGTAGCAAAATGACAAGAATGGCGGGTGTTGTGCTGGTCGTTGCCATGTTGGCGACGACAGCTGTGGCGAGCTTAGCTTATGCCGCAAGCCCGACGGAGGAACCGGGGAACCTTCCTCCGGTTGGAGAAACCGGAACCGCACCGTCCGGCCCGCCTGTCCCACAGGGCGATGGTTCCGAGAACGTCTTAACCGGCCGGTTTGCACAAAGAGATCTCCTGATGTCACAGGATGATACAAATGCCGCGATGGCGGAAGCGCTGGGAATGACGGTCGATGAGTTGCAGAAAGCGCTACAAGATCAGACGATCGCGGAAATCGCTAAAGAGAAAA
>CAZPTF010000239.1:0-6389 GCA_964589015.1 uncultured Anaerolineae bacterium
CTCGGCGTCAAATTCCTCGTCGCGGAAGCGGTAATCGTTCTTGCGAACGAACTCGGCCAGCTCGCCTTCCAGTTCCTCCAGCGCGGCAAGTTGATGGGTGACCAGCAGGTCGAAATGCTTGCGGCTGCGCACCCGCTGGATGGTCAAACCGAAATGCTTGAGACACAGACTGTGCGCCAATCGGGGGGCCACGCTGTCGTCATCGAGCAGGTCTAGCGCAAAAGAGATGAATGTCGTCTCGATACTGCTGGCATATTCACACGCCGGGCATTGCCTGCTGCCGCTCAACTTATTCACGAACTCGGCCAACGAACTGGCAAGATTGCCGTTCCTGTGCCACGGCAGGCGCAATCGGGGCTTGAACGCCGCGCCGGTACGATCCTTCTCGCGACGCATGACCGCAGCCAGCACATGGACGACGTCCTGGTACGTGATCGCCATCCCCAGGCTGCTCGTTGCGCTGTGGACCAGCCGCCACGCATGATCGGCACAGAATCCGCGTGACGCACGCAGCGCAGGTCTGAAGTAGGAGTCGGTCACCCCTTCATACAAATAGCTATCGAGATAGGCGCCAACCGCGTGGAAGGTCAAGCGACAAATGGGGCAAGACCTGGATGTCTCCAGTGCCTCGACGATGTCGCAATGGCCCAAGCATTTTGGCTTGTCACCAGCATCTTGCCGGTGCAAGTAGCTCGTGATTCTCTTCCCAATGGACTCGGCTGTCGTCTGAACTGTCTTCTTGGCCTCCGTCCAACCATTCTCCCGGCCTGTCTTGCGGGGTTCATGCCGCGTTTCCTGGAGCAGACCAAGTTCCATACGCATTGATTCGCGCTGTGCTGAGTCGGAATTCCCCAGGCGGCCATGCACCGATTGCGTGGTATCGAGCAAGTTCATGTTGCACAAATCTCGCTTCCTATCATCCTGCTGACGGACTGGTCAGAGGACATCTCCCTTGGTCTGATATATCGCGCTCACAAAACGCTGGAAATCGCCTTCCTGCTCGCGCGGATAGGGAATATGGACCGCGTCCTGATAAGGGCCGGCGCACAGATCCAGGCGCAGCGCTCTCAATTCATAGGCGGGCACATCTTCCAGCGTTACCGACACGATGTGCCCCAAAGAGCAGAACAACCAGGCTTCACCATATTTGCCCGCACTGCTCCCGGTCCCCTGTTCGACAACTGCCAGTACCTGCCAGTTGGTCAGAATGAGGGCTGTAGAGAAGGAATAGACGCGCTGGAAATAGCGCAAGAACGGCACTCTGATTGCAGGCACGAGCAGTGCCGTGATAGCCGCTTCGCCCTTCAGCCAGTATCGCCGCGAAACGTTATTGAATTTGAGCGGAAGTGACCGGAGCAAGCCCTCACCAGGCATGCCTGAAAATACGCCCCCCAGCGACAGGTCGATACCCAAGGTGAGTTTTCGTAGATACATGATTGCCGCGTAAAACTCCCGCTCGAAAACGGAGTTGTAGCGCATGGCAATTGGCCCGCCAGGCGTATCTTGCGAAGGAGGCGCCTTGAACCAGGAATTCAGCAAGACCATTCCGGTCTCAAAATAGGTCAGGTCGCCGATTTGACAGGGCTGCACCTCCTGCCCTTTAGGCGAGTCATGAATCAGCACAATCTGTTCTGTGGTGAGCACGAAAAAAGTGTACTCCTGCGATATACCCCACATCGTCTGTAGCCAGGTCCGCTCACGGGGCGTAACGCACATGTACAGCGGGTTTTCATGATCGGACAATTGCGCATTGAGGATTTCTTGAATGTGTGTGGGCAATTCGGCAACTGAATGGATGCGATAGGGTGAGCCACGGCTTATGAATTCCACAATTATCCTCCTCTACCGCGCTGCATCGCGGCCAGTTTGACTTCAGCCAGCTTCCGTACCGGTGGCGAAGGATCCGACAGACTAATGGCGATGCCTGCTTCCGCTTCCCGTCCCCCGATTTGCGCCAGCGCCTCCACAGCCGCATGGCGGGCCACCAACGGTGAATCCGCGTTGCTCAACAGCTCGGTCAATGGCGCGATAGCACGTTGGTCTCTGAAACGCCCCAGGGCAAGAACGGCCTGTTTCAGCACAGCCATGTCGGGTGTAGTGTACAACAGCGCAATCAACGGCTCTATTGCCCTGGGTTCACCTAGCATGTACGCCAGCACATCAATCGCAAGGCCGGCCCGATCGGGCACCGCATGCCGCAAGGTCGCAATCAGCCGGTCCACGTAGTCAGCTTTCTGTTCCCCAGAGGGACAATATTCCGGTGTGGAAATTACACTCGATGTACGTCCCAGACTCGACATGTTAGCTTCCTCTCGTGGGCTTGTCACTAACTCTGCAATTCACTGCCGATGATTTGCAGCAAACTGCGACGATCGACCATGCCCAGCAGGTGGTTTTCGGCGTCAGTAACGACCAGCCGTTTGACGTGTTTCTCCAACATGATGCGTAGCACCTCAGCCAATGCGGTATCTTCGCTCACGGCAAAGGTCTCGGTGGACATCAAGTCAGCGGCGCGTTCGATCGTTTTCACGGGCTCGGCAGAAGCGAGCGAGAGACGCTGCAGCAATGCTCGAAACAGACTGGCGCGTTCGTGTACGCCGATTTTCAGCAAGAGATCTGCATCGACAATTATGCCCAGAACCCGCTGCGATTCATCGATTACGACCACACGGCGCAAAGGCGTCGCGACGATCTTCGCCAGCACTTCGTCCAAGGTCGCCTCGGGGTCAACCGTTGGAACATCACGGAACATCACGTCGCCTGCCGTTCGCGCCTCTTTGACACCGATTATCCCAATCTCTTCCTCAGAAACAGGCACAGATACAAACGCGGCCAATACATCTGTCCGTGTAATGATGCCAACCAGGATGCCACGATCATCAACTACTGGTAACCGTTTCAGGTGTTTTTCGTTCATCAACCGGACTGCATCCGAGACCCGCGCATCAGACCGGATGGTGACAACCGGTTTGGTCATGACGTCTTGGGCGGTCAGATGCTTTTCTTCCAGTTGATGCAGTTGTTCCGCCAGGTCATCCGGAGGCAGCTTGCGCTGGACACTCAACCGCAGGCCCAGGTTGGCACGCCGTAGCAAGTCACCACCGGTTACGATCCCGATCGGTCGTCCGCCTTCGACGACGGGCAAACCCTTAACGTGATGCTCAAGCATCAGCTCCAGTACGCGACTGAGAGGCGTAGCAGGTGCAATGCTTACAATATCCTTCCTCATGATATTCTCGACAAGCGCAGAAAGGGATGCACCGCTCCTGTAGATGTGGACCCGCGCCTTCTCAATGCTCACCAGGCCGTCCGTGATCCTGCTGTCAATGTGCGCCAGGAATGATTCCAGTTTGTCTCTCGTGTCAATGATCTCGACAATGATTGGCAGGTCCTCAGAGAGCCGTTCGATTTTGAACGTACGAATCCGGCTGCGCGCTCCAAATCCCATGATTCCACGCAAGACGGTTGCTCCTGACAAGCCCTGTTCTCGCGCTTTGAGGACGAGCCATTCATAGAGGGGTTTGCCTTCACAACGGTCACTCTCACCAATCAGAATACGGAGTAGATAACCTTCCTCAAAGAGAGAACTCATTTTGTTCTTTTACCTCCACAGTAGATGGACCAACACCCGGCCCACCCATACCATCGTAAGCCCCAGTATCACATGCAATCCGATGTTGACAATGCTCAGGAGACTATCACCGTCGTGCAACAGGTTCATCGATTCGTTACTGAAAGTCGAGAATGTGGTAAATCCACCCACAATGCCAACAATCACCAACAATCTCATCCGTTCATTTAGAAAACCGTGGGTCTCTCCCAACTGAGAAAGTAAGCCAATGACCAGACAACCGCAGCAATTGACAACGAGTGTCCCATAAGGGAACGATGTGCTACGAGTTGCTTCTTGAACCCAACCGCTGAACCAGTATCGTAATGACGCCCCAATGAATCCCCCAATTCCAACAAAGAGTACCTTGTCGAGCATCGCTGACCTCCTTAATTCTTCCACGAGTCTTCCAGGAGTCATCAGCACATAAGCAGTTCCAGACGGACTCCATACCCTCACAAAAAAGAAAAACTCCTACCTTTCTGACGCAGAACAACACGCGAGATGAACGGTAGAAGCTATTAGCCGGCTGGCGTTTCCGGCAGTTCTTGCCAAATCAAATGGCGAGCTTCATCGCCATTATGGACGTATTGCCTTGGCGGCAACTGCTACCAGCTGCCATGAGACTATATTACCATGAAGTGGGTTACGTGTCAAAATTTTGACGTTGCACAAAACCAACATGACTGCCATGCCACTGGCCTGCTGAAATCGTTTGCAGCGGGGGCGTGCCGGCCTTTCGCGCGCAATAGCTAGATCGAGGACGGCGGGCACGCACCGCTGTCGAGTGTGGCGCACACTCGCGTGCGGACTTCGTCGTACTCCCGTTCTTCGGACAGCACCAGCAGGGTGTCGCCGGCCTGCAGCTCCAACGCACCAGTCGGGACGATGAACTCGCCTTCGCGCGCGACGAGCACGATGAGTAGGGCGGCGGGCAGTCGCAGTTCGACGATCGCTTTGCCCACGAAGTCGGATTCGGGCGGGATGAACAGGTCACGCAGCTCGCTCTTCAGCCCGCCGACCGGCGAATACTCGAGCGGATAGACGCGCCGTGGCGCCGGCGGGGCGTCGACGCGCAGCCAGCGCGCCACGAACGGCAATGAGGTCCCCTGCAGCAGCACCGAGGTCAACACGACGAAGAAAACGATGTCGAAGAACAGGTCGGCGTGCGGTATCCCGGCGAGCAGCGGGTAGGTCGCCAGGATGATCGGCACGGCGCCGCGCAAGCCGGCCCACGACAGGAACGTCTTGTCACGCCAATCGAAGCGACTCAGTGCCAGGCTGGCGAAGACACTCACCGGGCGGGCGATGAGCATGAGCCACACCGCGCTCAACAGGCCGATGCCGAACACCGCCGGCAGGCGTGACGGAAAGACCAGCAATCCCAGTGTCAGGAACATCACAATTTGCATGATCCACGCGATGCCATCGTGGAAGCGCAGTAAACTGCGTTTGTGGATGAATTCGTGATTGCCAAGAACGAGCCCCGCCATATAGACGGCGAGAAAGCCGTTGCCGTGAACGGCGGAACTCAGACCATAGGTGAGCATCGCCAGCGCCAATGTCAGCACCGGGTACAGACCTTCGTGACCGAGCCGCAGTTGATTGATCAGCCACGGTGCTGCTTTTCCCATCGCGTAGCCTACCAGCGCGCCGATGGACATCTGTAACACGAACAGGAGCAGCAGGTCGGTGACTTGCATAGTGGGCCGGGTCAACAACTGCACCACGCCGATCGTCAGGAAGACCGCCATGGGGTCGTTGCTGCCCGACTCCAGTTCTAACAGCGAGCGCAGTTGCCCCTTGAGATGGAGTCCCTTGGCGCGCAGAATGGCAAAGACTGCCGCGGCATCGGTTGAAGAGACGATTGCGCCCAGCAATAACCCGTTGACGACCGAAAAGCCCAACACGACGTGGGCGAAGACGGCCATCATCAACGCGCTCAGCGCCACACCCACCGTCGAGAGCACCAGCCCGTGCTTGAGCACGGGGGCAATGTGCCTCCAGTTGGTGCTCAGCCCGCCGGAAAACAGAATGAACACCAGCGCGACGATCCCGACGAACTGGGCGATCGCCGGGTTATCAAAATAGATCCCTCCCGGACCATCTGAGCCCGTCAGCATCCCGACGGCCAGGAACAGCAGCAGCGCCGGGATGCCGAAGCGGTCCGAGATCTTGCTGACGAGCACGCTCAACAGCAACAACACGGCGACGCCGACCAGTATCAATTCGACCGTCGAAACCATCGCACATCCTCTCTTCCTCCCGGTGCCGTCCCAGGGATACGGGGGGATTATATCACGAGGCGCTCGTCCGGGCCAAGCTGAAGGTGGGAGAGGGAACGGGCGGGCAGAGGAGGCACGGATCGTCCGCGTTCTCGGAAGACGTGTGGGGGTGTGCACACCGCAATAGGAGTGAGCATCCAAAGGTTCCGTTTGCCCGAAACGCTGTAGGCGCTTGGCGTTCGGGTATGCAGGGTGGACTCATCCGAATGACAAGTGACATACAATCGCATTTGTGGTAACATAAGCACTGACCAGACGTTTTGACGATCATGCCTGTCACACCAAGCGAGATCTTTCGGCATGATCCTCACGGATCTATCGTTCATGATCTGCACAGACGATGTCCTGCTACCTTCGCACTGCGCACTCCCTCGACGAACGGTTCTGATACCCTGGATTGCCGACCGCGAAACCGGAAAGGAATCCGCAGGGAAGAGTCGAAACGCGGTCTTGATCGACGGTGGGCTCTGCCACGCACGAACACATGCACCTCG
>CAZPTF010000240.1:0-6318 GCA_964589015.1 uncultured Anaerolineae bacterium
CGGAACGCGTCCAAGATTGGCACAGTCTTGACCGCCACGCAGATCTTCGTGTGAAACTGGCAGATCACGCTGAAAACACGACCTGCCCATTGCTCGCTGGCCCCATAATTTCCGGACGCACCTGATCCGGCCCGTTCCATCGACATCGCGACAATTTCATGTTAGAATGGAATAATAGCGGACGTTCCACCGTTGGGTCGTCGAACGCAGAGCAAGGGAACAGGAGGAGCCAGATTGAAGGCGGACGCAAAACATTGGACAGTCAGAGAGCGCATGAACGCTATTTTCCGCGGCGAAGCACCCGATCACATGCCCTTCATTGACCGGTTGGAATTGTGGTATATGACTCACGTCCGGGCTGGGACCATGCCGGAAGCGTTTCGGGATATGTCGCTCACCGACATACACCGCAAGATCGGCATCGGCCAACAGAAATTCGTAGCTGCCTATGCCCACCTTTTGCGCGGTGTCGAACTCACCGTCCAGTTCGAAGGCGAGACTTTGCGTCGAGAAATCGACCCGGTCGTCGAATTCTTCCCCAGGATGGACGGCTTGGCCGTCCAGGACAGGGTGGGGATCACAGTGATCGAGCTGCGGACGCCGCTCGGTACGCTGACGATGCGTTACCGGATGGTCGATGCGATGGTCCGCATGGGCACCGAGGCCTATATGGTCGAGCACCTGGTCAAAGAAGATGACGATTGTCGCATCGTGGAGTATATCATCGAGCGCGCCGAATTCATATCTCTGTACGAAAACATCCAGCGCGCGGAAACCGCTCTGGGTGAGATCGGTTTCGTCGTTCCAGCGGCGGGACGGATTCCGTTCCAGCAGATTTTGCTCGAATACATGGGTGACCTGAAGACCTTCTACGCGCTGCACGACCGTCCGGTCCAGTTCGAGCGTTTCCTCGATGTGATCGACCGGCGTGTCGTAGAGGATGTGCGGCAGCTCAGCACCATCCCCGTGCTTTACGTCGAATTCGGCGATAATCTCCACGGGCTCATGACCAATCCCAAGCTATTTGCGAAATACTGCCTGCCGGCGTATCAGCGCTACGCCGCGATTTTGCACGCGCAAGGCAAACGGATGGGCAGCCACATCGACGGCGACCCACAACCCCTGTTGCAGCTCATCGCCGAGAGCGGCCTCGACGTGTGTGAATCCTTCTCGCCGGCGCCACTCACGCCCTGTCCATTCGAGGCGGCGTGGGAAGCCTGGCACGCTGGGCCGATCATCTGGGGAGGCATTCCATCCCCCATCCTGGAAGAAACCACCACTGAGGATGATTTCCGCGCATTTGTCGCGCGTATCTTGGCGTTAGCCGGCGACCGCCCGATTATTCTTGGCATCGGCGATCAGGTCTTGGGGAGCAGCCTGATCGAACGGGTACAGTATATCGCCGACCGGGTGAACGCTCTCGCTCCTTGCAGGTGAGTGTTGATGGCACTACCGTTGCTGACCACCAAACTGTATATCCCGCCGCCGCACCCCAACCTGGTAAGACGGCCGCGATTGACGGCACAGGTGGACGAGGGTCTGCGGCTCGGTCGCAAACTGACCCTGGTATCTGCTCCAGCAGGATGCGGCAAGACGACGCTGCTCGGGGAGTGGATCGCGGGCGGCGGTGGGCGAGCTATCGCCTGGCTGTCACTCGACGAAGCCGACAACGATCCGGTCCAGTTTCTCCGCTATCTGATTGCCGCCTTTCAACAACAGCTCGCTGGTTTCGGACAAACGATTCTCGACATGCTCCGCTCTCCCCAGCTGCCACCCACGCAGACATTGGTCATCGCGCTGATCAACGAGATCGCCGCAGCGGAGACCCCGTTGGTGCTGGTGTTCGACGACTATCATTTCGTTACCGTTGAACCAGTACACGCGCTCGTGCAGTTCCTGATCGAGCACCAACCCCCTTCGCTGCATGTGGTCATCATCACGCGCGAAGACCCCCCGCTTCCTCTGCCACGGTTGCGCGCGCGAGGGCAGCTGACTGAGATCAGGGAACGCGATCTGCGCTTCACTGTGGACGAGGCGACCCAATTCCTCAACGAAACGATCGGGTTCGCGGTTCCGGCTGAGGCAATTGCCGCGCTGGAATCACGCACGGAGGGTTGGATCGCCGGGCTGCAACTGGCGGCCCTGGCTCTGCAGAAAACTCCGGACCAGCTGGAGGCTTTCATTGCCGGTTTCAGCGGTGACAGCCGTTACGTGATCGATTATCTGGGTACGGAGATACTCGAGCAGCAACCGGCGCACATCCGCGACTTCCTGCGAAAGACTGCCGTCCTCGACCGCTTGACCGCGCCGCTCTGTGATGCGCTGACGGGGCGGCAGGATGGACGGCAAGTTCTGAACCACCTGGAAGGATCGAACCTGTTCCTGATTCCGCTCGATCAGCGCGGGGAGTGGTACCGCTACCACAGTTTCTTCGGCGAATTCCTGCGCGGCATTTCCGACACATCCGAACAGGTTGCCCTTCACCAGCGGGCAGCTCAATGGTACGAACGTAACGGATATGCAACCAGGGCGATTCGCCACGCGCTGGCCTTTGGTGCGCTGACAGAGGATTATTCTGATGCGGTCCGATTGGTCCGCCAGGAGGCCGAGAACATGTTGCGCGAAGGCGCCATCGTCACCGTCAACGGCTGGTTAGATAGCCTGCCGGAGCCGGCCATGCGCGCCGACGGGCAACTGGCGGCCTACAAGGGCTGGGTACTGGCCCTGGTCGGTGCTATGGATCGCGCAAAGGATTACCTCTCCATCGCCGGCTCCTGCCGTGGTCTGAGCGAGGAGCGTAGTGGCGATGAGGGGCGTTTCCTGACGATTGCCGCTTTCGTCGCTTGCTTTGGCGACCACGATTACGGAGCGGCGATCCGCTCGGCAGCGGATGCGCTAGCGTTGCTGGACGAATCCCAAACTCACTGGCGTATCATCGCGCTGTGGGTGATGGCGGAGGCCCAGGAACGGACCCGTCCCATTTCGGCAGCCATTGCCACTTTCCGCGAAGCCCGTCGATTGGGTCTGGCGTGTGGTAACCATTTTTTCGCCGTTATGGTGGAAATGACGCTGGTCCTCTCCCTCAACCACCACGGACAACGGCGCGCGGCGCTCGAAGTCTGTGAGGAGGGGATCGCCCGCTATGTCCAGGCGATGGGGCAATCGTCACCGTGGGCAACGCTGCTCTTTGGGCGACTGGGGATGCTCTACTACGAATCCAATCAGTTGGAACTCTCACGCCAGTATCACGAGCGGGGGATGCAATTCAAGGAGCAGTTTGCGCTGGAATTCTATATCTCGCTCGCGCGGGGACTGTCGGCGCCTACGCTCTACGCGCAGGGCGAGACCAGCGCGGCGCTGGCCGCCTTGCAGGAAGCAATCCAGTATACCGCGCACAGCGGCTACGTGGATGTCCGTTTCTTCCGCGCCTGGGAGGCGAACTTCCATCTGTGGCAGGGCGATCTGTCCTTCGCCGTGCACTGGGCGGAAACAGCCGGACTGTCACCGGATGATGGTCCGGACTACCTGCAGCTCGAGCCACATCTGTCCTATGCGCGGGTATTGCTTGCGCAGGACAGGCTGGCTGACGCACGGCGCTGGCTGGTGCGTCTGGAGCAGTTTGCCCGCGAACGCGAACTGCACCGGTTTTTGATCTCCGTCCAGGTTCTGCAGGCACTGTGTGCCGAACGCTCAGGTGAACACCGTGCCATGCTCGATTATTTGAGCGAAGCGGTGCGCAACGCCGCTCCGCAGGACTACTCCCGCGCGCTACTCGACGAAGGTGCGCAGGTCGTGCCTTTGCTCGCTGAAATCCGGACCGTTGCGCCGCCCTTCGTGTCCCGCGTGCTGGGATACACGCAGGCTGCTGCGTATCAGCGGACCCGTCCCGTACAGGCGCTGATCGAACCGCTCAGTGACCGTGAGCTGGAAGTCCTGCAGCTCATCGCGGCCGGGTACTCCAACCAGGAAATCGCCCGCGAGTTGATTATCGCCGTGGGTACCGTTAAACGGCACATCAATCACATCTACGGTAAGCTGGACGTCCACAGCCGGACGCAGGCAGTGGCGAAAGCCAAGGCGCTGGAATTACTCTAGCCAACCCTGCGCGCGCCAGCGGATGCGCTTGTCGCTGTACCGCCACTCCGCCCGAAAGCGGCGTACTGATGAAACGAGCACATTCTGGCCCAGTTCCTGACAGCAGTCACGGCGGATACAATTCCATGCCGGCGTTTTCGCGTGGAATTCGCCCTTGAGCACACCAGGGATGCAGCCGGGCTGGTCTTCACCGTATCGCTGAGATGAGGCATCCGGTGGGCTCTCAGCTTCGGCAGAGAGATGATCCCAGCGCAGCCAGGGCGCCATCTTTCGGTACGGACGACGATCAGTCTGCTTCATTCAGCGCATCCAGCAAGGCGAGAATATCCTCGTTTGCAGGAATGTCTGCCATGCTGTGCCCGTAATGTACGAACCGGGCGATACCTGCCTTATCGACCAGGACTTGCGCCGGCATCCGTCCCAGTTTGAACAGGTTGATCTCCTGCCCATACAGTTTCAGGACACGGTGTTCAGGGTCGGGCAGCCCGCTGAAGGGCAATTCGTGTTGTGCGAAGTAGTCCGCAAACTTCGGTGCACTCTCCGGTCCGACGACGAGGACGACGGCACCATGCCGCGTGAACTGCTCGTAGTCCTGACGCAACTGCGCCAGATGCGCACGGCAGAACGGTCACATGAAGCCGCGATTGAATACCAGGAAGACGTGCCAGTCGCCCCGAAATCGTGACAGCCGCACTGGGTTACCGCGGAAATCCGCCAGCTCGAAATCCGGCGCAGGTGTATGCAGCTCTACCTGTACCACGTGCCACCTCCTCTGGGCTCTTTCCCACGGAGCGATTATTCCCCAGATTCGGATACGTGTCAAGTGCGTAAGTTGGGATGAGTACAACCAGGAATTTTGGCGGCAATTGCAGTGCCTTTGGCGTGATCCATTCGCTGGAGCGCACGCCCACTGGCCCAGACTGTGCCAATCTCCGCACCGGCCGTGCGGGGGGCTGTGGCCTGTTCCGGTGGGTCGCCGCGCAAACGGAACGCGTCCAAGATTGGCACAGTCTTGACCGGCATGGAGATATTCGTGTGCAGCTGGCAGGTCACGTGGAAAACACGACTTGCCTGCTACTTGCCTGCCTCCCCAAAACAGAGGATCTACCCAGCTGGGACGAGTACATCTCGACACAGCACCGCGATATCCGGCCATGCCAGGTCCCTTTCCTAATCCGGCGATGTGCCGTATAATTCTCCGGCGCACTACCCCCTGTAAAGGAGTCTGAGCCAACCACATGCATCCAACGCACCTCACAGGCGTTTTCTTCGCGCTCCTCGCGGCAGTATTGTATGGCGCTGGGGATTTCAGCGGTGGAGTCGCCTCACGTCGCCACCATGTGGCTCAGGTTCTCTTGCTGGCATCCTGTGCCAGTATGGTTTTGCTGAGTGTACTTGTTGTTCTGCTCGGCGAAGCCGTTCCGCCTCCGGCGGATCTGTTCTGGGCGGGCTTAGCCGGTATCGCCGGCGCGTTGGGTCTCGCCGCACTGTACCGCGCGTTGGCGATGGGTAACGTCGCTCTCGTTGCCCCAACCGCTGGGGTGATCGGCGCAGGATTACCGGTCGTCTGGGGCGCGTTCACCGAAGGCTTACCTAGTCCAGCGCAATTGCTTGGATTCATCGCCGCGGTGTTCGGCATCTGGTTCGTAACGCGGAACGGGCCAGCGTCCGCAACGGGGAAGCCCCGGCAATCGGGGCTGATCCTCGCCATCCTCGCCGGCATCGCCTTCGGCGCGTTCTTCATCCTGATCGCGCAGATGGACTCCAGCGCGGTGCTGTTGCCGTTGCTGGTCGCGAAGGGAGCGGCGGCCTGCATCGCCTTGTTGCTCGTTGCTTTTGGTGGGATGTCTCTGCCTTCGGTACGGCGAAACCCTTATGCGCTACTCGCCGGCGCCCTGGATGGCGTGGCCAACGCGATCTATCTGCTGGCCCAGCACCACACCCGGCTGGATGTGGCGGTCGTGCTCACCTCGCTGTACCCGGCGGTCACGGTCCTGCTGGCGTGTCTGCTCCTGAAGGCGAAGATCTCCGGGTCGCAGTGGGCCGGCGTGTTGCTGTGTCTGGTCGCTATCGCGTTGATCGTCGCTTGAGTCGATGCCTGTTCGCCGCTGGCAAGGCGTTCCGCGGCGCGACGTCAGCCCTCTTCCAGCCCGATGCCGCTCTCATTCTCCTCGGTCCAGCCACCCTGTGTCGCAAACGGGTCGCCGAAGAAGCTGAGACCCG
>CAZPTF010000241.1:0-6243 GCA_964589015.1 uncultured Anaerolineae bacterium
GCTACTGTGACGATATCGAATACAACCCGGCACGCCTGCAAGAAGTCGAGGAAAGGTTCAATCTGATTGCCAATCTCAAGCGAAAATATGGCGACTCGATCGAAGACATCCTGGCCTACGCCAAAGAGGCACGGCACAAACTGGATACCATCTCCCACAGCGCCGAACGCGTAGACGAGCTACGCGACGAAGAGCAGCAATGCTTGCAGACCGGCGCCCGGCTCGCCGCCGAGTTGTCGCGCAGTCGTCAGGAGATCGGCAAGAGATTGGCTAAGGATCTCGAGCGGGAATTAGCAGACTTGCGCATGGAACAGGCGCAGTTCGCAGTTGCTATAACGCAGAGCGAATCGCCAGATGGTCTTCCGGAGGGCGACACCCGTTTCGCTTTCGATGAAACGGGCTATGACCATGTAGAATTCCTGATCTCCGCCAATCTCGGGGAACCACTGCGGCCCCTCGTCAAGACCGCATCCGGTGGAGAAGCAGCACGTCTCATGCTGGCGCTGAAAGTCGTCTTGACGACAGCAGACCCCGTGCCGACGTTAATCTTCGACGAAGTGGACGCTGGGATCGGTGGACGCATCGGTCTCGTGGTAGGACGCAAATTGTGGGAGTTGACCGCGAGCCATCAGGTATTGTGCGTCACCCATCTGCCGCAGATCGCCGCGTTTGCCGACGTGCACTACCGCGTGCACAAAGAAGTGAGCCAGGGGCGTACCCAGACCCAGGTAACATTGCTGGATGAATCCGCGCGGATTCACGAATTGGCGCAGATGTTCGGTTCAGAAACAGAAACGACACACCAAAATGCGCAAGAGATGAGCGAACAGATCGCCGCCGAAAAGGCGCGCTGCAGGGAACAGAGACCGTCCGCGTCAGAGCGAGACGACTAGCAGCAGGACATGCACGACTTGCAGCTTGTGGTGTTCGCACGTCTGAGCTTGTCCACGGACAGCCTGAGCGCAGCATTTCGCTCAGGCTGTGTCGTGTTTCTCGCCTTGCGGTGCCGGACTGAAGTCGGAGCCACGCTCTATCACCACACTCGGACTGGCCGCTTCTGCGCCGTGACTGACAGGAAGCCTGACGACAAAGACGCTTCCAACCCCGGATTTGCTTTCCACCTCAATCGTCCCGCCGTGATTCTGGATGATGCCATAGCTGACGGACAGGCCCAGTCCGGTTCCTTGTCCAACCTCCTTTGTCGTGAAGAACGGATCGAAGATGCGCTTGAGGTTATCGCGTGAAATCCCAGCGCCGGTGTCAGCGAACAGGACATGCACCTCGTCACCCAACTGGCGTGTGGTGATTCGCAGTTCCCCTCCGTCGTGCATGGCCTGGTGGGCATTCATGATGAGGTTCGTGAAGACCTGCTGCAACTGGTTCGCGTCCCCCATAATTGTCGGCAAACCCGGATCGTACGCTTTCACCAACGTGGTGCCTTGTCCGGTGAGTTGGTGATTCACCAGTTCACAGGTCGTCTCCAAAACGCGATTCACGTCCAGCGGCTGCAGGGACGGTGTGGTCCGTCGCGCGAAATCTAACAGGTTGTGAACGATTGCCTTGCAGCGCAGCGCTTCGCGCTCGATGGACTGCAGCGGTTTGTACAGCGGATCGTCGTCTTTCACGCGTTTGCACAACACCTGCGCGAAACCCAGGATCACGCCGATCGGGTTGTTGATCTCATGTGCAACACCGGACGCCAACTGCCCGATCGAAGCCAGCTTCTCGGATTGCACGAGCTGATCCTGAGCCATTTTCAGCTCACGGGTACGCTCGATGACTTTGTGCTCCAACTCCTCGTTCCATTTCGCAATCTTGTCGCGCGCTTCCTCGAGACTCCCCACGACACGGGCGTTCTCGATAGCAATCGTCGCCCAGTCAGCCAGTGCTGAGAGCAAGTACTGGTCGTTCTTGGAGAAAGGCCGCGATGAAACGCGATTGTCGACGGAAAGCACTCCAATAACCCGATCGGCGGCTTTCAGCGGGACGTTGAGCAGCGAACGAACGAGATAGCCGGTCTTGATCTTCAGCGCCTCTCCACCATTTTCGACCTGAGCCAACACCGGTTTGCCCGTCTTGACCACTTGCCCAGCGATGCTGTCCTCCACTTTGAGGCGAAATCCGCGCGCATACCTGTCGCCCAGGTTCCGGGCTGCACGCATATAGAGCTCACCGGTCTGTTCATCGACGAGCAGCAGGGTCCCTTCTTCCGCACCGGTAAGGTACACGGCAGCTTCCACGATGCGATTCAGAACCTTCTCGAGATCGAGCAGCGATGTGACTGATTTGCCTATACCAAACAGGGCGTTTTGCTCTTTGATCCGTCGTGTCAATTGCTGGTTGCTGCGGAGCAACACCTCTCCAAGCTGGTCCTTCTCGTGACGTAAGCGACTCTCGGACAACGCATGGTCGATCGCGCGATGCATTTCGTCCATCTCAAACGGCTTGATGACGTAATCTTTCGCGCCCAAACGGAATGCCTGAACGGCCGTCTCTTCGCTCCCATGAAAAGTCATCAGAATGACCGGTATCCTGACACCCCGCTCGTTGAGACTCTGCAGCACTTCGAGTCCGGACATTCCGGGCATCCGGATGTCCATGATAATCAGATCGGGTTTTTCGGATAGCGCCTTCTGCAAGGCAGACAACCCGTCTTTGGCAATGATGTAGGAATACCCTTCCGGACCCAGAACATATTCGGTAAGGAATTGCAGATTGTCTTCCCGGTCATCAACAAGCAGAACCTTTTCTCCAGACACGAATTCCTCCTCTATCGCTTCACAGGAAGCACTACACGACCGATGCAGTGGTGAGCCCAGTCATTGCGAGCCGCTTACGGAGACAGCAGCTCCTTTCGTGCCACGAAGATACATCGCCGACCAGGGAGCGTAACGGCTAAAAAAGCGGTCCTCATGGATTACCGACCCGTTCTCGAAGACAGTGCGGACGACAACGACATCTACGCCCTCATGCGCCCACTCGACCTGTTTCTCAGTGCCGGCCGGCAGAGTGGGATCATCGCTGTATACGGGAGGGCCGGGTGCTACTACGTTAGAACTATCCGGGCCGGACATCTCGACGACCCGTTTCGGATCGGTTCCATAAAACTGAAACGTGATGCTGCTCTCTTCCACGTTCGTCGCGGTCTTGATCAGAATGTACGAGCTCAGGTCGTTCTTGAACCTGAAATCCACATTCGGAGCGTAAACCGTCGCGTCCATACCAAGAGGCGGCTCGTACCAACTGACGCGATACCCATGATTATACCGTTCCAAAATAGGTAAGCCCGCCCAGAAAGCCGCACGGAATGCCGTCGTCGATACCTGACAGACCCCACCGCCGATCCCGATCGCGGTTCGGTCTCCCCAGATGATCTGCGATTCCTCATAACCGGTAGCAGCACTGACCTCGCCGAGGTAGTGGTTGAAGGAAAACTCCTCTCCAGGGGCGATCACGACTCCCTCGAAACGAGACGCAGCCACTTGAATATTGTGCACACGCGCCGCTGATGAACCTTTGAAATAGGTCGTCGCCTCTGCGATTGGCTCACGTATCCCCATCTGCGCCAGGTTTTCCACAGCGACAGCGGGGCGCGTCACAGTGACCGGCAAGGGCACCACGTGGTCCGGCGTCACAGCCTGCGCATTCGCCAGGGCTACTGCCTGCGGCACGTCCAGAGTATACCCCTCCTGGCTCAGCAGCACCGGCCTTAACTCCCCGGTCTCCGGATCGAAATCGAGCCGCGCATCGCGCGCCGGACGGTCGATTTGTTTGGCCAGCGTTTCCAGGTACGCCGCGAGTTTGGCGGAATCCAGGCCCATGGCCAGCGTGACCCGCCCCTCCGCGGTTTTGACCTGGCGCGGCACAATCATGTTCGCGAGCGCCGCCCTGTCCAACAGCCAACGTTTTTCGACAAGCTGAGAACTGAGCGTCCCACTGATGAACACCTGCTCACGGAACGTGAAAATCAGCGGTTGGGCGAGTATGTTGCGGGCTTGATCCTGAGCGTCCCCCAAATCGACAATCGAAGGTACCACCGAACGAACGACCAGATCGACTGGCACGTCAGCCAGATTGACCAACACGCTTCTGAGCGCTTCCTTAGTTGCCGGTATGTCCAGCTCACGTCCCACGCGCGGCGGATTTTCTGAAACACTGAATCCATTGATACTCAGCCCGGCATCGCGCGCCGTCTGATTGATCTCCACCCCCAACTTGCTCAAATACATGGTAGCGAGACCTTCGTCAAACCCCTGTACGGCCCTCACTGCATATCCATGCAACAACGCATTGGCCTGCATGTCCAGGCTTTCGAGAACGGAGCCGCCACGCCCGACTCGATACGCTTCTTCGCTCGTAAGACGGGCATCGTACGTGACACCTATGTCTCGCGCTGACGCGAACCACACGTTGCCCTCGTGGCGAAAAACGACCTCTTTCTCCGCATAATCCGCGAATTCTGCGGTGAGCAGGGCTTCGGCCTCGCCCAGCGTCAGACCGCCCACTGGCACGCCCCCCACGGTCACACCGGGATGAACGCGATGCATATAGAATACTTCATAGGTCAATACGGCAAGAAACGGCACCAACACTGTGACTGTCAGCAGAAATGCGATAAGTAAACAGGGAATACTCCGGTATCCCCTACCACTGCCGTTAGCCTGCTCTGATACGTTGTGTGTGATCGGCATGAATTCGCCAGACTCTCATCCAAACCAGATGTCAGATTAGCTGTAGGCTACTTATTCCCAATCACATTTTACTAAAGGCAATTTCAAAAAGCAAGATGGGGCAAAAGGAGGCAGATTGGCCCGGGCGTATTTGCAGTCCGTGACGCGTCATTCTGCATTCTAGCAGAGCCTGTGGAGATGGTCAGGGCTACACGGGACCTGCCTGCCAGTTGCTCGCCCGGTAGAAATCGCCTATAATGCACGCTGGAGGAAGGATGACACGTCCAGCCACTTATGATCCCATAGCGGAATTGTACGAGTTCGAGTACCGGGACTTCGATGAGGACCTGCCTCTCTACCAAGACCTGGCAACTCGTGCCGGCTCACCGATCCTGGATGTCGGCTGCGGCACCGGTCGCGTGACGTTCGCTCTAGCCCAGGCAGGTTTCCAGGTAACCGGCATCGATGAGTCTAAAGCGATGTTAAGGCGTGCGGAACGAAATCTCGCGACAAATAAACCCATCGCCGCACGGGTAACACTGTCCCTGAAATCGGCTTCGGACTACCAAAGCGCCACGTCTTTCCGTTTGGCAATCATGACCGTGAATACGTTCGGCCATTTTCTCACCAAACAGGTCCAGCTCCGCGTGCTGCGCAACATACATAAGCACCTCGCGCCGGGTGGCATACTGGTTATCGATATGACCCCGCTGGATCCGATCAGTCTGACACATTCTGAGGGGCATCTCCGACTTCAGTGGGAGAAACGGGATGCCCAAACGGGGAATGTCGTCCAGAAATGGGTCACGTACGGCACGGACCACCGCCTACAACTGTGCTACTACACAATCATGTACGACGTCATCCATCCCGATGGCGCCGTTAAGCGTTCGACGGTACAGATGCCGTTGCGCTACACATTTCGCTACGAAGCGGAATTGCTCCTGGAAATGGCCGGGTTCGAGGTCGAACGCGTCTTCGGCTCCTACCAGCTCGACGAGTATGACATCGATAGTGAACGCATGATCTTCGTTGCACACGCCTTGGGAAATGGTAATGGCTGACATAGCAGAATCCGCAGAAGCAAAGGAGAAACAGGCAATGATCGATGGAGTGACAACGCGCAAACTGAAACTCATTCCGGACGAACGCGGCTACCTGATGGAAATGCTGCGCAGCGATTGGGCAGAGTACGAGCGCTTCGGACAGGTCTACATGACCGCCGTCTATCCCGGAGTGGTCAAGGGTTGGCATTATCACAAGATTCAGACGGATCATTTCATCTGTGTGCAGGGCATGGCAAAAGTCGTGTTATACGACGGGCGACCGGATTCGCCCACCCACGGCGAAATCAATGAATTCTTCATGGGCACGTTGAATCCGATCCTGCTCAAGATACCCCCCGGCGTGATGCATGGCTTCAAGGGAATCGGCGAGGAGATGACACTGATCGTCAATGTGCCAACAGAACTGTACAACTACGCCGCGCCGGATGAACACCGTTTGCCCGCACACACCGCTGAAATCCCGTATGATTGGAATCGCAAGGACGGGTAGCCCGGCATCCGAGGGG
>CAZPTF010000242.1:0-6243 GCA_964589015.1 uncultured Anaerolineae bacterium
GTGAACGAGCGGGTCGACCCGACGTTTTCGTTCATGACGGTGGATTGGGACGGCAAAATTCGGATGGACTGCTCGTCACCGCACGCAATGGCTGGTCTGATCGGTCTCAGAGACCGGTTCGACATCGCCTTCGGCAATGACCCCGACTTCGACCGGCACGGCATCGTCACCCGCAGCGCGGGGTTGCTGAATCCGAACCACTATCTCGCGGTAGCGATCTGGTATCTGTTCCAAAACCGGCCAAGCTGGCGCGCAGATGCCGCCGTGGGGAAGACGGTGGTCTCCAGCTCGATGCTCGATCGCGTCGCCGCCGACCTGCCACGCAGGTTGTCCGAGGTTCCGGTCGGCTTCAAGTGGTTCGTGGACGGTCTGCTCGATGGTTCGTATGGATTCGGCGGAGAGGAAAGTGCCGGCGCGTCGTTCCTGCGCACCAACGGCACGGTGTGGACGACGGATAAGGACGGGATCATCATGGACCTGCTTGCGGCTGAGATCACCGCGCGCACCGGGCGTGATCCCGGCGAGCACTACCAGGCGCTGGAAGTGCGCTTCGGCAGCCCGCTCTATGAGCGACGCGACGTTCCCGCCACATCCGATCAGAGGACCGCGCTGGGCAAATTGGCACCGGATATGGTGGAAGCCACGCAAATGGCCGGCGAACCGATCACTGCCAGGCTGACGCACGCGCCGGGGAACGGCGCGCCGATCGGCGGGCTGAAGGTGGTCACTGCGAATGGCTGGTTCGCCGCGCGCCCGTCCGGCACCGAGGCGATCTACAAGATCTACGCGGAAAGCTTCAAGGGCCAGGAACACCTCGCGCAGATCCAGAGCGAGGCGGAGCACATCATCGGCAAGGCGTTTGCCGCAGCGGGGATTTGACAGCGCGCCGGGAGGCCCGGCCGGCGCGGGTCAACCGGCATGGCCGAACCACACACACCCGCAATGCCGGGGCCGGCTCAATCGAAATCGGCCGGCCAGTCCGGATGCGCGCGGTGCTCCCAGAACCGCGCGATCTGCGCGGGCACGATGCGCGTCAACGACAGCTCCGGCGTCTCGTCCCGGCGGAAGAACCGCACGTCGAGCGACTCGTGGCTGAGTCGTGCGGCACCACCGACGATCTCGCAGTGGAAGAACATCTTGTAGACGTGGTGCATGAACGTCGGCTGGTGGGGATGTTTGCTGCGGTCGTATACGGCGAGAAGCTTCACCGCACGCGTCTCGAAGCCGGATTCCTCAAACACCTCACGGACGACATTCTCGGCGGGCGAGCTCGCGACGTCTGCCCAGCCGCCGGGCAGCGTCCAGCGCTGATCCGACCACTCCTTGACGAACAACAACGTGTCGTCGCGGAAGACCACACCACGCACGTCGACCTTCGGAGTCATGTACCCCTCTTCGCCGCTCAGCAGGTCGAGGACCTTGTCGAGCTCCGCCTCCGAGTTGTCGGATAGTATCTCGGCGGCAATCCGGCGCACTTCCTGGTAACGCTCCAGGTCGAACTCGTTGCTGCAGAAGGTCAAGCCGTTCTGGGCGACCGCCTGCAAGCGCTTCGCCCAGTCAATCCACTTCGGTTCCACTGTCATATCCACCTCGAAATCCAGTCGTATCGTGTTCAGCGAAGTTGTCAGAAACAGCAGATCCTGGTACAATATGTCCGCGTGTCCCAACGCGACCTCGTATCTGCGTACGTTGCACTTACCGGTACCATCAATTCAAGGGAGCAGGTAGTCCTGTACACCAGCGATGACAGAACAACAGACTATCATCCTTAGAAAGGCCCCATTCTGGTTCATCAAATGGCTCTGTATCATTGAGCTGCTCTTCGCGGTCGTACCGTTTATTCTGGCGTTCGTGCTGAGGCTGTGGGAGCACTACAATTCGACTGCCGCGGCTGGAAAGATATCGTACGGGCTGCTCATGGCGCTCGCCTTTGCCTTCCTGGAAGTAGTCATCGTGACCCTCTCGTTTGTGACCTGGTACGTCCCATCCTATCAGATTGATCCGCACCGTATCGTTCACCGGCGGGCTAATCTGTTCGAGGACAGGTGGCTGATCGATACGCAGTCGATCGAGGATGTCCAGGTCCGGCGCAGTCCGCTCGCGAAACGATTCGGTTATGGCACGCTGGTCCTGACCGGTGGGAACGACGCCACACCGGCGTACATCAGCGACATCTCGACGCCCAACGTCTACGCGGAATTGATCCAGGACATGATCAAGCCGCCCAGCCCGTCGATCCCACGACCGGCATTGCACTCCGTCGCGGACATGATCGCCAACGGTGAGAATCAGTTCGTCGAATTCAAGTCCAGCCTGATGTGGGATTATCGCCAGCAATGCGTCAACAAGGCACTCTATGAACCCGTTATGAAAAATATTGCCGCGTTCCTCAACTCCTCAGGAGGGACCCTGCTGATCGGCGTGAGCGACGAGGGCGAGGTCCTGGGCCTAGATCCGGACTACAAATCTATCAAGAAACCGAATGCGGATGGATTCGAAAACGTCTTCAGTCAGGCATTCAATGCGATGGTCGGAGTCGAATTCCGCCGCTTTCTGGAGGTCACCTTCCCGCAGATCGACGGCAAGCAGGTCTGCGTTATCGCAGTTAACCCCAGTTCGGAGCCGGCTTACCTGTCCTATCAAGGCCAGGAGACATTCTACATCCGCGCCGGAAACGCGACGCAGCCCCTTTCTGTCAGCAAAGCGACCCACTACATCCGCAGCCACTTCGCGAGCCACTGAATACACGCGACGGGATGAATCCTGTCGGGACGCGGTTCCGATTCACGCTGCTGCAAATTTCAAATGGCAATCGCTCCCAGATTGCCGGCGACCAGGTAAGCTCCCTCCGATAAGATGCCCCTGTTAGCGGGGCGCATACCTGCCCGGCAAGACGAAGACACCCCAGCCGATCTCAAAGGACGTGTCGCCAGCAGCGCAGATTCTCCGCTCAGTGGCCTCTCAAAGATCCCTGGGCCTCTATAGGGATGGTCAGCCGATAATCTCTTTGACGCGAGCAGCCAACGCACGTCCCAGCTTCGCGTGTTCCTCCGGCTCGAGATGAATCCCGTCCACGGGACTGGACACGACGATTTCGCCCGCATCCAACAGGGGACATCCCAATTCCTGAGCGATTGCCTTGAAATGGGCGGAGAGCTTGCGCGACTTGGCGGCTGCACCCTGGAACATTTCCGCGAAACGGCCGATCTCTTCGACCGGCGCCGGGGCAGCCAGAAGTACGGCCGGAGCCGCGCCGCCGATGCCGGTTTCGCTTCGTTGTACGGCTCTGACGAGCACCGCTGCCCCTTTGGCGATATCCTCCGCCGGCACACTGAATCTCTGCTTCAGATCGTTGGTACCGAGCATGACGATGACGAGATCCAGGGGTTTGTGCGTCTCGATGCACGGGATCAGGTAATCGTACCCGTTCTTGTAACCCTCGATCGGATCGTTCCACACCGTCGTCCGCCCGTTCAACCCTTCTTCGATAACCTCGTAGCCAGGGCCCAAGCTGGCATGCATGACACCGGTCCAGCGCACGTCCGCAGGAAACCGGTCCCACGTCTGCGCATTGTAACCCCACGTGTTAGAATCACCGAAACACAGGACTCGTTTCATCACTTCCCTCCGCAGATAGTCGAATCGAGATGAACGTAAGGCCGACTCCGTTGCCTATTGTACGTCCGGTCGAGGCCATCGTCAAGTGGAAAGCGATGCTGGCGCGTCGTTATGACCTCGGTCATAGAAGAGGTACAATAGGCAGCCTATGATAATGGTGCAACGTACCCGGCAATTGGTGTGTACATTGGACGGGGGCGTGCGCTAGGTCGCTGGCTGGATCAGCCCCACAGAACGTTGTTGGAGGAGGGAGAAAAATGGCACGAAAACTGCGCGTAAGCATCAGCCGGGACGAATGCATTCTGTGTGGTGCATGTTGGAGCGAATGCCCGGAGGTTTTTGAAGAAAGCGCTGACGATGGAGAATCGCAGATCGTCGCAGCGTATCGCCTGGATGACGACCCTGGTGTAGGGATTGTTCCCGATTCGCTGGAGGATTGCGTCCGCGCCGCGGCGGATGTCTGTCCGGTCGAGATCATCGCGGTAGAAGAACTGGAGTAGGAACAACATCAACCAGTTCCATGACACGTATGTTCTCGATTAGGATGTCGGATCGATCTGCGCTATCATCCAGGTACGTGCACGGCGGGGAATGATCTGCATCCTGGCATCCTCGTGAGCGGATCCGACCCGTTGAGGTGACCGGGAAAGGAGACCGATGTCATGGAGAGATGGTTCCGCATAAGCAGGCCGGGAGGCCAAGCGAGTGCCCAGACAAGCCGGTACTCGCGTCGTTTCACATACGCCATGAGCGGGAGGTCAGTTCAGCGCCTGCTCGTGGTGCTGCTTCTGTTTGCCATGCAGCTATCGATGCCGCTTGGCGGTGTGCTCAAACCTGTAGCGGCGCAGGATATCGTCATCGTTCCAACCGTTTCCCTGCCCGCCGGCACACCGGAGGTTCCGGTGGGACCGCTGGTAAACTTCACTCCGGCGATCGGTGGGTTCCCCTTTCAGACACAACCATTCAAAGCGACCGGGCCGGGCCGCGTTGTGTATAGCCCGGACGGGAGCATGCTCTCCGTGGGCACGGCCAGCGGGATATTCCTGTACAACGCCTCTTCGCTGCAATTGATTCGCTACCTGGTGACCGAAACGCCGGTGATCAGCCTGGCTTACTCACCAGATAGTGGACTCATCGCCAGCGGGCATTTCACCGGTGACGTGCAGTGGTTCGACCCCAATAGCGGAAAGCTCGTTGATTCCGTCACGGCACCGCAGGGTGCGGTCAGTGGGCTGGCGTTTTCGCCCGATGGTGCCATTATCGCCAGCGCGGCAGCCGACGGCAGCATCCGGTTGTGGCAAACGGCGGACGGAACGCTGTTGCAGACCTGGACGGCGCATAACGGTGCGGTGTGGCAGGTCTGTTTCTCGCCCGACGGTGCGTGGATCGTTTCGGGTGGCGCCGATGGCACTGTGCGGCTCTGGCAGGCGGACGATGGGACTCCATTGCGTGTGCTTGAGGGCGTCGCCGGTGGCGTGACGGGCCTGGCAGTCAGTCCGGATGGGCAGACCCTCGTGCTGGGCTCCGGGGACGGCGCGATCAGGTTCTGGGATCTGCAATCCGGCGAAATCGCAGCGCCCGTAGCGCTGCACCAGGGCGGCGTGACCGGCGTAACGTTTTCCCCTGACGGTGCTTATGTTGTCAGCAGCTCGTATGATCTGACCATTGCTGTGCGCCGTGCCGCAGATGGGGTGTTGCTCCAGACTTTGCACACCCCTGATAGCGCGATCGTCAGCATGGCGCTTATGCCGAATGGCAGAATCCTGGCGACCGGCGCGTTGGATGGCAATGTGCAGCTCTGGAATTTCCCGCCCGTGCCTGAACCAATCCCTGCGCCTTCCACCTGCAACGCCAATGCCGAGTTCATTGTGGATGTCACGATACCGGATTACACGGTGTTGGCTCCGGGCAGTCCCTTTTACAAGACGTGGCGCATCCGCAACAGCGGGACGTGTGCGTGGGACAAGACCTATGCGCTCCAGTACTTGAGCGGAAACATCCCGCCGGATGTGACTCTCCAGCCACTGCCGGCGACGCCCAGCGGAGCGCCGGCAGATCTGACCGTGCTCATGTATGCCCCCAGCTCGCCGGGAACGTATCGCAGCATGTGGCAGTTGGTGTCGCCCGATGGGCAGCGCTTCGGCCCCCGGCTGACAGTCGTGATTCAGGTGCCGGCTCCACCCACGGCGACTCCGACCGCCACGCCACCCCCGTTCGTGCAGATCTGGGCGGACCGTACTACTATCAACGCGGGTGAATCGGTGACCATTCGTGCACGTGTGAGCAACGTCCAGGCAGCCTGGTTGGATGACCAGCCCATCGTGTACAACTACGCGGAAAAAACCGTGCGCTTGTGTGAGACCCAGACTTTCACCGCCAATGCAGTGATCCCCAATGGAGAACGCGTCGCACAGAGCGTGACGGTCAACGTGAACGGGTCTTGCGTACAGCCGACAGCCCGCTTGCGCATCAAGGAGCTGTGGGCCGACGCTCTACAACCGCGCGTTGGGCAGACGGTGCACCTGACGCTACGTGTACGCAACGAAGGGGACAAGCGCGCCCGGGACTTCGATGTGCTATGGCGTCCGTCCGAGTCCGCCAGGTACCAGGTGGTCGCCAGCGGAC
>CAZPTF010000243.1:0-1786 GCA_964589015.1 uncultured Anaerolineae bacterium
TTGCGATGGTTCTGGCCGGACGATTGGCTGGCGGTACGCGGGCGTACCGCATTGAATACTTCGCGTCTTGCTTGTGGACTCATACAACAGCTGTTTCTCCCTACTTGTAGCAACGTCGGCGTAGAATTTCTGATGCGGCAATTCGGGTCATTGACAACAACCCGCAGTTGTGGTATACTGTGCATAGTATACAGTATACCAAAAATCAAGTGGGTGACCCACACGGGAGCAAGTTGCAGACATTGAAGACTGACCTATTTGATCTGACCGGATCGGTTGCCGTGGTGACCGGAGCCGCCAAAGGGCTCGGACAGGCAATTGCCGCAGGGTACGCCGACTATGGCGCATCCGTTGTGCTCGTAGATATCGCTGAAGCCAATCTGGCTGAGACTGTTCAGCAAATCAAGGCCGCCGGTGGGCAGGCCATCGGTCTGCTGTGTGACGTCGCTAATGAAACACAGGTTGGGCAGACCATCGCACGGGCGGTGGACGTGTTTGGCAAGATCGACATCATGGCGAACGTCGCCGGCATCTCGGGACGCTATCTTGCTGAGGACATGCCTGTCGCAGTGTGGGACCGCGTGATTGAGATCAACTTGCGCGGTTGTTTTCTTTTCTCGGTGGCTGCCGGCAAACAAATGATCGCCCAGGGACATGGCGGGCGGATCATCAACATGGCCTCGGTGGCGGGGATGGTTGGCCTGGAGACTGGGAACATCAACTACGCCGCCAGTAAAGGTGGTGTCATTTCGATGAGCCGCTGTCTGGCATTGGAGTGGGCAAAACACAATATCCTGGTCAATACGGTCGCGCCGACCCATTTCCTCACACCCATTCTGGCAGATGTGCTGGCCGAAAAACCCGAAACGATGAACTATTTTCTGAGCAATATCCCGCTGGGACGATTGGGGAGACCGGAAGATATTGTCGGCCCGTTCATTTTCCTGGCCTCGCGGGCTTCGTCTATGGTCACAGGACATTGTCTCGTCGTCGATGGTGGACATACCGCAAAGTAGTCTATTCGTATCGAACGTCGTCGTTTCTGAGTGAGCAGCAGGGGTTCGGTTTCATTCCGCCCTGGGCGTGGGTGAGCCGACAGACTGGAGAGAAGTGTGCCGGAAGAACCCAGACTTGAAACGATCTATGTCAGGAGTCTGAGCGAAACCGCCGCTCAGAAGATCCGTGAGGCCATCGCGTCCGGCCGCCTCGAGCCGGGGGCGCGGTTGGTCGAGGGCGAGTTGGCCAAAGAGTTGGGCCTCAGCCGTTCGCCGGTGCGCGAGGCGCTTTATCTGCTCGAGCAGGAGGGTCTGATTATCCGCTATCCGCGGCGCGGCGCTTTCGTGCGTGGGCTGACCCGGCGAGAAACTGAAGAGATCTACAGCCTCCGCAGTGTATTGGAAGGTTTCGCCCTTGAGCTCGCGATTACGCGGGTGTCACCCGCGGATATTGAATATCTCAGAGAACTGATCCAGCAAATGCGCGAGGTCGCTGCTTCCGGAGATGCTGTGGCCTTCGGGCAGCTCGATGCCGAATTCCACGAATACATCTGCAAAGTCTCCGGTCATCAGGTCCTGCAACATGTCTTTAGCTCGCTCCATAACCGCACCGCTCAGTACATGACAGAAGCCAGCCAGTTGGGGGTGTTGCCGAGAATCGCGCATGACCACGAGGAGTTGCTCGAACACATCATCCGTGGTGACCCTCAACAGGCTGTCGAAGCCATGAAACAACACATTCATGTTTCCGCAGAAAGATTGTTACGCGGTTTTCCCGATTATCCAACTTC